>DATEDU010000065.1:0-16021 GCA_035281525.1 Pyrinomonadaceae bacterium | reverse complement strand
CCGGGATGGTAGGTTAGTCGTTTAGGCTCACCACCGGCACTCGGCATAACGTAAACGTCTGTATTACCAGCAACCGTGGCCGTGAAGGCGATCTGTGAACCATCCGGTGAAAAGTGTGGCTCGGTCTCTACGCCGGGAGTCGAGGTTAGGCGGCGCGCTTCTCCTCCATCACGCGAGACGATCCATAGGTCGCCCGCGTATGCGAATGCCACCCGATCGCGGCTGACAGTTGGATGACGGAGTAATCGTGTGCCTTGAGCAAAGGCAGTGACCGAGAGGGTCAAAAGCATTAAGCCGAGAATTAGTTGTCGCATGATCATAAGGATCAACGATCCACGAAATAACACGAAAATCCACGAAGAAAAGCGTCGTGTTGTTTCGTGCAATTTAGTGGATCGTTTTTGTTCTCAAAATAGTTCAGCATCAAAAATCGAATAGCCACGCGGGGTCGAATTAGACTGACCAAATCTGGGTGAGTACGCGCTTGAAGTTGCCACCGAGAATCAGTTCAATATGTTCGTCGGTATAGTTCCGTCGCACGAGACCTTCGGTGAGGTCAAACATCCGCTTTGGGTGGTCCAGCCCCTCGATATCGATTTTGTCGCGGAATGCATAGCTGCCTTTGTAGCCCGCGCGCAACCGTTTATTTTCCTCTGGCGGCATGTCGTCATAACCATCCAGGTCCACATCGCTGCCGACGCCGAGATGTTCTACCCCTACAAGTTTCCGCACATGATCGAAATGATCGAGGGCGTGCTCGATGGAGGTTGGCTCGTCGGCTTTCACAAACATGCGCACACCCGTGATTCCCATAACGCCCCCCGACGCGGCCATTTTCTTGATCGCTTCATCGGTCTTTAGCCGCGGATGACCGGGCACAAGAGCGCGGCAGTTGGAGTGCGTGATGAGAACCGGCTTCTTTGACACCTCGAACGCGTCGATCGTGGTGCGATCACCACAGTGTGAAACGTCAACTGCCATCCCGATCTTGTTCATACGTTCGACAATGGCGACTCCGAAATCACTCAGTCCTTCATCGCGTCGTTCGGTGGCGCCGTTGCCGATGAGATTGCGAGTGTTGTAGGTGAGCTGCGAGACTCGCTGGCCGAGGCCATAGAAGAAATTTACGTCGTCCAGGGTTTGAAAATGTTCAGAGTTTTGTACGCCAAGCAGCACGCCGATTTTTCCCGAACTCTTTACCCGTTCGAGATCGGCGACACTATCGACGCGCATTAGCGACTGGTCGTGATTGGAAAGAAATCCATTCCAAGACCCGATAAATCTGAGGGTGTTCAGGTAAGCTTCGCGGCCGCCTGTACCGACGGCGATATGAAAGACATTAATGCCCGAGTCCTTGAATCTTTGGAGGTCAGCGGAAGTAAAGCTGTCGGGATTGGAAAACCACTTCAGGCCCCTCGAGGAGCTGACGGAAAACGGGCTGAGCATATCAATGACAGTAGCCCGCTTCATCAGATCGATCGCCCGCGTCGAGTATTCGAACAGCGAATGTGCGAACAAACTAAAGCGACCGCGATTGATCATGGGAACTGCAACCATCCCTGCGCTTGCCAGCGCTGTCCGCTTGAGTAGCTGACGCCGCGTCCATAAATCTATACTTTGCTTCATGGGTTAAAGGGATCTTGTCTCAGTTAGTTCATGTGAATTCGTGGATCGTGTTTTGTCTGGTCTCTCAAGTCCAATTAATGCATTCCGGGATGCTTCACCCCGCTAGGGGTGCGATGTTTATAGAATGCGCAGAACGCTACTCCGGCGCCCTGCGAAGGCGCGGAAGTCAGTTAAGTAATTCCTGTGAAGTCTCTTTCCGCCCCTTCGCACGGCGTTTGAGTTCGAGATCTGCATACGCTCTATAAACATGTCACCCCTAACGGGGTGATGAAGTTGATTTCTTTAACGCCTTTCAGAACAGCAGACTAGCTAAACAATAAAAGACATGCATTTAGAACTCGATCCTGAAACCGAGTTGGCCTTCGCGTCCCGGTAACACTTGCGACGGCGTACCAAAGAGCGAGTTGTTGAGTATATTGACCGCGGCAGGATTCTGACGATTCAAGAGATTGAAGAACTCGAACAACACATGCATCCGAACCCTTTCGGTTAAATCAAAACGCTTGGTGAAGCGCATGTCGAGATTGACGAAGGGAGGCGCAGTGAATTCGTTGCGGCCACCACCAGGCCCGTGATCGATCGTGTTAAAAGTCCCATTACCATCCGGGTCCTCAGTAATCGCAGCAGCACGACTGAAGTGGAATCCGCTTTGCGCTCTGAAGATGCTGCTAATTTGAATCTGCCAGGGCAACATGACCAGTCCATGGATCTGGAAGATGTGATCGAGCGCCAAATCGGATGGTCCCTCATCAAGATCAGGTCCGTTGAGAAATGTTCCGGCGCGAGCGACGAACCTGCCATTGGGCAGGACGAACGAACTGTTTGTATTCGTTCTGCCAGTTCCTGGTTCAGTTACAGTTGGCACAATTCCAACAAAGCTGTCGGACGGCAACGTTTGAATACCAAGCTGATTGTCTCTGGCATGCGCAAACGTAACGTTGCCGCCAAGCAGAAAGCGACGACTTAACCTCTTATTGAAGTTGAGGATCACCGCACTATAAGTTCCATCGTACCAGGGACCGAAAGTGGTGATTTCGCCTTGAGGAAATGGCGGCAAGAAAGTGCGTCCTATTACTCGCGATTGAAAAGCGAGATTGCTCTGCCGGATCCCCAGCATGTCACGGATGTCCCGATGGTAAAAATCAAGTTCGATCACCGTATCGTTCGTCAGCTCGTGCTGCACGCCCGCACTGAAGCTCAGCGTATGAGGAGTTTCGAAACTGTCGTCGATACTTGTTGGAAATAGCCGCGGGGGAATTGCCGCATGTGTAAGCGCGCCGAATGGACCCCAGAAGAAGAAACCTGCCGGCTGCCCGACAGCGGCGCTTGCCTGTGCTGCGAACTGGTCCGGAGTTAGTCCCGACAATGCTTGAATATTGCTTATGTTTATGACTGAGTTGTCGGGAATAAAGGCATGGCCCGCCGCGACTACGCGGTTAAGCCTGTCGCGACCAACTAATGGCATTGTTGCACCAAACGGGCAGGTCGCTCCGAGCGCGGCGATTTGCGCGTCGGTCAAGTTTGGCGAAATGCAAAGTCCTGTGGGTCGAAACAGCTGGGCGTTCGTCGCAGCGACAATAAGAGTTGGAACTCCGAAAAAGCCGCGAGGATATGAAAAGGGTTGGACGACCCTGCGATCCGCACCGCCAAACGCCGGGACATCCCGCACAAGCCCTAACCGAAACTGATCGAAAAAGATCCCAAAGTGTCCGCGAACTACAGTCTTGGGCGTTGCAGCCCACGCGAAGCCAACGCGCGGAGCGACATTCTTTTTCGTTACGAATTCCGAGTCATAATCCCATCGGACACCAAGATTCAAAGTTAAATTATTGCGAACCTTCCAATCGTCCTGAAAGTAGAGGCCGTGGTAGTTATTTCGCAAGTGAATCTCGTTGGCTTCAGGCGTGAGCCCGCCAACCGTTGTAGCCGTAAAGAAGCCGGCATTGACGGGACCAAACGTGGCAAAGTCGCCGACGGTCGCAAAGAGTTGCGTAGTGACAATCCGCGTCTCTACGCCGTCAACTTTTGTTCGCAGGAAATTCCAACCACCCTTCAAATTGTGATCGCCGAAAAGTTTTGCTGCACTAGCTCCGAAGGATGTGTATTTCTGGTTTAGATTGCTGGGGGAATCGGGATTACCAAAACTCACCGGAGGAAAATCGCCTGCAAACGAACCGGTAAAGACATTCGCAAATGGGAAGAATGTAGTCGCGGCGCCGGCCTCCGGATGCGAGGGTCTGGTGTCCGAAGGCTCGCCGCGATACGCCCCACGCAGAGTTATTATCCAGGGATTTCCCTGTTCACCCAGCAGCATCGTGTCTGAAAAGCCGAGTAGCAGGTGACGCGCGCCAGTGTCATTGCGTCGCGATGGCAAACTGGCCGACTGTGATAATGGCAGGAATTCTCTGACTACGCGGTTCGTGTAATTCATCTGCTGGGTCAGCTGATGCCGACCCAGTTGCTGATCGAATTTCAAAAAGTTTCGCGTCTCAAAAATGCGTGCAGGATTATCAAACTCTGCCTCGAGATCACGAAGAGCTTGCGGAGCGGCGGCGGGAAATAGGAAATCCAGGTGCCGTTCCTCGGTAATTCGCTCCGATGAACCGAAGAAGAAAAACTTATCCTTAACTATTGGTCCTCCCAACGCCACACTGTAATCCCACCGTTTCAGAAAGGGCGCGTCGGTTTGTGTCGGATCGAGTGAGTTGGACGAATCAAATGCATCGTCGCGGTAAAAGACAGAGCCCACGCCATGCCAATCATTTCCACCACTCTTAGTGATGACGTTGACTATCGCTCCGGACGCTTGTCCGAATTCCGCTTTGTACCCAGTGGTCAGCACCTGAAACTCAGCTATCGTCTCTTGATTAAAAGGCGCTGCGGGTCCACCGTCGACAGTGTTTTTGTTTGGCTGTCCGTCAATCAAAAAATTGTTATTGCCGGCACGCTCGCCCAGAACAGGTGTCGTGCTATCGCTGCCTTGATTGGCTTGCCGGTTGATTGTTACTCCTGGGACGAGTTGCATTAAGTCCAGGTATTCGCGGCCGTTGACCGGCAACTCGACAATCTGCGTTGGAGTGATGGTCCCTCCGGTTGCGGATGCCGTCGGATCGATTAGTTGCGCGCCCGCTGTAACTTGCACATTTCCCTGAACCACCTCGCCAACCGCAAGTTCAATGTCTAAGGTCAGAGTGCGATTAAGGGTAAGCTCGAGATTCTCAAAAGTTCGCGTAGCGAAACCCTTTTGTGAAACAGACACCGTATAGGAGCCGGGAGGTAAGGCGGTGAACCGGTAAAAGCCGTCCTGGTCGCTGGTGGCCGTCCGCTCCGTGGCTAGTGAAGAGGAGCTCGCATTGAGCTGCGCGCCCGCGATCACTGCGCCCTGAGGATCTTTAACAGTACCTTCGATCGTCGAAGTTGTCTGGGCCACTGCCGACAAGCTGAAAAACGAGCACACTAAGCTCAAGCCAGTAAGGATGCGTGTAATCCTCATCGCTTCGTTACCTCCAGTTAGGCAGATCGATTACGATTTACTATTACTGCTTCGGCAAAAAGACGAGACTTGGTCCTGACCCTTGCATTAAGGTCAAGCTTTTTACTTTCCCTTCAGCCATCTCAAATTGTATGAAGAAGCCTGCGGGCGCTCCTTCAATACTGAAGCGATTGGCAGCAACAGGCACGAGCGTGTACACGGGCTGACCCGGGACAACTGCCTTGAGTTTTCCGCCCACCATCTCGATGCTGACCTGGAGAGGCGGCGTCTTCAACTCATACTGGCCTGCAAACTTCTTCAACTCGTCTTCACTAATAGAAATTGCGGCAGCGGCGGGGGGCGTTTCCGGTGCTCGCTTGAAGGGATAATCAGCAACGCCGGGCAAATTCAAAGTGAGAGTCTCTAACTTACCCTGCGCGTTTAACGCGAAGGTCATGTAAGCGTAACTGACTCCGGCACCGACGAACTTTGCCCGGAAGGTGTCGTAGTGCCAATGCTCCAACTCGCTTGTGAAAGCCGGGCCAAATCGCACACCCAGCTTCCCGTTCTGGTGAGTGACCTTCACGTCGCCGTACAGATCATTCTTGTAGGTTCCCGCATAGTCGGCGAGCGCGACTGAAGGTCTCGTGTCTTTTACCCGCTCCGCCTCCTGCTTCTTCTGCGCAGCCTTGCCCTGTTCCTCGAAGGCTTTAATGGTCTTCGACATTTCGGCGCTCCAGTCTCGCGGAGGCGCGCCAAGATACGCGTCGAAGATTCGGAACATGAGTGCCACTGGAAGAGTGGTGCCGCCCATGTTAGTGAGGATGACAAGGCCCAGTTTTTCTTCGGGTATCATGGCGACCTGCGCTCTCATTCCATCTATTGCACCGCCGTGTTCGACTACCTTGCGCCCTCGATAGTCGTGCAGGAACCAGCCGAGACCATAATTCAGGAAATGAGCTTCCGGATAAATCAGTGAGAATGGCGGCTCGGCGCGAATTACTGTCTGAGATGTTTGCATCTCCTTGGCGGCGCCAGAACTTAGGAGGCGCTGTTTTTGATATTCACCTTGCCCAAGCTGAAGCCGGACCCACTGGGCCATGTCTACGACGTTTGAATTAATCGAGCCTGCCGGGGCGATGTTATCAATGTTACGCCACGGTATTGGTACGACCTTCTCTTCGAGCTTGGCATGTGGGGCAGCAACGTTGTCTGTGTTTTTGAAGTCTTTGATGCTTGTATTGCTCGTGGTCATCGCCAGTGGAACGAAGATGCGCTGACGGATGAAGTCATCCCAACTCTTGCCGCTTACGCGGGCAATGAGTTGGCCGGCCGCCAAATACATGAGGTTCTGATATCCGAATGTGCTCCGCAGGCTCCAGGTTGGTTTTAGGAAGCGTGTGCGACGTAGGATTTCGTCGCGGTCGTACTCGGTGCCGTACCAGAGAAGGTCGCCGCGCTCTAGCCCGCTGCGGTGAGACAGCAGATCGCGTACTGACAATTCGCGGGTGACATACGGGTCGTAAACCTCAAAGCCGGTAAGATACTTCGTGGCCGGATCATCCCATTTGATCTTGCCCTCATCAACTAACATCGCTATCGAAGCGGCTGTGAAGGCCTTCGATGACGAGCCAATTGCAAACAGCGTTTTCTCATCAACCGGCGCAGGGTCGGCAAGTTTTCGGACGCCGTACCCCTTCGCAAAGACTACGCGGTCGTCTTTGACGATAGCGACAGCTAACCCCGGAACTTCCCATTCACGCATCGCCTTGTTGACATACTCGTCGAATCCATTGAGTGGGGCATCTTGCGCATGCGCTAGCTGAGAGATCGCCAGGATAAAAAGAAGGAAAGCGATTGAGCGAATACTTCGTGGCAGTGTCATAGAAGTATCAAGGAAAGAGATCTTCTTCTTTGATTGGATAGATCGTTTGTTGGATACCGGCAGCTATATACCGCACGTGCTGCAGGTTGTCAATAGTGCGACAGATGCTGCAAAATACCTTGCCTCGTAATAAGTGATTTGCTATCTTCCGCGTCCATGCAAACGCAATCCCGAGTTGGGTCGCAGCCCTGGCATACGACTTCTGAGACGCTGTGCGTCGAGAACGTCGAGATGCGTCTCGTGCGATTGCCGCTAAATGAGCCATTCGAGACCAGCTTCGGAAGTATCGATTCACGACTTATCTTTCTCGTTCGGCTCGAAGCAGATGGATTATGTGGATGGGGGGAAGTAGTCGCCGCCGAGGCACCTCGCTATAGCTACGAGACTGTTGGCACTGCTTGTCATATGATCAGGGACTTTCTCGCACCTGCTCTTTTGTCTCGGCCCCTGACAAATCTTAGAGATCTGGCCGCTCGATTCGCGCCATTTCGTGGGCACAATATGGCCAAGGCCGGATTAGAGCTCGCGTATATGGATCTCCTCGCCAAGGCCGAAGGTCAGTCGTTATCGCAACTGATCGGCGGGACACTCACGCATATCCCTGTCGGTGTGAGCCTGGGTATTCAGCCCACAATCGATCGTCTCCTGGAGCGCGTCGATCGGTATCTCCGGCTCGGTTATCAACGGATCAAACTCAAGATCAAACCTGGTTGGGATGTGGACGTAGTCCGAGAGGTCCGGCGTCAGCATCCTGAGATTTTACTTTCGGTTGATGCCAACTCTGCTTATACACTCGAAGACGAGCGTTATTTGCGAGCCCTTGACGACTTCGGATTATTGATGATAGAGCAGCCTCTCGATCATGATGATTTGATCGATCATGCGAAGCTTCAGTCTGCGCTAGCTACACCGATTTGTTTGGATGAAAGTATCACCGGCCGGCGGCGTGCGGAGCATGCGTTAGCGCTGGGGAGTTGCCGGATCATCAATATAAAGATCGGACGTGTCGGTGGCTATTCACAGGCGCTCGGAATTCATGACTTGTGCTATTCGGAAGGTATACCAGTCTGGTGTGGAGGAATGCTGGAGTCTGGGATAGGCCGGGCTCACAACATTGCTCTTGCCAGCCTGCCGGGGTTCTCGCTGCCGGGTGATATCTCCGCGAGTTCGCGCTACTTTAAGCGAGATGTGATCACGCCGGAAGTATTCGTTGATGAAAACGGTACCGTCAAGGTGCCTCGCGCACCGGGACTTGGATTCGGAATTGATTTGGATTACTTGATGAGCAACACCCAGACTGTTGAGCGAATCGAGCGGAGTGAGGTGCTCTAAATGAAGACTGCTAACCCGCGCGAGACATCCGAAAAGACACGGAAATCGAGGGACTCGGAGACACGGGGACCGTCTGTTCCCCGTGTCGCCCCGTCTCCCCGTCCCCGCGTCTTTACTTCTGCGGACGCCAACAAGAATAAGGGCGATGGCAAGAGCGAGCCGACTGCTCTTGATTCTCGTTTCGCCCGAGCACGGTCTCGACTAAACCCAAGACGCCAACGTCTACTGCGTGCGATCCTCGACTCGGCGGATGAGACGTGTTTCCTTTCGTCGCGAGAGATGGCGAAACGTTATCACGTTGATGCGACAACAATTCTGCGCACTACTCAGGTCCTGGGCTACCAAAGCTTCGCCCAATTTGCTGCCGATCTCCGGCAACATTTCGTAGCTCGCATCACTCCTTATGCCGCGCTTAAGGCTGCTACCAGGGAAAAGCGAAGTGTGACCGACCACATCGATCATGCTCTCGATAAGGCGCTGGCGAACTTAAATACACTAAAAGCAGATCTTGATAGTCGACAGGTTTTGGAAGTAGCTAAGATGATCAAACGGTCGCGTCGCGTGATGGTCGTGGGATTAGACTTTGCTGCTTCTCTTGCTTACTACCTCGCCTATGGTCTTTCGGTGATTGGTTTCGAAGCCGAAGCGCCAGTCGGCACTGCCGGCAATCTGTATCACAAAGTCAAAGCTCTAACGTCGAAAGATCTATTGGTGGCGATCAGTTTTGGTCAATGTCTTAGGGATACGGTCGACGCGGTGCTTCAGGCTAAGAAACGTGGCATTCCTACGATCGGAATAACAGACAGCGACACCACACCGATAGCCCGTTACTGCGACAGTCATTTGGTTGCGCTTGTCGTCAGCCCGTCGTTCCTCAATTCTTATGTTGCTCCGATGGCTGTAATAACTGCAATTCACGTCGCATGCGCTCATATCGATCCCAAGCGTTCACTCACGCGCCTTAGACCGACCGATCGAGAATACGCATCGGGGCCTCGGTGGTACCGGGAACCGAAAGGCTCCAACGGCGACGTGCATTGATCGCAACCTGACTTCTGAATTCTCTGTATTAATTGGATCGCTTTTCGACGAGATAAACGATTCTCGACAGCCGCCGCTCGCTGGTGAGGAGATGAACCGCTGCAAAGAATTGTTGTAGACCTTCAAAACGCGCTTCACCTTCGATTTCGAGAAGGGCCTCTTTATGGCGTTGCCGTGCTTCGTGCCACCGACCTGAGATCAAAGCCGCGTTTTCAGTTACATCTTCCTGTTTGACAAGTTCGAAGCCCGCCTTCTCGATGAGCTGTTCGTTAATGCCAGGCGGCGCGAACAAAAAGAAACCGACGAGGCTCCGCATTGCCAGTTCGTGGTTAGTTACCGGCCCAGTGATTACGACTGGGTCCGTAAAGACGGCGCGACCACCAGGGCGAAGGACGCGCCGCCACTCCTCGAACACGCTTAATCGATTTGGAAAATGGTTCATTGAGTCGATGCACAAGATCGCATCAAAGGAGTTGTCAGCAAAAGGCAAATGTCCATTCGCATCCGCTACTTTAAAAGTTACGCGATTACTCTGGTTTAATTCCGTGGTTCTTTGAGTGGCGGTCGCGATGCCGCTTTCATTGGCGTCGATCCCCGTGACGTAGCACCCAATTTGGTTCGCGAGGTAAAGAGCCGGCCCGCCGGCGCCACATGCTACTTCAAGAGCGTGATCGTCAGGTGTGAGATTAAGCCAGCGAATGAAGCGGTCGTATTCATCAGCTGTGAGCCAGCTGTTCTGGCCGATGTCTTCCCCAAAAGTTTCCTTGCGTATGACATCTAAAACTTCTTCAGTAAAGTTGTCATAGTAGTAATTAAAAAGGTCAACATGTCTACTAATGTTGAAGTTTTGCGGTGTTTGGTCCATCGATGTCTCCGCTGAGGTGTTCCTCCTCTCTTAACATGCGGATTTCCATGCGGAACCGTATAAGGTCAACGTAAACTCATCGGTGTCGCGCGCGCCTTTTTTGTACTCGGGCTGCTTCACCACGCCAAACGAGGGTCATCGATTCGCCGACATGGAGTTTTGACCAGACTGCACTCACTGCGTCAAACTCTCGGCATACTCGCTTTATGTCTTCGGCCGACACACCTTGAATCGGCGGCACGCCTGAAGGTTTGTTGTTCCATGTTGAGCAGGCGAGCCAAATAATTCTCTCTGACAGACTAGCATCCTTCCTATTAGCGGCCGCGATTCGGTGTCCTCGCCTGACGACTCGCGAGAGCGCGCGTTTATTCTTATGCGCTTCGGCTGTTCCGGTAAAAGTACCCGCATGACCACCACCAGCAAGCTGGCCGAATACTCCGCCGCTAATACCAAGTTCGTTCTCCACGACAAAGTGGGCCATGTCATGCGGTAACCGATCATCGTAGCCTGGAGCCGGTTCCATCCACGACGAGACAAGACCCGGACCTTCAACCGATACTCGATAGCGACGCTCAGCCGTCTTCGTGAACGTGACTTTCATTGAGCAGGGGTTGTTAACGGAATGCCTTTAGGTACAAGCGGAAGCGATCTTATACGCACACCTGTCGCATTGAAGATCGCATTAGCGACTGCTGGGGCGAGGCCGACAATCGGAGTTTCACCGGCCCCGGCAGAGGGCAGGTCCTTCCGGTCCACCAGCACAATCTCGATCAAAGGGTTGTCGCTAAACCGCGGCAGCCGATAATCCGCAAAGCGGCCATTAAGGATCTTTCCGTTCTCAAACTTGATCTCTTCGAATAGCGCGCCGCCAACTGCCTGGGCGATGCAACCTTCGATTTGGTTTTTGAGGTGAAGGGGATTGACGATGGCGCCGCACTCGAACGCTTCAACGACACGCACAATTCTTACCGTAGGATTGCCTTTCGTCTTGCGCGGCTTCTCAATCGCGATCTCCGCGCAAGTCGCGACGTAACCACCTTTTTCGAAACCGCAGGCTAAACCAAAGCCGTGACCATTCGCCGGTTTGGTCTTACCCCAGCCGAACGCTTTGGTTGCGGCTTGCAACACGTCACGCAGTCTTTCGTCCTTTATATTCTTTAATCGAAATTCGATCGGATCCATTTTCACCGCGAATGCCAGTTCATCCATGTGACTCTCGCGCGCGAAATGATTGGCAGTAGCCGCAAGCCCACGATACGAGCCTTGGCGCAGTGGCGAGTTCGACGAGTGAAAACGTATGTCGTGATTCGCAATGTCGTATTTAATCTGAATGCCCGCGCTACCTGAGTTGTAATTGTGAAACTCCCACGCGGTGATCGTGCCGTCTGATTTAACGCCGCTCTTGATATCAATCACGCCCGCGGGACGGAAATAAGCCCAGTTGAATTCTTCCTCGCGAGTCCACACCAACCTCACGGGTTTACCGGCGGCTCGAGCGAGACGCGCGGCTTCAACGGCGCACTCGCCAGTATGCTTCCCGCCGTAACCCGAACCGGTATCGGGAACGATCACCCGGATCTTATCTTCGGAAATATGAAACGCCTCGGCCAATTCACCCTGAACACCAAAGGGTCTTTGCGTGCCCGTCCACACAGTGAGCTTGTCGCCGGTCCATTCGGCTACGGCAGCGCGTGGTTCAAGCGGAGCGTGCGCGATGTAAGCGACAGTGTACGTTTCTGAAAGCTTTTTCTCGGCGGCAGCCATGCCTTCTGCAATCGAGCCTTGCGTTCGCGCGCCGCGACCTCTGCCTTCACCACCGCCTCGGCGTTCTGTTGCTGGTTTGCGCAGCAACTCGAATAACTCTGCCTGCGAAGGTTGAGGCGGCGATTGCCATTCGGCGACAATCAGTTTTGCCGCTTTGTTTGCGGTTTCCTGCTTCGGTGCGGTTACACCGATGAAGTCGCCATCAACCACAACTTTCACGCCGGGCAATGCTTCGGCAGCCTTCGTGTTTGCTGAACTCAACTTGGCGTTAAGCGTAGCCGGACGGACTACCCTTCCGTACACCATCCCTTCGCGGTTGAAATCGGAGGTGTAGCGATGCTTACCCGTTACAAAATCGGCCGCGTCAACTTTAGTTAATGACTTACCGGCAATTGTCCAATCACTCGGCTTCGTAATCGCGATGTTATCGGGAATCACTTTCACGAGCTTGCGACCTTTAGCGACTTCCGCGAGCGTCAGAGTCTTTGACTCATCGTGATTTACAAAACGGGCGTTTACGATCCGTAACTCGTTTGGTTGAAGCTTCAGCTGCTCCGCAGCCATGGCAGTTAAGATTTCTCGCGCAGCCGCCGCAGCTTTGCGCAGCTGCGGCGCCATCAGCGGCGTCGTGAGGCTGCCGAACGTTCCCATATCAAAAGGAGTCAGTTCGGTATCACCCATGACGATCCGAACCGACGTTGGTGGAACGTGCAGTTCTTCCGCGACGGCTTGCGTCAGGGACGTGCGAATGTTTTGACCGAACTCAACTTTTCCGGTGTAAGCAGTCACGACGCCATTTTCGTCGATGTGAATCCATGCGCCGACTTCTTTCGGAGCATTGTCATTGAATCGACCCCCGCCAGACTCGCCCTGCTGTGACGGAACGCGAGTAGCTGGAACTATCAAAAGAATGCCGAGCCCAAACGTCTTGAGGAAACCACGACGGTCCAGATTGAAGTTGTAGCCGGCTGCTTCGAATAGTTCGTAGCGCTCGGGTTCAATTGAATTGAACACTTCATCTTCGCTCTCCGTGTCTCCGCGTCTCCGTGTCGCCGAGTCGTCGATCATTCCGCCACCTCCTTGCGATCAGGAGTTTGGCCTGACGCAATCTGAATCGCGTCGACAATTCGTTGATACACTCCGCAGCGACAAACGTTGCGATTCATGCTGCGAATGATTTCTTCGCGGCTCGGTCGCGCATGCCTGTTAAGCAGCCCGGTTGCCGCCATGATCATCCCTGAGGTACAAAACGCGCATTGCAGCGCATCGGCTTGAATGAACGCTTCCTGCAGCGGGTTAAGCTTCCCGTCCTTGGCGAGGCCTTCGATTGTCGTGATTTGCTTCCCGACTGCTTTACTGACAGGAGTGACGCACGAGCGTGTCACCTGACCATCGACTAAAACCGTGCAGGCGCCGCATCGTCCTTCACCGCATCCGTATTTAGTACCAGTTAGATCGAGCTCTTCCCGCAGCACGTTGAGTAGACTGACGCCGGCGTCAACACTGACCGCTCTCTTTTTCCCATTGACATTGAGCGCGGTTACTCTCGCCATAGGTTATCTCTAAAACTTTTCGAGCTCTTAAGGAAGGGGGGTTGATTGGGAAAACTAATTATAGTTCCTTAACAAGTTAGGCCCTAGCGGCAGCGGGGAAGATCAGGCCTACTTAACTTTATCGTCTAGTTGTCTCGTTGTGCCATCGGTAACGCTTACGGGAGGAGACGACCTGAATGCGGAGGGATTCATTATTGGCTCACCGCCTGGTAACTGATGCTGAACCGCATCAGCGGCGTACTTACCTGTCAGTTCCAGCAGACGTAATCTACTTTTAGACTCGAGCACGCTGCTAAGGCCGTAAGCCATCTCGATGCCGCCCCACACCGCGAGCCAGCCGAAAAATACCATCCAGATCAGAATCCACGGCGCATCAAAAGTGCGCGGTAGGAAAAGGCCGATGGCAATACCTATTAGCAGCGAAACTGTCAGCAATATCGATCCGCGAGTGATACCGCTGACACCTTCGATTCGCTTTTCTATCCAATCCTGCGCCGTCTTGGGATCATTCTTTGTTTCGACTTTCGCTGACTTGCCACTTAACACCAGTGCTACGGCTTCCAGCTCTCTCCCACAGGAGCGACAGAACTTTACATCGTCCGCATTCTGTGTCGCGCATTGAGGACAGTACATCCTGGCAACCGTGGTTGAGCTTACTGATTCTGTGACCCGGTATTCATATTCCTCATCGGCATCTGGAGCTTGCCGTCGGCGCCGCTCGTCAGCGCCATGAACTCACTGTCATGACGAATTGATTCGAACACCGCATCGACGCGCGCTTCCATCATCTCCTTAGCTCTCACCGCCTGGTAACGCTCGTAACGGAAGAAGTGACGACGGAGTAAACTCAGCGCCTTGTCGCGTTGTCCGTTCTGAGCATAAATCGCCGCCAGGTTGTAAGAAGCCGGCAACAGGTTCATATTCGCCCGAGCAATCTTCAACGCCTCATCCTTCTTGCCATTGGCTGCCATGAACACTGCCGCAAAGACGATGTTGTAAGGATCTTTCGGATCCAGCGCGAGCGCTTTTTGAGTGTACTCGTTGCCTTTCGCAGGATCGCCTTCAGAGTTCCAGTAGACAGCGAGGTTGCGGTACGTAATGGGCAGCGGAAACTCTCCGATTGACTGCTCGAACAGTGCGAGTCCTTTTTTGAACTCTCCATCGTGAATAGTCATCTTCCCGAGTCCATGCAGCGCAACTGCGCGTGACAGCGGATCAGACGGCATGTCGAGTATCTTTTGAAATTCGACGCGAGCCTTGTCCCATTCGCCTGTGTGATGACGATAAGTTTCGCCGAGGTATCTGAGTGGCGTTGGATCTGCGGGATCCATCAAAGCGGCCTTACGATAGAGCCTCTCGGCGAGACGATATTGTTCCCTGATTTCTGCAATTAGACCTCGACGCATGGTCTGTTCGATTACTGCACTCTTCTGACGATCGAACACGGGCTCCTGCGTCACATCCACGTTCACGGCGACGCCCAACTTTTTGAGTTGGTTTGCGGCGTCCTTAGCCTTCTTCGGGAACATGCATTTGTGTTCGAGCACGGATTTGTAGATCTCGACCGCACCGGCACTGTCGCCGGCTTTCGCTTTCTCAGCAGCGTCTTTGATTTGCGTCTCGATCGAGCCTTCACGCGCTTTGAACTCGGCGTCCACGACTTTCTCGACGTCGCCCACCTTGAGCTTGCCGGCTTTATTCTCGACCTTGTTGATCGGATTACCGTCGGCCGTGGCGAGTACGGCCACCGGCAGTTGTGAGCCGCCGACTAACTTCTCTGCATTCGCTACTTTGCCGTCTGCTACTTCCATTGCGATGCACTTCGCAGCGTACAGCGAGAGGATCCGTGATTCTCTCAAGCTGGAGTTTCGCAGCTCGTTCTCGGTGGCCGGAAACCAATAGAGAACCAAGCCTTGTGGCGCGGCATCTGATGCTTTCCGTATCTTCCACGGCACGAGGTAGACAGGTGCGCTTGGACCACCACTGCCGCCGGACATGCCGCCACTACCACCGCCGCCGCCACCTCCGCACGTTCCGAGGACAGAGGTCACTGCCACAAACAGGATGAGCGTCGCGGCAACATAACGCATAAACCAGTGCGTCGTTGGACCACCTTGTTGTATTTTTGAACCCCCTTGATGTCGTCTGCGGACTCCTGGCTTGAAGATGGTAGGGCGGATCATCCGAATCATTTCGACCTCCTGAGGTTTATGGCTAGTCCGGTGAACTAGTTCTGTCGGTTAGCATGCCTGGGGCGCACTGATTTTACGCAGATCAGTATGCTCACGACAACCTAACAGGAGCCGTTGGTAGTGTCCTAATCTGAATCTCAGAAATTATTTTTTGGAAGTATGCAAAGCTTTGCTCGGAAAAGAGCTAAAACGGTCCGTCTACATCCAAAGGCAGCGTTGCAATGATAGAATACAGCAATTCTACAATTTGGAGACACGTAATGGCGAAGCACGGCCGTTCTACGGTGAACC
>DATEDU010000064.1:0-4348 GCA_035281525.1 Pyrinomonadaceae bacterium | reverse complement strand
GAGACGGTGAGGTCTGACTCCCAATGTTTGATCCAGTGTTCGGGATAGCCCCAGTAGCGCTTCGCATCGAGCGCAATCTGCGTGAGTTTACCGGCTTCTTCTGAGGACGCTCGTCGGATCATCACAGGCAAATTACATCGGACGCTGCCAACTCGTGCCGTCCGCATAATCGATTCGGACGACGACCACACGTTCCATTAGCGACTTGCGCTCCCCACTGTTGAGCGCAGTCAAGCTGATCGTCTGTGTTGGCGGCTTGGTTATCGTCACAGTCAGTTCTTTCGACTTACCAGGTGAGATCTTTTCTTCGCTCGTAAATTCGCGGCGGCCAATTTCCGTTTCGGTGCTGCGGTCGAGGAACACATAGTCCCAGTCGATCGACTTGATCGGCTTGTCACTCAAATTCTTGACGGTCGTCTTGTAGACAAAAACGTAACGAGACGGCGGTTGTTTGTGTTTGGCGGCAATGTTCGCCGCGTCGGCGCGGGCTTCCCGCTTGATCTTGTCAACTTCAGCGGAGCCGCCTCGCTTGGCGTCTTCGATTCTTCTCTCGTTTCGCTGGCGAGCACGCGTTTCATCGAAGTTTTCAATTGGACCACCGAAAGGATCTCGTTCCCAGCCGATCCGTTCCTTGGCCCAATTAAACTTGACTACTTCAAGCTTCGACGCATCGGTAGGATCCGAAGCCGGCTGCGCTATAGAAACCGTCGCTGTTAACGCAATTCCAAGTGCGACGACAAGCCATCTCATAGCGTTGCTCCTTACGAGAATTTGTAGCGGACCTAAATGATACTACCCGTCAGTCGCGGAAGGAAGTTTACGCGCCGCAAAACAGGCGGAAGGTAAAAGGCCGGGCCGCGGAACGTTAATTCCCCGGCCCAGCCGTTGATTGCTGCTCTTTCAGTCGGAACTAAAAGACGTACCTGATACCAAGGCTGATGCGACGGTTACCACCGTCGGTATCCCACTGGCGCAGGAAGCCTGCAGCCGTCACGATCGAATTCGGCGTACCGAAGTCGCGAGTATTGGTGGCGTTATAGAAGTCAGCGCGGAACTGAAGCCGCTGATTCTCACCAATGTTCGTGTTCTTCACGATGCCGAAATCGACGTTGTTAAGACCATCGGCACGAAGGATGTTGCGTCCCGCATCGCCGATACGCTGTCCGCTTACCAACGCTCTAAACAGGTTGTTGCCCGCGAGAGTCGGGGTTCCGCGTAACGCGAACAGTTCCTCCACACTCATTCTGGAAACGTCGAGAGTGGTGTTGACGTTCGGTCTGGTCGCGATGCCGATAGCCGCAGCGAGACCACCAAGCGTCCCGGAAATGTCGCTGTTATTCAACGGCGAGAACGGCGCGCCGCTCTGGAAGTTGAAATTCGAGTTGACCTGCCATCCGCCGAGGATGTGACCCGTAAAACCTTTCTGGTCACTAAAGAATGGCAACTCGTAAACGAAGTTACCCGCGAGACGTAGCGGACGATCATAGGAAGACCTTCCGCGGTCGAGACGGCGGTTGAACGGATCTTGCGCAAGCGCAATCTCGGAAGTGGAGTTATTGAAGATCTCCGACATCGTGTCTATAAACGAGCTCCACGTGAAGTGAACTCCCGCGCTGACACCGCGGCTCAGCCGCTTTTCGAAACTCGCCTGCATTGAGTGATAGATGGACGATCCTGAGTTAGCGCGCAACCGGATCGTTCCGATCGTCGGATCCGTCCGAACGATCGGATTTGCCAGTGAAGGTGGCAAGGTCCTGAACCGTACCGGATTGCCATCGATACTCTCGAAGAGACCTGTGCCTTTCGAGCCAACATAACCAACGCGGAATACGCTGTCGCGAGTCAGCTCACGTTGAAACTCGAAACTGAACGAATCATAAGCCGGCGAATGAAAATCCTCCGTCACTTGCGTGCGGGTGAAATTGACCGGGACGATCGGCACATTGTTCAGGTTGGCAAATGCGCCGACAACTCCCGGCTGGTTGAACGCAGCGACAAATGGGAAAGAGCTCCAAATGTTCAGCGCGATGTTGGTGTAGGCGTAGTCGTACGTGCGCGTGTAGCCGCCGCGGATGACCAGTTTATCGCCGCCGGTGAGAAAGCCCATGATCCCGTCGCTGCTGGTGTGCGGATTCCAGTTGAAACCAACTCTGGGTCCCCAGTTATTGGTGTCGCGTCCCGGGATTGGTCGCACTCTGAAAGCAGGATTGCTTCCTGAAGCCGCGAAAACCGGATCGTTGAACTCGACCAGGTCCTGAATCGGTTGGCCGGCATTCTCGTAACGCAAGCCGAGCGTCAGGGTCAGGTTGGGTCTAACCTTCCACTCGTCCTGTCCATAGAGATAGAAGTCATGCCAATCCAAATGCAGAACACGAGCGACGCCGGGCAAGTCTTTGTTGATTTGCACGTTGGCGACGTCGTTTATAAAGTTCTGGAGGTCCGTGTAAACGAGGTGGCCTCGCGTCGTCGGTTTAAATAACTGGTGTAACTGGCTGCGATGAACGTCAACGCCAAACTTCCAACCATGATTACCCGTCGTATACGACATGTTGTTCTGAAGTTGGAAAGTGTTTCTAAAAGACGTTTGCGGCAAGTTGGCAGCCAAACCAATTGCAGTGCGAGTGTTGCCGGCGTTCAAACCGAGCAATCCCAGGTCCGTGATCTGGATGGACGGAATCGCCTCGGCACGAAGGTCTCTGGCGACAGTCGCGCTGGCCGCTCTCAGGTAGGCCAATCGCAACTCGTTTACCATCTTCGGACTGAGGATGCTGTTTAGCGCGACGTTCACGCCTTGATTGCGCGAGACGTTCGATGACTCATACCCCGTCGGCGTCACCTGACCTGCGCCGACGGTATCAGCGTCCTGATAAATATACCGGCCGCTGAGGGTGTGATTACTGTTCAAATGATGATCGATGCGGATCGACTGCTGCCAATCGTTGAATATGAATGGACTGGAGCCAGTCAGCGAACCCAACGGTATGGTGAACTCCTGGCCGTTAATGATGACCTTTCTCGTTTGACCATTCGGCGTCTGAGCGGCCGGCAGGAAATTTAGCAAGGCCTGCACTTGCGGCCGATTTCCAGCCTGCGTCTGAAGAATCTGTCGGCCAGCTTCGGTCGGCGCGCCCTGGATCGTCTGTCCTTGTTGGAACCGTCGATCCCACCATCGTTGCAGCGCGAAGAAGAAGAACGTCCGGTCTTTTCCGCTGATGTAGGTTGGACCACCTTCACCAAACCGTGGCAGGTGCAGCGGACCGCCAATAGTCATTCCCGCCTGGTTCTCAACTCTGAACGGAGCGATCTGTCGCGACGGGTCGGTAGCGTTCTTATTGCAGAAGCCGCCGTTCTTGTTGAGGTTGCTGCAAGCATTCAGGTGATTGTTGTTGTGGAACCAGAAAGCCGAACCGCGATACTGGTTCGAACCGCTCTTGGTGATGGCGTTGAACACCGAGCTGCTGTTGCGGCCATATTCAGCGCTGAACTGATTGGTAACCAGTCGCACTTCCTGAATCAGGTCGGGGTTGTTGAGTTGAACCACACCACCGCCGACGCCGAAGTCGTTGTTGTCCTGGCCGTCGAGCAGGAAGTTGTTCGAACGCAACCTGCCGCCGTTTGACGAGTAGTTGATGCCGTTGGTGAATGCTGCCTGATTGGATTGCAGTTGGCTCACACCAGGTGCCGACAGCGCGACATTGTAGACGTTGCGATTCGGAGCAATCGGCAACTCCGATAACCGTCGACTGTCGAACCGCGTCCCGACTTCGGTAGTGGTGCTATTGAGAATCGAAGCGTTCTCGACAACGTTAACGACTTCGGTTAGCTGGCCGGCCTTTAGCGTCACATCGACGTTCGCCTGCTGGTTGAGCACGAGTTGAATACCCGACTGCACGTACTTCGAGAAGCCGGTAGACTCAACGGTTATCTCGTAGTCGCCGACGGGCATACCGTTGAAACGGTAGCGGCCGTCGCCGTCGGTCTGCGTGGTTCGTGATTCGTTCGTTTTTACGTTTCGAACGGTAACGGTGGCATTCGTGACAATCGCCTGCTTTTCGTCCTTCACCTCACCGGAAATTGAACCCGTGGTTTGGGCCGATACGGGAGATGTTAGTAACGCAAGCAAAGCTACGAAGAAAACAGAGAGTCTGGTAACTTTATTCATCCTTTGCTCCTTTGCTCAAAACGCTTGGTGAAGGTCGCTGCTTGGGTGGAATCGGTAAAGCCCGAAACTACTTTGGTAGGCGCACAATGAAGCAACAAACATTCCAGTGGATTGACAGTAAGGACGCGACGGACGTAAGTGTTTACACTCATATGATTAACCTCAGTCGGCAGAGGCTTGACACAA
>DATEDU010000063.1:0-23153 GCA_035281525.1 Pyrinomonadaceae bacterium | reverse complement strand
TTCAGCGTTTCACCTTTGACGGTACTGCGGGCGGGCTGCGCTCTGACAACGTTTATTCCATCTTTGTCGATCGAGAGAACGTCATCTGGTTTGGTACTGATAGAGGCGTCTGTCGTTACGATCCACAAGCGCCTCGCGTTGAAACTGTCGGCGGCAGCCCGGAAAACAACTTTGTCCGTACGTTATATGAGACATCTGATGGCGGCTTGCTCGCCGGGACCAACCGCGGTTTGTTTGTTTACGACCAACAAGAAAAGCTGTGGCGCGCCGTCAACGAGCTCGCGCGTAATATCATTTATTCAATAGCCGAAGATAAAAATGGGCGGTTGCTGGTCGGCTCTGCCAGTGGCTTCTACGTCGGCGGCAGAGCAGGCGACGGCGGCACTATCGAAGATCAAAGTTTTGCGCGTTTAGAGTCGGGCTTTGGAACGGCTGAATCAGTCGGAAGTATTCGCGCCATCGCTCGCTTTAGAGATGCCGTTTACATCGCGAGTTTCAGACGCGGGGTTGAACTGTACGAGGATACACGCGTCAGGTTGATCTGGCCGCGCGACTCTGGTGGACCACGTGAAATCATCAGTTTGTTTGGCGACGGCGATTCGAGATTGTTGATCGGAACTGCGAATGACGGTGTGTTTAGTTTTGACGGGCAGCAGGCTCAACCCGAGACCGCCTTCGACCAGCTCAAGGGAACCGCCGTACGCTCAATTACCCGCACTCCGAACGCCTTGTGGTTTGCAACTGGTCGCGGTGTTTATGTGTGTAAGGCTGGGACGCAATGCGCCTTAGCTGCGCCGGCGCCGTTCGACGCCCGAAGTCTTTCACCAGTCAGCGTGAAGGACGCAGACGCGGTTTGGTGCGCTACCAGCGGTGGAGGGCTTCTTCACATCGCTCTCGACGAGCAGCTTGGGCCAATCGTCGCGCAACTTGACTCGGAACAAGGTCTGCCATCGCAAAATGTCTTTGCCGTTCTGCCGCAGCATCAATCAGACGGCGGAATGCATTTGCTGATTGCTACTAACCGTGGCGTGGTGCGTTACACGCCCGGACGTGTGGCCCCGACTCTCTATGCCACACGCATCATAAGTAAACGCGTGCACTCGCCGTCGGAGCTCGCCGGCGGCCTCAGTCTCGAATACCCCCAAAATAGTTTGCTGTTCGACGTATCCGCCATCAGCAGCCGCACGTTCCCGGAACAGTTTCAATATGGATTCATTCTCTCGGATGGCAGCGGACAGATAATCAAGCAGAGAGTTTCGCGTGAATCGCAGTTCACCATTGAAGGACTGAAACCCGGTAGCTACCGAGTTGTGGCGCGCGCGTTCACAAAAGATCTGGTGCCGTCCAGTCCTCTCTCATTTGACTTGCACGTTGCAGGCGCGCCTTTTCCGTGGACATCGACGGCATTGGCTGTGCTCTTGCTCCTGGCTTTACTCGCCTTGCTTTGGGCAGTACTCGAACGGCGTCGGATTGTAAAAACCAGCGTGGCGTTGGTAGAAGCCAATCGCGAACTCGCTGACGCGAGACTCAACCTGGCTAACGAAGCCGAGCGAGAACGTGGGCGCATCGCTCGCGACTTGCACGATCAAACGCTCGCCGATCTGCGTCACCTGCTCTTAATGGCCGACCAGTTTTCCCAAAATCGGACGACCAACGGAAAAAGGGCTGATGCAACTGAGTTGCGCGGTGAAATAGAGTCAATCTCGCGCGAGGTGCGTCGCATTTGCGAAGACCTCAGTCCATCCGTGTTGCAAAATGTTGGTTTTGCGGCGGCACTGGAGTTTGCCTTATCACATGCCGTGCAGCAGGCGGCTCCGGAAAAACAACTTGCGCATGAATTCGTGTGTGACGACTCGTTGGAAGAGCAAACTCAACTCGCTCCGAATGTTCAAATGCAGATTTACCGGATTACGCAGGAAGCTCTCAATAACATCTGCCGTCACGCCAATGCGAACCGCGTAAAGATGACCGTAACGTCATCAGAGCAGGGCGACTTTGAGTTAGTGATAGAAGACGATGGAATTGAGTTTGATCCTAACGGAAATCAATCTGAAGGGCGCGGCCTTGCTAACATGCGAGCGCGAGCCAGCTTGATTGAAGCGGAAATCTCTTGGCGCAGGCGCGAAACTGGCGGCACCGTATTCACGCTAAAAAGGGCGAAGGATGATCACTCCAAAGTTTCTCCACTTGTCGGGCGAAGTTGAGACTGCCATCTCTTCAGGTAAACCAGTCGTCGCACTTGAGTCCACTGTCATCGCTCATGGCCTACCGCGTCCAAAAAATCTTGAAACTGCCCGTCGGCTCGAATCGATCGTAAGAACGGGAGGAGCGGTTCCGGCTACAATCGCAGTTCTTGGCGGCAAGCTCTGCGCCGGCCTGACCGAGACTCAGATCGAACTGATCGCCTCGTCGGACAACATCAAGAAAGTTAGTACGCGCGACTTGGCCATTGCTGTAAGCCAGAAATGGGACGGAGCAACGACCGTCGCCAGTACTATTTGGATTGCAAATAAAGCTGGAATAAAGGTGACGGCAACCGGCGGCATCGGTGGCGTTCACCGCGGTGAACTTCTCGATATTTCGGCAGATCTTCCTGAGTTGGCGCGAACGCCAATCGTCGTTGTTTGTTCAGGCGCTAAGATCGTTTTAGATTTGCCGGCTACGCGTGAATGGCTCGAGACTCAGGGAGTGCCCGTCATCGGTTATCAGTGCGACGACATGCCGGCATTTTATTCGAGAGCCAGCGGACTCAAAATCGATGCGACAGCGGATTCACCGGCGACGGTTGTCGACTTCGTGAGAACGCAGCGAGCGCTCGGAATTCAAAGCGCAATTCTCGTAACTGTACCCGTGCCGAAGGAAGCGGAGGTGGCGCCGGAGTTGTTGGAAAACGTGTTGGCGGATGCAATCAAGGAAGCAGAAAGACGCTCAATCGCCGGCTCGGATCTTACTCCGTTTCTTTTGTCGCGCATGGCAGAGCAGAGTAACGGCGCGACTCTGCGTGCCAACATTGCGCTGCTAGAAAATAATGCTCGCGTTGCCGCCGAGATTTCACTAGAACTTGCCGCAAACTCTCCACGCGAGACGGAGACAGGGAGACGGGAAGACGGGGAGACGGGGTGACAAAGAAACAGTCTCTCCCCGTCGCCCCTTCCCCTTTCTCCCCATCTCTTCTTCAGCGCCCGCCGCGTAGCGCCACAATCTGCTTCATAAACCGTGTGGCGACTTTGTCGTCGACTGTCCCGCCCAGCGAGCTAAGCTTCCCACTGGCAACCAGAATCAAAGTCTTTGGGTCGACCGCTGTGAAAACGAATTTCGTCAACACGCTACGTCTCACCTCCAGAACAAGATCAGCATCCATCTCCTGTCGGGTCACCAGCATGCCTAGCCGTTGAAAGTCCGGATGCTTTCGGAGCTTGTTTTCGATGTCTTCTGCTGTGACCAGCGCAGACAACGATCGCACGTAGACATAGCGAACGGACCGAGCGACCTCTTCCGGCGTTCTGACTGACGCCAGCCGCGCTCTCCTCGGTGCACTTTCGCTAAATGGTTGGACCTGCAGCAGAGGCTCATCCCGATTTTTCTGCGCTGCCGCTGGTGTTAACGCACAAAAGAGCCCGACCAGGAACATCAATGCTATGGGCTTTATTCTCATCTCAACCTCCCGACGCTTGTGAAAGGCAGTTCTAATGATCTGCGAGATGAGTTTGCGCTTTCTATTGCTGCAGTACGGGACCCTCTGTGTCAGTTTCTCAACTGCCACCCCGCCCCCGCTAAACGATTTTCTATTCAGGCCTACGAAAAAATTTCTGCGGGCCAACAACCAAGGTGCAACTCGGCTGCATCTCACGCTCGAAACCGCCAAGCTCCTCCCCAGGCCCGACGCTTCATATTCGAAGTAGCAGTACGACGACGCGGGAAACGTCGAGTTTCTCCCCAGGCTCGCAGTGTGCGAACTGAGAAGCACCATGAGTCTGTTTCTCTCCCTTTTTAATCAGGTTTTCATCCCACGGCCAGACCCTCAGTCCCTGATCTATCCAAGTCCCGCCACTGCCGCACCCGCCAACCAGACGAACGATAAGTTGGTCCGTAGCGGTCTAACTCTTCCTGCTGATGCCAAAAGGCCGCTACGGCGTCTGGTGTTGTGCATTCGAGTGAATTGTGCGTTCCCCAGACTAAGCCCATCAACGCCAAAGGAGTTCTCGTATGTCCACCGACCTACTCGACAGAATCCAAGTTACGCAGCCATGCAAAGCTGATTGGGATTCGATGATCGGAAACGATCAAGTTCGCTTTTGTGAACATTGCTCTCTCACGGTCCATGACTTATCGCAAATGACTCGGAAGCGGGCGCGGCGTCTCGTCGCAAAATCAAATGGACGGCTATGCATCCGTTATCAGAGACGCCCAGACGGCTCGTTAATCACGAGGGCGGCGCCTCAAAAACTAATTCGCATTGGCCGGCGTGCTTCGAGGATCGCCGCCGGAGCATTCAGTGCGAGTTTGAGTTTATCGAGTGCTGTAGCAAGCCCTTCTATGGAGCGGCCAAACATCGTGCAAGGCCGCGTGATGTTGGCTCAGCAGGATCCTTCACGTCAGGTGTATGTTTCGTCGACCATCGCTGGGACCGTCACGGACGCAAATGGCGCTGTGATTTCTGGTGCCGGCGTGTCTCTTACGAAGACGTCCCAAGAGTTAGGCTTCTTCACCAGCAGCAATGCTGAGGGCGAATACCGGTTCCAGGGCCTTGAATCAGGTAGCTATAACTTAAGGATTGAGGCGACGGGTTTTGAGCCAAGCGACGAAACGATCTACATCGGTGTACACACTAATCAACGAGCAGACCGAAGGCTTCAAGTCGCCACGATTCGACAAGAGATAGAGATCCAGTCGACTGGGACGACGGGTGCCATGTCTATCGCGTCTGTTCAAGCAATTCACCCTCTGGTCAAAGCAGCACAAGACGATGATTTCCTAAACGTATTGGCTGTGCTTACACGCGAAAATGTAAATGCGCGCGACAAGGCAACGGGCGAAACAGCCCTCGAGCATGCGGTTCGCAACGGCAATCGCGAGATGTTGCAGGCACTGGTTTCAGTTGGTGCTGAGGTCAATACGCGCAATGTCTCAAAAGAAACTCCGCTCATGATGCTGACTGAGGAAGCAACAGCGGACATAGTTTGGGATCTGATTCATGCAGGAGCAAAACTGGAACTGAAAGATGAAGACGGCGACACTGCATTAATCGAAGCGGCCATGGTTAACAACCTCAGCGTGGTGCAAGCATTGTTACAGGCGGGCGCGAAAGTAGACGTGAAGAATAATGAGGGTCGAACGGCGCTGATGTTGGCCGTTTCGAACGATAAGATTAGAAATGTGAAAGCGTTGATCGCGGCCGGCGCCGATCTCAATGCAACAGATAAGGAAGGTAAGACACCGCTGGATTACGCGATCATCGAAGGCTACGACAAAATCGTGAAACTTCTTCAATCGTATGGCGCGATTGAGGGAAAGCCAGTCGAGGATAAAGATTAATGGTTGCGCATTGGCGCAAGTTCACAGCAAGGTGTTAAGCTAAAAAGGCTAGTGATAAGTGATAAGTGATAAGTGATAAGTGATGAGTGATAAGTTATAAGTGGTAAGGGTACGAGGGCTTGCCCGCGTCCCACCCCCATCACTTATCACTCATCACTTATCACTTATCACTTAAGACTTATCACTCATTACTAAAACGATTGTTCAGGAGGAACCAATGGCAGAAGACAGAGAGACGTGTCAGAACCCACCTTGTTCGTGCCCGGCTTTACCCGATGGCAAATATTGTAGTGCATCGTGCGAGGGTAAGGGCAGCACAGTCGAGTTAGACTGTGACTGCGGCCACGAAGCTTGCGACGGCAACTTTTAAATCCAGGGGCCATATGGTCTTTAGCAGTATTACGAACCCTTACCAGCAAGCCTCATAAACTCAGCGGCCAGTTTCGGACCAGTACCTTCGTCTTCGTGTTTGAAGAAGACGAAGGTGTCCGTCCATTTTTGTTTCCCCATCTCTTTTAGCCAGTGCTCCAAGTTCTCTTTTGAGTAATTCTCACGCCGCAGACGCAGATAACCCCAATTGGCCGTTTTGTCGATGTGACTTACCGGCACATCATCAGTATCCGCAATGCAAAGGGCATGATTGCCGCTCGAAAGCACTTGCAGCACATCATCATCAAGCCAGGTCGGATGCCGAAATTCAAATGCGGCGCGCGTTCCTTTAGGCAAGTCTTTCACAAACAGTTCCAACCGGTCGAGATCCTTCTTCATATTCGGCGGCAGCTGAAACAAAACCGGCCCAAGTCGATCTTCCAGTGCTTCCACTGTCTCCAACAGATACCTGGTTTCCTGCTGCACGTCGTTCAGCCGCTTGAAATGTGTAATTCTCTGAGACGCTTTTACTGAGAATCGAAATTCGGAAGGTACCTGCTCTTTCCAACTCTCGAGCAGTTCCTTTTTCGGCAGGCGATAAAAAGTGTTGTTGATCTCAACAGCATGCAGACGAGTGGCGTAATAACTTAACATCTCCTTGGCCGGCAGCTTCTCCGGATAGAAGCTTCCTTTCCACTCTTTGTAACTGTAGCCGCTGGTTCCAGCGTAGAGAGTCATCGATCGATGTTTATTTTTCCACGACCTTGATAAGAACATTGACGGTGGGGCCGTCGGCGGCGATAGTGGCAGTCACAACTTCATTCTTCATGACAACGTTCGAAGGCGTTAGACGCATAACTTTTGAGGGTTTGAGTGTTTCTTCATACCAGTCTGCGACTCGCTCAAGCGAGTCATTAGTCTGAAGATGCAGCGCACGCCCACCACGCTCGTTACTCATATCAGTAATAGTTTTCGCGCCTGGGTAAATCAATGCAGCACTCTCGGTCGTGCTGTTGTGTTTCATCCTTACAAACGCCACCGCAGACACGATTCCAATCACGGCCAGGAGCGCAATGGCGAATATCACAGTCGCCGGCACCCAGCGCCGTCTTGGTCTTGAAGCCTCAATGGTCTCAGCCCTTTCTGAAGCTGAGAAAGGACGGCGTCCGGGACTGGTTAGTCTTGACTCCAGCCGTTGAGTGTCGTGGTGAGCAATTTTGTCGCCGAGCACTGCCGTTGGCATTTCCGACTTGTCTAGCTCATTAGAGATGGACACTGGGATGCCACATTGGCGGCAAAATCTTGCTTCATACAGCAGTTCCGCGCCGCATTCGGGACATCTGGACTGGCTCATGAGGACAACATACGCCCGACCTATGTTTTCGGCAAGCGGGCTCAGGATAATCGTACCTGCATCGTTGTCCACCCAGCATAAACTGTGGTACACAAGCCACGTAAACAAAATAACTTCGTTTTTTCAGATCTGAGATCTGAGATCAGACGACTTAACCACGTAAACCGCGAACTATGAGTACAACTACGACCAATATCGAGTCCATTCTCCAGGAGCAGCGCGTCTTTCGATCGCGCGATGAATTTGCAGCACAGGCACACATTAAATCGTTTGAAGAACTTGAGCTGCTGCGCGAAGAAGCCAGCGCCGACCCGGAAGGTTTCTGGGCTCGCATTGCTGAGGAGCTTGACTGGTTCAAAAAGTGGGACAAGGTGTTGGAGTGGACACCACCGCACGCGCGTTGGTTCACCGGAGGCAAGATAAACATCTCCCACAACTGCCTCGATCGACATCTCACAACATGGCGGCGAAACAAGGCGGCATTGATTTGGGAAGGCGAGCCGGGCGAACAGCGCACACTCACTTACCAACAACTTCACCGTGAAGTCTGCCGCTTTGCGAATGTGTTGAAGCGAGCCGGACTGGAAAACGGCGATCGAGTTGCGCTTTACATGCCGCTGATTCCCGAGCTGGCGATCTCAATGCTTGCTTGTGCTCGCATTGGCGCTACGCATTCGGTCATCTTCGGCGGATTCTCGAGCGCTGCTTTGATTGACCGGATTAACGACGCCAGTTGCAAGGTGGTAGTCACGGCTGACGGCGGTTGGCGGCGCGGAAGCGAAGTTAAATTGAAAGCTGCAGTCGACGAAGCTCTCAAACAAACTCCATCTGTTCAAACATGCATAGTCGTCCGTCGCACCCGTTCGGAGATTCACATGAAGGCCGGTCGAGATCACTGGTGGGATGATCTAATCGAGACCGTGGACGCGAACTGTCCTGCTGAACAGTTAGATAGCGAACACCCGCTTTTTATTCTCTACACGTCAGGTACGACCGGAAAGCCGAAAGGGATTCTGCATACGACGGCAGGGTACCTGCTCCAGACGCACATTACGTCAAAGTGGGTGTTCGACATTAAGGACGAAGACATTTATTGGTGTACGGCGGACATCGGCTGGGTCACAGGTCATAGTTATGTGGTCTATGGCCCGCTCTCAAACGGCGCGACGGTCCTGATGTATGAGGGTGCTCCAAATTATCCCGAGCCGGATCGCTTTTGGAGCATAGTCGAGCATCATCGAGTAAATATTCTCTATACCGCGCCGACTGCTATTCGAGCGTTCATCAAGTGGGGAGAGCAATGGCCGCTGAAACACGATCTCAGCAGTCTCAGATTACTGGGAACCGTTGGCGAGCCGATCAATCCTGAAGCGTGGATGTGGTATCGGGAAGTGATCGGCAAAGGTCGTTGCCCGATTGTCGATACCTGGTGGCAGACCGAAACGGGCGCAATAATGATCACTCCACTTCCCGGCGCGACGCCCACCAAGCCAGGTTCGGCGACTAAACCGTTGCCCGGTATTGACGCGGACGTGATGACCCGCGATGGAAAAAGCGTAGCATCTAATCAGGGTGGTTATCTCGTGATCAAGCGGCCCTGGCCTTCTATGTTGCGCACCATTTGGGGCGACGATGAACGCTACCGCGAGCAATACTGGTCGCAGATCGAAGGCATCTATTTTGCCGGCGATGGCGCGAGGCGCGACGAAGACGGCTACTTCTGGATCATGGGACGCATCGACGATGTGATCAACGTCAGTGGCCATCGGCTGGGAACAGCAGAAGTTGAGAGCGCGCTGGTTTCGCACGAGGCTGTAGCCGAAGCCGCCGTCGTTGCTCGACCTGATGACTTAAAGGGATCTGCTATCGTTGCTTTTGTGACTTTAGAAGGAACACACACCGCATCCAATGAACTGAAAGAAGCTTTGCGGGCGCATGTGGCAAAAGAGATTGGCGCGTTGGCACGCCCGGAAGAGATTCGCTTCAGTGACATGTTGCCAAAGACACGCTCAGGAAAGATCATGCGACGCCTGTTGCGCGAGATTGCCACCAGCGGTTCAGTCGCAGGAGATGTGACGACGCTTGAAGACTTTTCGGTCCTGGAAAAGCTACGGGCCGAAGAGGAATAAGGAGGGTTGACCGATGCCTCGCCATACAGAACCTGAAGGCCGCACAGGTCCTCGTTACCTGGCGTCCTTCGAAGTCCGCGCGGAATGGGACGAGCCTGATGGCGCTCACGTGATGTCGGAAGGCACCACTGAGAATGTTGGGCCGGAGGGCACGTTAGTTCATCTGCCGCGGAAATTGCCGCAGGTCGGTAGTCGCGTTCGGCTCGAGGTCCAAGGCGAAGAAGGCACAAAACTACAAGTTATCGCCGAAGTGCTGCGGATCGAACGCAACCCTGGACACCCGCTCGCAGCGCTGCAACTGCTTGGCGAGACGGATGAGTGGAAAGGATTGATTTGGGAGCCTGCTGCACCACGAGTCGTCACTCCTCCTCCGCCAGAGGAAGGGGAGGAAGACGGCGAGGATGAAGACGTTGAAGCAGCTAGCGAACCGACAAACTGATTTGTGAGTAAACGCGAAGAAACTAAAGATACGGCTCGGATAGCGGCTACTGCCGCCGTCGAAGCGTCGCGGCGCCACACTCGTCTCATTCTGCGAGTGATTGTAATTGTGCTCGCTGTGGCGCTTACGATTTACATCCTCTATAAACTAACCGGACTGATCCTGCTTCTGATCCTCTCGGTGTTTTTCGCGTACCTGGTCCATCCGCTCGTTGAATTGATTAAGCGGCCGATCAAATTATTCGGACGCGAATGGAGAGTGCCTCACATCCTGGCGATAAGTCTGTCTTATCTAATCATTATTAGCGCGCTTGTCCTGGCTCTCAGTTTCCTTGTTCCGCGTTTGCGAGGACAATTTCCGGAATTCGTCGAGCAGGTCCGTGGATACTGGCAAACACTGGGAGCAAAAACCCAGGACCTTCGGGATTTTCTCCGGCTACATCGATTGCCGGCGCCTGTGCTTGAAGCCGTCAATCGGATGGTCGGATTTGTCAGTTCCGTGGTTGAGAGCGTCGTAGCCGCACTTGCATACGTACATTGGCTGATTTTGATTCCGATATTGAGTTTCTTTCTTCTGAAGGATGCCGAGGTCTTCCGGAGATCAGCGCTGCAGATGCTGCCGCGCGGTCGCTGGCGCTGGCGAGGCGATGAGTTCTTTCAAGATATCAACATGACGCTGGCTGCTTACGTGCGTGCTCAGTTGACTGCTTGCCTTTTCATTGGAGTTGTTTGCACCATTGCCTTTGCGCTTCTCGGGCTTCCCAGTCCTCTGATACTTGGATTCATTGCGGGTGTCTTTGAATTCGTTCCGCTCGTCGGCCCTCTCACGGTAGCAGTCATCGCAGCCATTGTCGCCTCTCTAAGCTTAGGAACTTTCAACGCATTCCTGGTCCTTTTGTTTCTGGGCGTTCTTCGTGTTGTGCAGGATTATTTCATCTATCCGAGACTGGTTGGGCAAGGCATCCACCTCCACCCACTGGCAGTAATCATAGCGATTCTCGCGGGTGCCGAACTCGGTGGCGTTACCGGAATTTTCCTGTCAATCCCTGCGGTAGCAATTCTCACTGTGTGTTACCGGCACTGGCTAGAACACCGAGGCAGTGAAGGATTGGCAGATCTGCTTGAATCTGCTCCGGCCGCCGAGGGCGAGGCGTCGACTGACTGGTCTATAGCATCAAACGCGCCCACTCCTTCGCATCCGAGTGTCGATACGACGCCTGACGAAATGGTTCGAGCACGTCCTGATCTCACGACGGGCGAACTAAAAATGCCGGCGGACACTTAAGAAGTCTGGAGTCGGGAGTCTGCAGTCAGGAGTCAGGAGTTTGTAGTCACTCGTCCATTGTCGTAATGCTACTCACCGCTAACAACCGCCACTGACTACTGACTCTTGACTCCCGACTCCAGACTCCCGACTCCAGACTCATTATCGTTCCATCAACTCAATGAAGCGACGGAAGTGATGAGCGGCGTCGTGTGGGCCAGGCGCTGCTTCAGGATGATATTGAACGGAGATGACTGGCAGGGTCTTATGTCGCATGCCTTCAACGCATCGATCGTTGAGATTGACATGGGTTACTTCGACTTCCGGAGGTAACGTAGCGGCGTCAACTGCGAAACCGTGGTTATGAGAAGTAATTTCCACGTCACCATCAGCTAAATCCTTAACCGGCTGGTTACCTCCGCGATGGCCGAACACAAGTTTGAAAGTCTTACCGCCGAACGCTCGGCCCAGTAGCTGGTGTCCAAAACAAATGCCGAAGGTAGGGACTGATGTCTTCATCAGTTGACGGATCTCCTCGACTTCTTTGTTCATTGAAGCAGGATCGCCAGGACCATTCGACAGGAATATGCCATCGGGATGCATCGCCCGGACCTCGGCAGCGGGCGTTGACGCCGGCACCACGGTTATCCGGCACCCTAATGATGCGAGATGACGCAAAGAATTTCTTTTGACACCGAAGTCGTAACAGACCACATGAAAACGTTCTTCGCCGGTTGCAGGGAATTCATATGGCTCTTTCGTGCTGACGACACTCGCAAGCTCACGATTTTCCATCGGAGGCGATTGGCGCGCCTTCTGAATCAGGCTTGCCTCGTCCAAATCTATGGTTGAAATACATGCACGCATCGCGCCTTTATCGCGAATGTGCCGCACCAATGCTCTCGTGTCGATGCCTTCAATTGCGACGATGTTCCATCTCTTGAGGTAGGCATCGAGACTTTCTTCGGCACGCCAGTTGGAAGCCAGGCGGCTGGCTTCACGCACGACAAATCCCTCCACCCAGGGACGGTGCGACTCTTCGTCAGCACTGTTGACACCGTAATTGCCGATCAGCGGGTACGTCATGCAGACGATTTGTCCGGCATAAGAAGGATCGGTCAGCACTTCCTGGTAGCCGGTCATGGAAGTGTTGAAAACCATTTCGCCGCAGGCTTCACCGTCGGCAGCCCACGAGCGACCTCGAAAGGTGCGACCATCTTCTAGTGCTAATAGCGCTGGAGTCGTTGGATTCATGTGATTGGTTTTGGTCTTTGGTCTTTAGCCTTTGGTCTTTGGACTTTGTCTTGGGTCTTTCGAATACAAAGCTCAAAGACCTAAAACTAAAGACCTAAGACCCACTTGTTTTAATGAACTGTTGCGCTTCGTTCAACCACCGTTTGTCGGCGCGATACTTGTAAGCCGGCGCCGTCTTAACAGCCTCAATACAAGCTTGCATTGAACTCGCAGCCTCACGCTGGTGGCCCAATCCGGCATGAGCCCTACCCAGCAAGTACAGCGCTTCCGGATCCGACGGCCGTTGTTCGAGAAATTGTTCCAACGCATTGCGTGCATCGGAAAACTGACCGGCCGCAAGATAAGTCGCGCCCACTTCGCGCCAGATTTCGTGTTGAGCGTGCGTAGGATTCCGCGCGACTACTTGTTCGAAGTGAGCAATAGCTTCGCCCAAACGCTTTTGACTGGCCGCGATGCGTCCGAGTTGATAGTGCGCGTCGATCTCGTCTTCATCAATCTCAATTGCTCGCTCGAAACACTTGCGTGCTTCATCAAGCTCGCCGCGTTGCTGATGGATCAAACCGAGGTTGTAGTGCGCTGAAGCGTCAGCCGGGTTCAGCGTGGCAGCTTCGAGATTTTGTCTGAAAGCCTCGCGAGCCCGCTGAGTGCGAGTGATCTCGCCGATATAACCACGCAGCAGCATAAACACGATGAAAAGCAGGAACGGCGACGCCAGAACAGTCCCCAGGATGGGAATCAACTTATAAGCAGGCAGCAGAACTATCCCGCTGATTACAACCACGATCACCGAGCGGATCCATGACAGTCGAAAGACGATGCGGATTCCGAGGATGGCCCATATCGCAAAAACCGCGATCAGCACCGTCACCGCGAGTCCAAGCCCCATCATCTGAGGCAGCGAAATATCGGCTTCAAGCTGAGCCAACATGTCAGGATTATTTTGGGCGCTTTGCTTTGTAGCAGCGACAATTCTACCGACCAATAATTGCGATACCCCAGTAAATTGTCCCGCGACTGTCAGAACGGTCGCGATTAAGCTCGATGCCGTCAGCGCATAAAACATGGTCGACGCAAGAGCCGAATACTCCTGCTGAAACAGCAACCGAAAACTGGCGCGTCGCTCAAATATGTTTGTGAGGAAGAGTGCAATTGGGCAAAAGACTAAGGCTAGGATTACCAACCAACTAGCCGACTCAATCAATACGACAAAAATTCCGACTGGCCGGCCAGGGTTGATCAAACGTCCGAAATAAAACCAGAAAAGGCAAAAGACAAATCCGGCATGAGCGATAAGCGCCACCAGGGCGGCAGGCGCCAGTGAAGCGCGGTCGCGTACCTCGCGCAACGCGCGCATCGGCGCGTACACGATCATCGTGATAAGTCGTAACCAATTAAGCATCCTGAACCCAAACCACGAAAACACACGAACAATGAGCAGCCATCCTACTCCCGCTCGAAACCATGCGGCGGCTGGGTTTCCGGCCAATTAGGATTCTCCGTGTTAGGCGAGGCAACCGGTGAGATGTCTTGATGATGAATTACGCTGGCGGAGCTGAGCGGCCAGTAACGGAACAATGCTTTACCGTAAATGTATTTTTTAGGGACTAGGCCCCAAATCCTGGAGTCGCTCGAATTGTCGCGGTTATCACCCATCACGAAGTAGTAATTTGGCCGAACGTAGACGGGAGGTTGGCTTCGATGTAACAAGTTAAGTCTCGAGTCGAGATAACTTTCATCCAGGTCTCGGCCATTCACTCGAACTATTCCCTCGTGCACTTCCACCGTATCGCCGGGAAGACCGAGCACACGTTTAATGTAACTCTTGGAAGGATCGTCGGGGAACCAGAAAACCACAATGTCACCGCGTTCGACTCTCGGGGCCCAACGATACTCGTCATAGTAGATAAGCTTATTGACGAATATTCTTTCTCCATCGTGGAGCCGGGGCAACATTGACGTCCCTTCAACCTTTACCGGTTGAACTATAAACACGAGCACCAGCGCAGCAATCATCAGCGCGAAAATGAGGTCGCGCAACAGTAGTCGCGCTTCGCCCCAAAGGCTGCCCTGCGCCTCTTCCTCAGGCACTTGTATTTGGATGTCTTTATCATCACCGACTTGTACGCCTCCGAAAGGCGGTGGGCGACGATTCCTAATTCCAAACATATGAGTAATGAAAGATGCCCTGGCCAATGTAAACGTTGGACAACGGCTGCCGGTCAGAGCAGCAAGAATTGAGGTTAGCTTCGGCTCCTGAGGGTTGTCAAACAAGATTGATGGGAGTTGACAGCATTCGCCGCTGCTCTCTATCATCGCACCCTCAAATCTGGCAGTTGACATTCCTTCCTGGACGAAATGGAGGGCCAAAGCCGTGATCAAATTGGACATCATCAACCGGGTAGCTGAGAAAACCGGCGTGCCCAAGATGAAAGCCGAACAAGCTGTTGATGCGCTTTTTCACTCGATGAAAGAAGCGCTGACTCGCGGTGAGCGAATCGAATTGCGCGGCTTTGGCGTGTTCGTGGTGAAACCTCGAAAACGCGGTGTGGGGCGAAATCCACGAACCGGCGAGGAGGTCGCAATTCCTTCAGGCAAGACAATCCGTTTCAAACCAGGCAAGGATTTGCAGGCGCATGAGGATGGCGAGTTCGAGGATGATGATTTGGAAGACGACGACTCTGATATCTGAAGTGCGTAATGTCGGAATCGGTTCACGCAATTCCTCCGTTTATTGATACTCCGCACACGCACGCGCGCCCCGCGGCTCCCCCAACAGCAAAACAATGGGCCACTCACCTGCTGCTGTTCGTACTGACAGTCGGGAGCACTACGCTCACCGGGATTATTAACGCAGCGCCTATCCCTGATGTGCCTGAGCCTCCGATGTACGGCCTCATCGATGCAATTTTCTATATTCCGCGTTTCTACTTCCTTACTCTTGTTACTTACATTGGCATCGCCTTTACGCAACCTGCAATTCTGGCGGAAGGGCTGATTTTTTCTGCCGCGCTGCTGGCAATCCTGACAGCTCACGAGATGGGTCATTACATAGCGTGTCGCCGGTACGGCGTCGCCGCCACTCTGCCTTTCTTCATACCCGCTCCACCGCTGTTTCTCGCAGGCACATTTGGAGCATTTATCAAGATCAAGTCTCCGATTCCATCGCGGCGCGCACTGTTTGACATCGGACTGGCTGGTCCTTTGGCGGGATTCGTAGTGGCAGTGCCGATCGCGGTAATAGGTGTAATGCAGATGGAGCCGGGCGTGCCGTTTAGCGGTTACGGAATTATCTTTCAGGATCCATTAATGTTCCGGTTAATCGCCTGGATTATCGGGCAGCCACTTGATTTGTTTGCGCCCATCAACCCTTATTACATGGCGGCGTGGATTGGACTTTTAGTGACGAGTTTGAACCTGATGCCGGTGGGACAGCTCGATGGTGGGCACGGGACTTTCGCTGTGTTCGGTCAGCGTGCGCACTGGTTCATCGGACGGATCGCTTTTGTGACGATGGCCATGCTGACTGTTTTGGGTTATCTCTGGTACAACAGCCCGAGTGGATTTCTTTACACAGTGCTTTTGGCGGTGATGTTGAAAGTGCGGCACCCACAGCCCGTGCAGATGGAACCACTGGGCCGTGGTCGCATATGGATCGCTATCATTACGCTGATCGTGTTCGCACTCTGCTTCTGGCCATTCCCGATTACGATCAGCTTACAGTAGCAGGCAAGAGGCCCTTTATCTCACGCACGACTCGAGCAACCTCTTCCTGGTTCGCGAGCGCAATCATGAAAAACTTGTAACCCTGATGGAAGCAGATAACTCCATTGGCGAATAGCCACACGCCGTCAAGGAAGGGATTACCACCTAACAACCAACTGATGGGCGCTCCAGTAATGTGTCCCGGCTGAACTATCTGAGCAAACATCGCCGCTCCCGCTGCACAACTAAATGCACCAAGCAGAGGAGCGCCGACGTACTTCGTAATGTTGCGTTCAAACTCTGCGCGCTTACGCTCAGCTTCAGTCAGTTTACCCTGTCCAATTAATTCTTCCTGATTCTTGAGGTGCTTCTCAAATTTCTCACTGAGCTTCCGAACACCCCACACGGGAAGTGCGGAATGTGTTAACCAGTGTGGATGCGATCCTAGTAAAACTGAATCGAGCCCGGGAAACGAGGCGCCCATTCGAATTCCAAGGACCAAAGAAAAGGAAACGAGCGCTGCCTTGCCAGGATTCTCCTTGATCCAATCGCGAGCCTTCAACAAACCGAGACTCGCTGCGCTCGACGCACGCGTAATCCTGGCGCCAGTATCGTAAGCACGTGAAGCTCGATCGTAATAAGCCTTTGCCTCATCGATGACTTCGCCTGCTTTCTTGCCAGCATTGCCGGCTACATCTCGGAAAGTGTCCCCGGCTTGCTTCGCACCACGTTTTGCATCTCGAGCCAAACGCCGAGCTGTATCACTAACCTCGCCGTCCTCACTCAGCCGCTCTGCTTCGGCGCGAAGCCGTTCTGCCCCATCCGCGAAGGTTTCGGCGCCGCGTTTGGCAGCTTCACCGGCGATGCGTGAGCTTTCCTCGACCAGGTCGGAGATCGAATATTTCTCATCGAGCTCGCGTGCTTTGCGGCGCGCCGCCCGCTGCCACTCTTCTATCTTTTCTTTGTAATCTGCCATAGCCTACTGTACGTTCGCTGCTTCGGCGGAGTTCGACCGCGGCACAGGTGCCCGAGACACGCGATCACGGCCATTTCTCTTTGCCTCGTACAAAGCCGCGTCAGCCGAAGCCATTAAATCGCGCGAATTTTGTGCCGACTCTGGGCACTCTGCTACACCAATGCTCACAGCGATTCCGCCCACGACCGGTATTTTTGCTCCACTGATGGCGACCCTAAGCCGCTCCGCGACTTCTACAGCGCCCTCTAAATTCGTCTCGGTCAGGATAACTGCAAACTCCTCACCGCCGATCCGTGCGGCGAGATCGATTCCACGAGTGCCTTCCTGCAAAATCCTCGCGAGATACCTGATCGCCTCATCGCCGGCTTCGTGTCCGTAATTGTCATTCACTTCCTTGAATCGATCAATATCAATCAGCATCAGGCAGAACGGCCTGCCGTACCTGAGCGTTCGTCCCACCTCGCGTTCCAACTGCCGTTCAAAACGACGCCGGTTGGCGAGTCCGGTGAGGTGGTCCGTAAATGCCTGTTCCTCACAAGTGTCGAGATAGGCCTTGAAATCGAGCAGTGTGCGGACGCGTGCCAGCAGTAAATCGATATCGGTCGGATCAGTAAAATAACCGAGCGCCCCGGCTTCGGATCCTTTCCGCTGGTCCTCTGCTCGAAAGCCAGCGGCCGTCTGGAGAATGATTGGGATGAAGCGGGTCTGAGGATTTTCTCGGATCCGCCGGGCCAACTCGTACCCATTCATCACTGGCATCATGATGTCCGAAACCACCAGATCGGGTTGAAATGACTCGACCGCTGCTAATCCTTCCGCGCCGTCGCCAGCCGTTCTAACCTCATAGCCAGCAAGAGTTAAGGCGGCTTCCAGTAGGGCCAGCTTGTCTGCGTCGTCATCAACTACTAAAACGTGAAATTTGCCCACCATGGTACGGAGTTTGATGCTTAAAAACCTTGCGCCGGTTTAACCCTTCGTGTTAAAGTTCGCCAATTCAGTCATTGTCCGTCTCTTTGTTACACCGCCCCAATATTAAGATCCGAGCAATAGCTGAAGACGACCTCGAGAAACGTATCCAGGGGTTTCCTTCACTCATTACAGCTACCCTAGCGTTAGTATCAACCTAGCTAGATTCGTTGCTGTCAGATTAGGATTACTGCGGCCTTTAACTCGATCTCCCATGAGCGCCAGGGTTAATACAGTTAACCGACCTTCCCGGCCCCACGGTTTGACATCTACCGATCTCGCCAATATTATTCGCCGCCTCGATTTTGGTCCCATACTTACCGATGAATTAATTTCGCGTTTCGCAGAGTGCTCAACCATTCTCGATCTGCGCCGGCGGCGTTTCGTTTACCGGGCCGGCGAACCCGCAGACTCGTTGTACGGCATCGTGCAGGGACGAATTAAGCTGTGTCGCATCGACCCTGACACAGAGCGCGAAGCCGTGATTGACATACTGTCAGAGGGGTCCCTCTTCGGCGAATCGGCACTCTATTCAGCTGCGGGGCGTCGAGAAAACTCTGCGGTGGCATACGCCAACTCGCGATTATTGAGAATCCCTTCTGGGGACTTTCAAAGGGGGATGGCTGAGGACGACCGACTTCATGATTACACTTTCCGACTCATCGGTCAACGACTTGAACATGCAGAGCGGCGGCTCGCGGATTTCGCACTGAATGCCATTCCGGCGCGGCTCGATCGGTTATTGGTAGATTTTTCAAACCGTTACGGCGTTCCTGAGCCCGAGGGGGTCTTAATTGATATTCCCCTGCCTCACCGGGAAATCGCCTCGATCGTGGGCTCTACCCGCGAGAGTGTGACGGTACGGTTGAATGCAATGCGGCGTGAAGGTACGATTGATTTCGTTAACCGGCGAATTTTGGTGAAGCGGCCGGAATCGCTTGGTCGCGAGCTGCGAGTCGCAGACTGAAGAAGACGGTTCGCGCCGTCCGCATATGAAGTGTCCAACCTGCGGTAAGCCTGTCGAGTACAAAGATAATCCCTTTCGTCCTTTCTGTTCTGAGCGATGCAAAATGGTCGACCTCGGTCGCTGGGTAACCGAAGAGTATCGTGTGCCCGGCAAACCCGATCCGCCTGAGCACCGTGATCCAGACGCTCCAGCTCCCTCATCTGAAGACGATTGAATTGCCTTCCGTGACCGTGACCCGAGTCGTGTAGAATAACGCTCACTAATAACAGTCATGCCAATCGCACACAGCCTTGCGCGCAAGTACGTTGGTCTTTGCCTGCCTGCGATCTGCGCCATACTTACGTTGGCATGTGCAACCCCGGAATCGAACACGTCAAACAGCACACCGGTACTGTCAGGTCCACCGAATACGACTTATCCAATGCCACCGTTCAGGACAGACGCTCCTGGCGCCGAAATGGGTTGGACGTCGCTGGACGGCGATCGAGTAAAGCTCGCGGATTTTCATGGAAAGGTATTAGTTCTGGATTTTTATGCAACGTGGTGTGAACCGTGTCGCAAAAGCATCCCCCATTTGAATCAACTGCACCAGCGGATTGGTCCATCGCAACTTCAAATCGTTGGGTTGAATGTCGGTGGACCAGACGATCGAGTAAAAGTCGCTGACTTCGCACGAGAGCTCGAGATCAACTACCAGCTTGGCTTCCCTGATAAATCAGTTACTGATCTGTTTCTCTCTGATGACAGCAGCATTCCGCAAACGTTTGTGTTCGATCGCACCGGACAACTCGTGAACAGGTTGATCGGCTATGGCAGTGCTACACCGGACCAATTGGAAGAGGCCATACAGATCGCTCTTGCATCTGAAGTGAAATGAGAAACTGATCATGAGACGTGCAAAAATTCTGGTAACACTCGGTCCCGCATCTCGTGAATCGAATGTTATTGAAGCGCTAATCTCCGCAGGCGCTAACGGTGTGCGCATTAATATGTCGCACGGCACTCAAGCTGAAAAGTCAGAGGATATTGGACGAGCCCGCGCCGCAGCGCAAAAACTCAATAAACCGCTTGCCGTGCTGGTGGATCTCTCCGGACCCAAGATTCGCACTCGACAACTAAAGGACGGTCAACCAGTCACGCTGGAGGCTGGAGCCACTTTTGTCCTGACCACGCGTCAGGTTATGGGAACTTCCACTGAGGTTGCGACAAACTTTTCCGACCTGCCCCGTGTGGTTCATCCGGGCGACAGACTCCTTCTTGACGACGGTGCTATCGCCCTCCGCGTCGAGAGCACTACTGAAACTGACGTCATTTGCCGCGTCATTAATGGCGGCGTTCTCGGCGAGCGCAAGGGCATCAATCTTCCGGGTATCTCTCTGCCGATCGCATCACTCACTGAAAAAGACATCGACGATCTAAAGTGGGCCGTAGCTCAAGACGTCGACTACATTGCGCTTTCCTTCGTGCGCCGCGCAGAAGATTGCATTCAGGCAAAGAAGCTTATTAAGGAGGCAGGCGGGCGGGCGCCGTTGGTGGCAAAGATCGAGAAAGCCGAAGCTATAACTCACCTTGACGAGATCATTGCTGCAACCGATGCCGTCATGGTGGCACGCGGAGACCTCGGAGTTGAGACCAGCGTCGAACTGGTCCCTGTTTATCAAAAGCAGATCATCGAAAAGACAGTGCACGCCGGAAAGATGGTCATCACGGCTACTCAGATGTTGCAGTCGATGGTCACGAATCCACGGCCCACTCGAGCAGAAGCTTCTGACGTAGCGAATGCCGTATGGGATGGAACGGATACGCTGATGCTGTCGAACGAGACCGCCACAGGTATGTATCCAGTGCCGGCGGTAGAAACAATGTGCCGCATTGTCGAATCGGCAGAGTCAGGCAAGGCGCCGGAGTCTGATCACGTCGCGAGGTGGGCCGGACGCCAATCGGGACGAGTGAGCCGTGCTCTCTGTGAAGCGGCAGCATTCGCTGCTGAGGAGATGGGCACCAAAGTTACTGCGGTTCTAACGGAATCAGGATTGATGGCTCGCAGGCTTTCCTCATTGCGTCCAAATCAACAGATACTCGCGCTCACCAATTCGCGTCACGTGCAGAATGAGTTAGCGTTGATTTGGGGTGTTGAGGCTTTAATTACTCCGAATGCTGAATCCACCGAGGAGATGTTGAAGTCAGGTGAAAGGACTCTGCTCGAATCCGGAAGAGTGAAACAGGGCGAAATGATCGTGCTGATGGCTGGCCGATTATCGGGTCTTGGTCTTTCGAGCTCGGTGACGATTTTTAGCGTAGGTGGCGCAACAGGTCCGACATTGAAGTAATTGCTATCGCTTTACCTGCGCGGGGACAAGATAGAAACCCTCACGGGCTGTCGCTGAGAGACCTCTGAATTCTTTTCGTGGATCGGACACGTTCAGCTTGATTTTGAGTCGATGCCACTTCTCACTGGGCTTATAGACTGGTGTCATACGAATTTTGTATTGACGACGCAAGCTGTTAGCGAGCATCTCAAACGCTTGTGTTAAATCATCAGTTCGCCAGCGTCCAGGCTTGCTGGTATAGAAAGTCATGCCTCCGGACAACGTTGACAGCTCATCGAGTGTACGCAAGCCGTCGAGCCCCAGCGTGGAGCCGGCAAGCAACTCGGAACTCAAGGTAACGGCATGCACGATGATGTCGGTTTCTCTCAAAAGCTCACGTACTTCATTGAAGGTGTACCTTGAAAGGTTGTCCATACCATCTGAGATAACAATCAAGGCTCGTTTGCGATGGCGCCCGCGATTTACTTTTTCAGCAGCCACATACACGGCATCAAAGAAAGCAGTATTTCGTTTTGGCTTTACAGTCACCAGTTTCTCGAGACCCGGCTTAAGTTCTGGCCCCCAGTCCATGAGCAATTCTGGCGTGATGTTAAAGGCAAGCAGAAAGTATTCATTTTGCTTATTACTAAGCGAATGGAACCGTGAGAGTAGTTGTGGCAATTCTTGCATGGTCAACGAATATTGGATTGAGCCCGACGCGTCCACCACGATTCCAATACTAACCGGCTCATCTCCTTCGGTTAAGCCCTCAATTGTTTGTTGGATCTTGTCTATGTGAACCACAAAGTTCTCTGGCTTGAGTCCCCCGATGAAACTCCCGCGTTTATTTGTGACGGTTACGGCAATGTCCAGTGGCTCGTTCGCCTGAAGCTTATCTGTCGTTTTGATTGATTGAGTTAACGCACTCTGAGGCAGGAGTAGGAGAAGCAGAATTAATGGCGTGAGTTTCAGCATCGACGTAGGCCTTTGAACTCAGCGCGAAAGTAGATAAGTGAGGATTAGTCTGCCCTTAGCATTTCACCCACGGCTTTGTCTTGAGCGCGCTCGCGCGCTATTTCACCCGGCGATTTTTGCGGGTCTCGCCAATTATCGAGAATACCAACCTGATGGACGCACTGAAGCGTGCAGGTCGGCGCACACCATTTCTCTGTGTTGTATTCCCGGTCGAAGTCTTCCATGGTGTACTCGTTCAGAGGAATTCCTGGATAGCCGCGTTGCTGCGAACACCAGTGAACCAGACCATCTTCGCAAATATATAGATAACGCGCGCCCGCACGGCACCGCCACTTGTAAGGCTTTCCTTCGGCGATGTGGTCCTGAAACCAATTAAGGCGAGCATGGTCCTTGTTTCCAAGCTTCTTGACCTGCTGGAAAATGTCCTTCTCTTTGGCCGATAGCGGTTTTAGCGTTCCATCGCTGTCGTGGATTACGCCCACGGTCGTGGAAAAACCAAGTTCCACGGCGCGGCGCGCCACGGTGAGTGCATCGTCGGGATTTTTTATGCCGCCTCCAATGACCGAGTTGATATTCACATGGAAGTCCGCATACTCAGAGAGATAACGAAGCTTCTTATCAAGCACGCGCAAACTCTTTCTTGAAACCTCGTCCGGCTCAACATTATCAATGCTTATCTGGAGATACTCGAGACCCGCTTTGTTCAGACGCTTGATTCGTTCGGGAGTGAAGTAGTAACCGTTCGAAATGAGCCCTGCAATCATTCCTCGCGAGCGGATGTGGTGGATGATGTCGTCCAGGTGAGGATGCATCATCGGCTCGCCACCGGAGATCGTTATGATCGAGGTGCCGAGTGCGGCTAACTTGTCGATGCGTGCTTTGACCACTTCAAGCGGCACTGGCGAAGAAGAATGG
>DATEDU010000062.1:0-3489 GCA_035281525.1 Pyrinomonadaceae bacterium | reverse complement strand
CTGCCGCTGCGGTCCGAGCTGAACGCGATCGTTTTGCCGTCCCGCGCTAACGCCGGATATAAATCCAGCCCCTTCCAGGTGGTGAGTTGCGTCGTCTTCACGACAGTCGGCACGAGCGCCGTCGACGTTATGCTGCGGTTTCGAAACTTGATGAACCAGAAAAGGGTTGCGCCGATGACCAGAGCTATTAACACCAAGATCGCCAACGATATGTTGCGTTTAGTTGAACTGTTTTGCTTTGGAACAGTCTTCAAATCCACATCTGGGCCCGTCGCCTGCAAAACCGCGGTCGCATTTCCATTCCGCGGTTGTAAGCTTTCTACTTTTTCACTTAATGGGACGATTTCTTTAAGTGTCTTCAGATCCTCCAACAAGCGGTTCATGCTTTGATACCGCTCATCTCTGTTCTTGCGAATCGTTTTTGAAACTACTCTTTCCCATTCAACCGGCACCCTTACTTCGGAACGTCTGATCGGCTGAGGCTCAGCGTTGATCAAATTGGCAAAGCTCTCCGCCATTGAATCGCCGGCAAAGGGCGTTCGACCTGTGATCATCTCGTATATCACTACGCCGAGGCCAAAGATGTCCGTGAGCTCATCAACCGGTTCACCTTTCGCTTGTTCCGGGGACATGTAGTTGACGGTTCCTAAAATCAGTCCCTTCACGCTGTAATTCTGAGTTACCGTAGATTCTCCCCGACCTGGGATGAATTGCCCTTTTGCGTCAATGAGTTTTGCCAACCCAAAATCCAGAATCTTCACGACTCCATCGGGGCGAATCATGATGTTTTCTGGCTTAATGTCTCGGTGAACAAGATTCGCGTGATGGGCAGCAACAAGCGCATTGGCGACCTGGATCGCAATGTCTATTACTTCCGACAACGCCAAAGACCGTGTAAGCATTGTCTCGCGCAGGGTCCTGCCTTCGATGAACTCGCTGACGATGTAATGCGTTGCATCCGCTTCACCGATCTCATGAATAACCAAAATGTTCGGATGGTTAAGTGCGGAAGCGGCTTTGGCTTCTCGTATAAAGCGTGGGAGATTGGATCGGTCGTCAGCGAATCTCTCGTTGAGGATTTTGATAGCCACGAGGCGGTCGAGCTTCTGATCTTTGGCAAGGTAGACTTCTCCCATGCCGCCACTGTTGATTTCCCGTACGACTTCGTAGTGGCCCAGACGCGCTCCGGTTTGAAGTCTTGGCTGTGGTTGAATCATGTCCACGACTGCAGCAACAGCAGGCTGTTCCAAAAAGTCATCGGAGTTATCAAAAGAAAAAAGCAGCGATTTCACTTCGGCCAGCAGATGATGATCATCGCGACAGACTTCGTTGATGTAGTCGTCGCGGTCTTCGGGTTTCTGACGCAGCGCGAGATCGAAGACTTGCCTTATTTTCTGCCAATTTTCATCAGCCATAACTAAAGGAATTAATTCTTATCTACTCAATTCGCGGTGAAGCCAGGCCTTTGCCATCTGCCAATCGCGCTTGACGGTTGAATCTGAAATGCCCAATACCTTCGCTGTGTCTTCGATACTCAAACCGCTGAAGAATCTCAACTCAACCACGTTCGCAAGGTATTCTTCTTTGAGGGCCAGTCGAGTTAAGGCTTCGTCCAGGGCCAGTAAATCAAAATTTGTTTCGTCCGTGCCGACCGTCAACGCGTCTTCCAGCAGCACTGTATCCTTCGCGCTACCGCGTTTCGCGCGGCGTTTCGTCCGGGCATAATCAATCAAAATCTGACGCATTAACTTCGCGGCGATCGCTAGAAAATGCGACCGGCTTTCCCACGCGATGTTTTTCTGCTTGACGAGTTTGAGATAGGCCTCATGAACCAACGCGGTCGTTTGCAGCGTATGTCCGGCGCGTTCGCGGCTTAGGTACCGATGAGCCTGCCGGCGCAGTTCGTGATAGACAAGATCCAGCACGACGGCGGCCGCTTCAGAGTCGTTTCCGTTACTCCAATTTCGTAACTGCGCTGTTATGTCTTCGGCTGAGGGTTTCCTGGCCGCCATCGCTTTCGCCTTTCATCAACTCTGATCACACTCATCGACGATTTTAGAAATCGGGATTGAAGTGAAACATCAATGTATTGAAAGGAAAATTCTGACCCGTATTTGCCACAAATGTCGCACCAATAATCAGAGACTAATTAGAACCAAGCATGCGGTACAAGCCGGCAATGCCAGAGGTGCACCGGAGCTTATCACTGCTTGGATGATTAAATAAAACCCAAACAAAGGAGTTCACATCATGCTCAGACCGATAAAATCACGCCTACTCGTGTTCGTCGGTTTTGCGGTGGTACTGACATTCGTCTCGGTTGTTTCAGCCCAGCATTTCAGCGATTGGGGCGTACCTGTCAATGCTGAATCGATTCCCGGAACAAGCTCGGATTTCAATACCACATTTAACGACGGTTGCCCTTACCAAGCACCGGACGGCCTTAGTTTCTTCATGGCGTCGAATCGTCCAGGCGGCTTCGGCGGGCAAGACATCTGGGTTGCGCGTCGCGCGAGCGAGGACGATCCGTGGGGAGCGCCAGAAAATCTGGGTCAACCCGTGAACAGTTCGGCGGATGACTTCTGCCCTACACCGGTGCCAGGACATGGGCTTTTCTTTGTCAGTGCCAGGCCCGGCGGTTGCGGAGGACCCGACATCTACTTCACTCGTTTGAACCAGGGCTTATGGGATGCACCGTTGAATCTTGGCTGCGGCATCAATAGCGCCTTCGGGGAGGCCAGTCCCTCATATTTCGAAGATGAAAGCGGCCGGTCAATCCTTTACTTTTCGAGCTCTAGACCTGATGGGTTTGAACCGGGAGGAGTCGACTCTGACATCTATTTCAGTGTGGACTTCGGTCTTGCCCAACTCGCACCCGGACTTAATACTGCCAGCGAAGATTCGCGACCGAACGTCCGCAAAGACGGACGCGAGATTGTCTTTGACTCTAACCGTTCGGGTGGAGTCGGCGGGATTGACATTTGGACCTCGAGTCGCGATACGACAGACAACGACTGGCTGTCGCCATCAAACCTGGGTGGGCTGATCAATAGCACGGCCAACGAAACGCGCGCGTCGCTCTCGTGGGACGGATTGCAGTTGGTCTTTGGGTCGAACCGTGCTGGAGTTGAAGGGATGGCCGACATCTTCGTTTCGAGGCGTGAGAAAATCACAGCCAGGGAAAACTAAGCTGTCGGGGTTTCGGCGGAGTTAGCCGAAGTACTGCTCAGAGTTAGCGACTTTCTCCCTTCTGGCTAAGGTGTCTAGTCGTGCCTTCCGTGACGCTGAGATTGGCCGGTATGAATTCAGTGATATTGCCAGAACGGAGAGCGGGAGTTTCGGTGGCCACGCCTGGTAACTCAGAGGTGGAGCGTTGTGATCTCTTAGCTGCGTCCAGCATCTTTTTGCTTACAAAGAGGCCATTAAAGATCAGCGCCAAACCAACGAAGAGCGGTATGACGCCGGCAACCCATAAACTACCGAGAATCG
>DATEDU010000061.1:0-2317 GCA_035281525.1 Pyrinomonadaceae bacterium | reverse complement strand
ACAACACTTGAGGTTGGTGAAATGGCCACAGTAAAAAGTGGACCGGCGAACTCGAAAAACCGCCGCTGTTTACCGTTACCATTTTCTGGTTCCGTTACGCCCGCGATCAGCTTTTCGGTAGTTCCAACGGTGCGCGGCCTGCCACCAGGTACCCGATGAGCACGCGACTGAATATCAAACCAGTCGTATTCTTCGGCCGGAAGCGCCAAAAATGCCTCGCGAAACGCCCGCTGGATCGTCTGCAATAACTCTCGACTTGCTTGCTCTTCTTCTGCTCGACGCTGCGCTTCGAGTATTTCTGTCAGCTTTGTCTCCAGAGGAGTGAGAGCTTTCAGAAGAGCTGCATATGCTTCATCCTGGATGATGCCGCTGCGGGTGCCGGGTGTTAAATTGATGAAGGGCGCATCAATGTGCCCTTGAAGATAACGTGTGGTCCAGGGCGCCTTCGCGAGTTCGTCAACCACGGAAATGTCTTCAAATACACGTGTGCCGTGCCGAAAGAGGGCGACGCGATTTGTTTCTTTAGGCTCATTCATATACAGCTCGACGTAAACATCACCTGCCGTCGCACGAACAGCAGGCAAGTGGTGCAGCAATCTCCCTTCGTATTGGCGCGGTTCGACTGCATACTGCTTTCGCGCGATCTTGTCGATCACTGTAATACGCACCCCGGAGTGACGAATGCGGTCGCGCAACTCGGCAGCGAGATACCACTGAATCTTTTCTCCTGAGAGGGAGCGAATTCCTTCGAGCAATCTGTTGATTCGCAACTGAGTTCCGGGCTCGGCGAACAGTGTGCGCCTGGCTTTTACTGTGTAGCCTGGACCACCTTTTCTCATGACCATTTGCCAGGCACGATCGTCAGCATCGGTTGAGGTAAGCGTCAATTCTTCTCCAAGCGTCCAAAAGGAAAGCAAACCGATACCAAACTCCCCCTGAAGTCCTGAGACTCCTTCAACCTTCAATCGTCGCTTCACTGAATCGCAGATGTGTGTGGCGACGTAGCGGAAGTCCGGACGCCCTTCCGCATCGCGCGGTAGCCCTTGCCCGTCATCACGGATCTCTAAATAGTGATTGCCTTCGCTGCGACCACGAATGATCGAGACACTGGTTGCGCGGGCATCAATGGAATTCTCGACCAATTCCGCCACAGCTTTCAGCGGATTGGATTGGGAAAGGGCGATGATGGTGATTGCGTTCCAGTCGTTGCCGATCCGCAGTTTACCGCGTTTGAGGGAGCGATCTGCCGATGCTGGTTTTTGCGACACGATAAACTAGTTGATTCGCTTCGGATGTGGTCGACGAGAAATATAACCTACCATGGCACCTATTTATCGTACTAGTTCTGCTTTGGGCCTTTCGAGATTCTGATCCGGCCGCCTCTCACTGTGATGATCGCAGCATCTTGCAGTTCGGTTTCGTAGCGCGTTAATAGATCCTGAAGAATCAACTGGCGTTCGCGGGCAGGCACATCCGGTAGGCGAACGAGACCAGCGTGCGAAAGATTTTCGAGATAGATTAGCTGACCAAAATCAGTGTCAATCGTAATGAGAATTCTCGTCTCCTTCGCAGCCCAATCGAGTAATGTGCGGTCTCCAGGGTCAGGTCCGAGTTCACGAGACTCGACCACATCATGTCCTTCCTTGCGAAGCCAGTCAGCGAGGAGCTGGCCGGCGCAACGGTCTATTAAGAATTTCATTAGCCTGAGATATGGACGGAGTCGAGCTTATCGTGCGCGATTACGGCATGAGCATAAGCAAGACAGGCCCTGAGGTCGTCAGGTTCCAAATCAGGGTAGTCCGTGAGGATAGTCTCAGGAGTTTCCCCTTGAGCAAGCAAACTGAGAATGAGTTCGACAGAGATACGCATGCCCCGAATAATGGGTTTACCACCAAAAATCTCGGGATTCACTGTTATGCGTCTAAGAAGTGTCTCGTCGATCACGGTTATTGGTTGTTTTTCGTTGTACGTTCTAGCGAACATTTTGTTCGCCAGGACATTGTAGATTCAAAGAGCCTCGTAGGTCACGCCATCGAGGCGCCGAGTACGTGACAAAATCGTGCCTCCCAAAAAACTTGAGGTCACCTCGGCGGGTGACCTCTTCTTCGATTATATAAGGAGTAGTGCTCCGCAGGTAGGACTCGAACCTACAACCCTTCGGTTAACAGCCGAATGCTCTGCCATTGAGCTACTGCGGAATAAGCGCCCTCACATCGTTTCCAAAGAAACTATGTGCAGGGCGCGAAGCGTTTTTATAGCAGAAGGGTCCGGGAGCGTCAACCGCCCGCACACCGCCGCAAACTTGCGCTACGCAATA
>DATEDU010000060.1:0-55777 GCA_035281525.1 Pyrinomonadaceae bacterium | reverse complement strand
CGATGGGACTGACTCCTGCGACGGTAACGGAGCTTGCGTCGACGGCTTCCAACCGGCAACGACGGAGTGCCGTGCTTCGGCGGGGCAGTGTGACGTGGCCGAAAGCTGTACCGGCGACTCTGGCGCATGTCCGGCGGATGGCTTTGCAGCAGCGACGACTTCCTGTACAGGCACTTCCAACGGTGGCGTCTGCGATGGGACTGACTCCTGCGACGGTAACGGAGCCTGCGTCGACGGCTTCCAACCGGCAACGACGGAATGCCGTGCTTCGGCGGGGCAGTGCGACGTCGCCGAAAGCTGTACCGGTGACTCAGGCGCATGTCCGGCGAACGGCTTCGCAGCAGCGACGACTTCCTGTACAGGCACCTCCAGTGGAGGCGCCTGCGATGGGACTGACTCCTGCGACGGTAACGGAGCCTGCGTCGACGGCTTCCAGCCGGCAACGACTACGTGCCGACCTTCAGCGGGACAGTGCGACGTCGCCGAGAGCTGTACGGGCTCGTCGGGTGCGTGCCCGGCAAACGGCTTCGCCCCGGCGACGACTTCGTGTACAGGTACCTCCAACAGTGGCGCCTGCGATGCGACGGACTCCTGCGACGGTGCCGGAGCCTGTGTTGACGGCTTCCAGCCGGCAACCACAATCTGCCGACCTGCGACGTCCACATGCGACCCAGCCGAGAGCTGTACGGGCTCGTCCGGAGTGTGCCCGGCGGATGTTAATCCGGGCCCATGCGGGCCAGAAACGCAGATCGCACCTACGGCCACCAGCTGCCAGGATTACGTAAACGGCACGGCGGCTGACTTGGAAGAGCTGCTTTACGGGCTGAAAGGAGGTGTGATCAACTCCATAAGCCCAGGGGTGCTCTTCCTTTACGACACGTTCCACCTGGATGCGGCTTGTAGTACTGTCACCGTTATCCAGACGGATGGTCCATGGGAGCCACAGTTCATTGGGGTCCACCAAAGCCAAGTGGTTCTATACAACACGGCTTGTGGCAAACTGAACGTTGGCACAGTGTCAATCAACGCGTTTGGGGATGTGACTATCACGGGTGTACCGCCGGGCGATTACGTCCTGGGAATCAAGTACGACCCGACCACGCTCAAAGGGTTCAGCCCCCCGGGTGGGAGTCCCAGCGCGACGTTCAGTTTTGCAGTGGCGACTTGCGGCACCGGATCCGGAAGCGACAGCATAGACGTGAATCCTAAGCCGTAGAACTCAAGTTGCTTCGCGGAAATTTGCGAGAGAGTTCCACGGTTAAAACCTAAATGGGTCGAAAAAACGACCCTTTTCCAAGGAGGCCCGGCAGCGGGCCTCCTGTTTTCCAGTTTCGAAAACAGCGTTGCTACTCAATTACAAAGCTCGTTGTCGCGCTTATGACGATTCCGTTTACGGTGGTCTTCGCAAGTATTTGATATGTGCCGGTCGGGTCTTTCTTGCGGATCGTGTATTTGAAAGAAGCCACACCATTGCCACTAGTTGTTCCGCTGCCCTTGACGGTGGAACTATTAGACCTGGTCATCGTGAACGACACGGACGCGCCTGCAACGGCATTTCCATTTGCCGATACCAAAGCAGTAATCATGGCCGTTTGGTTACGCAAATATCTGGCTTGGCTACTGGAAACCGTAACACTCGGAGGCGAGGTAATTACATAGGTGCCAGTCGCTGAGCCAGAGTATGCTGGCTCAGACAATTCGCTAGCCGTCATTCCAACGGAATAGGTGCCACTCAACGCACTTACGGGCGACGTGACCACGAGCGTGGTGGTGGCGCTCGCACCAGGATTGATACTGAGGGTTGTCTGCCCAAGCGAAGATGACCAATCGCTCGGTACACTTGCTTGCAACGCGAACGTGTCGGCGCTGCAACCGATACTGTCATTATTGGTTACTGTAACCGTGTAGCTAACCGCCGATCCCGCGGCAACCGCAGGTCCTGTCGAAAGAGCAACGGTCGGATTAGCCGCATAACACTGTAATGGGCCAAGGGAAACGCTAACCATTGCTCCCATGCTATCCGCCGAGAGTATGGTTATGACTAGACCAGCATCAAGATCAGCAAAGCTCTGACCTACAGTTAATGCGGGATCCATCCACGAATCGGTGACTGTTGTGAGATCAAGGAGGTAAACGGTTTGCGGGTCCGATTCTGATCCCTGGTGGACCAGCACTCCGTTCAAAACATTTGTATTTCCCGCAAAGCAACTGTCGAAACCATAAGTAGTGCGATGCTCCAGGTAATACCAGGACCGTGCGCCGGTTGCAGGGTCAGTTGACTTCAGTATTTTCAGACCCTTCGCGTTGGCACTAATGCCTGCGTACGAATCAATCCAGTAGTTACCGCTAGTCGTAACTGTTGTCAGAGGCGGAGACATCCCATAATTAATCCAGCCTAATCGCTCCTTTTGTACGAGATTAAAGTGAGCGCTATCGGCGTTGCCCATAATGTCAAAGTTGTCGCCGTATTCATCGACAACACCATTCGGACAAGTTACCTGTGGGCCACAATCCCAGCTCCTTGAATGCACTAGACCAAAGCTGTGACCAAGCTCGTGGGCCACTATCTTGAGGTTACGTTGGCCCTTGAGCCAGATCTCTGATGGATTCCCTCCTACAGTTGACATGCCCACAAACATGCAGGCGTTCGCGGGGAACCAATAGACGTAATGGTTGTACGCACTCAGATCGGCCCCTGCCGCAGCAGCAGCGGCCTTGGCTTGAGCCGCAATCGCTAACGGGTCACACGTGGTGTAGCTGGCGGGAATCGTGAGCCAACCGAACACATCGCCAGTCAGCCATGTTTGATTGAACGAGTTCTCGCGGAAGAAATTGTTTGTCTGGGTAAACACCATATCCCGAGCATAGGCCTGAGTAAACAGCGTATCTTGCTTATCTTGAAAGTTCACCAGGATGGTCAGTACTTTGTGTTCGCCAAAAGAATTATTAGTGACCATCTGCGACGTTGTCCCACTCTTTGTGCTGGTTGCGGCGCTAAGAGCGTCGACTAACAAATGCGAATCCAGTTGCACGCCGGAAACTATCACCTGATCACCCGTCTTTAATTTACTGGGTGGCTCGATCGTGAACTGCAGTACCTGATGTTTGCCATTGGCTTTGAGGAAATATCGGAGATTACTGCTGGAGTCCGAATCCTCGTAGGCCACAACGAGCTCGCCGCGAACCTTAACTCGCTTGGGCGATGACAGTTGTCCATGAACGTTGACGGTTAAAATACCGAGAAGAATCGAGGTCCCGAAGAGTTGCAACACAACCGTGCCCCAGGACGCCTTTGTCGAGTCTTGATGAGTATTCATGAAAGAAATCCTCCTTCAGCAGGCACACAAAGGTGGCTCCGCTGCTCCGACTGTCTGGGGCACTCATGCGGATAAAGGAACTGCTTAAGCTGGCGGTTTGATCTGGAGTTGTGACGAAGGAGAGACTTAAAAGGCACGTGGGAAGGTGAGGGGGTTACCCGTTGCTTCTCCTGCTTCGGCAACCCAGCCAAGTCTCCCTGAATTCGGAATCCGAAATTCTCGAGACCCCCGTCGGCTTTGCGACCCCCGCTCACACGAGGTGTGCCTTTATCGGTCAGTTCAAGTTATCAATTGAGGGAACGGCCCGTTCACTTTGAGAACCGTTGTATCGTCAACGTACTCCCGGCTTAGACGGGCTGTCAAGCACCAATTTTTGTCACTTTTGGACCGCAGTAATGTTTAGCGTTTATTATTGAGGGCAATGATTTCGATGAGGGCTTGGATGGACTATCCCCGCCGTTCGAGATTGTAATCTCGCAGCCTGCGATAAAGAGTCGACGGAGAGATGCCCAAAATCTCCGCAGTCTTGCCTCGATGCCACCCCGTCTGTTCGAGCGCCGAAAGAATCTGCTGACGCTCGACATCGCGCAGCGAAGCGGGCGCTGGTGGAACTGCTACTCCTTGTTCGACAGTAGCACCCGGCATAACAGGAGCCAGCATCACCGGGATCGGTGCCGCAGGCCGAACTACTTCAGGCGGCAATTCATTTACAGTGATGCGACCGTTACTCGAGAGAATCACTGCTCTCTCCAAACAATTCTTTAGCTGCCGCACGTTGCCGGGCCACTGATAAGCACGAATGGCCTGTAACGCATCGGAGTCGAGCGAGGGCGGCGCCGGCCCGCCGATGTGCTGAAGCAGATGGCGCGCAAGAGGTTCGATGTCTTCCGGCCGTTCACGCAGCGGAGCCAGATTTATTTGAAATCCGTTGATGCGATAAAGCAGATCTGAGCGAAACGATCCGTCGCTCACAACTGCGTCGAGATTTCTATTCGTGGCAGCGACAATGCGCACGTTCACTTCGACCTTGCGCACTCCACCAACGCGGAAAAACGTCCTCGTTTCGATAGCTCGTAAAAGTTTCGCTTGAAGTTGAGCTGGCAACTCCGTTACTTCATCCAGGAAGAGCGTGCCTCCGTCAGACAGTTCGATCAGGCCGAGCTTGCGACCCTTAGCGCCTGAGAACGCGCCCGCTTCATAACCAAACAGTTCCGACTCCAGTAGCGATTCCTGGAATGCAGCGCAATTGAGATCAATGAATGATGCGCTCGCACGATTCGATAGGCGGTGGATTGCGTGCGCGATCAATTCCTTGCCGGTGCCTGACTCACCCGTAATTAACACCGAAGCATCCGAGGGAGCGACGCGCTCGACGAGTCTGATCGCCTCCTTCATCAAATGAGACACTGAGACGATCTCGGGCAACGGCGATTGGCGCGCCAATTGTTCCCGCAAGCGCAGGTTATCAACTCGCAGTCGGCGCTTCTCTGCCGCTTGCTTTACGCGAACATCTAACTCGGTGATTGTGTAGGGCTTTGTGAGGTAGTCGTAGGCGCCTAACTTCATCGCTTCGATCGCCGTCTCGACCGTAGCCTGGCCCGTGAGCATGATCACCTCGGGAGGATTCGGTCTATCGTAGACGCGACGCAAAACTTCCATGCCGTCGATGCGCGGCATGTTGATATCGCAAAGCAAGACATCGACGTTGCTCTCTTCGAGCTTCCGCAACGCGGCTTCGCCATCGGGCGCGACCTGCACTCGATAACCCAGGCGTTCGAGTTCCTTCTGCAAAACTAACCGCAGATTGGATTCATCTTCCGCTATTAGGATTCTTGCTGCCGGTTCAGCGCTCAAGCTTTCGATTCTCCGAATTCACTGACCACTGGGAGTGTGATAGTGAAAGTAGAACCTGCCCCCAAAGCCGATTGCACGTCGAGACTGCCCCCGTGCTCCGTTAAGATACCATAACAGACAGCCAGGCCGAGGCCTGTTCCTCGTCCAACTTCTTTGGTGGTAAAGAACGGCTCAAAGATCTTCGTAATGTGTTCGGGCGAAATTCCTACGCCGGTATCGCTAATCTCGACGACCACATTTTTGTCCTGGCGGCGCGCAGCAATTGTTAGCGTACCGCCGTCGGGCATGGCGTCGACGGCGTTGGTTGACAGAGCAATTATCGCCTGCTGCAACTGTCCGGCATCTCCAGAAACTGGAGGAAGATCAGCCGGAGTCTCGATTTGGAATTCGATTCTACCGTCACGCTGTTGATGAGCCAATAGCCGGGCGGCTGAGCTGATTACATCTGCCAGGTTAACCAGCATTTGATCCGCAGTGCGCGACCGACTGAAGTCAAGCAATCCATTCGTGATTGACTTACACCGAAATGCCTCGCTTCGAATCAGGCCAAGGTATTCGCGAAGATCGTTCAGCGCTGAGGCGTCACCGTCCGTGAATGCTCCTTCCTGAAGCCGCGACTCTAGTGCTTCTGCGCATGCTGAGATCGTTGCCAGTGGATTGTTTATCTCATGGACCACGCCCGCAGCGAGACGCCCGATGGCGGCGAGCTTCTCCGCACGAGCTACGGCGCGGTTGGCTTCTACCCTGCCGGTGATGTCCTCGCCGACGGTAATTATGTGTGAGACGTCGCCGCTACTGTCGATACGCATCGGAATCTTGCTGATCAACCAATGGCTCGTCTCGCCGTTCGGCTTAACCGTCTCTTGTTCTATCCTTTCGATAACGCCGCTCTCAAAAACGCGCGAAAACTCTTCGTCGAGCACATCGCGCTTCTGCAGAGTCAAAACGTTGAAGATGTTCTTGCCTAACGCCGACCCGCGCGGGATGCCGAGTTCTCCCAACTCGCGATTCCGGTTCCACGCGACGATTCGATAGTCTTTGTCGATCGCGTAGAGTGACAGCGGTAGGCTGTCGATGATCGCTTCGGTGAATCTGCGTTGCGACACCGCCTCAGCAGTGCGCCGGTCCACTTCCTTTGCGAGAGTGGTGGAGGATTCACGAGCGGCTTGATACAGAGACGCCACGTGAGCTGCCAGCGCAGCTTGTTGTCCCGCAGCATCCATCAGCCGGCATTCAGTCTCCCCACAGTCTTCGCGACTATCAAAAGCAACGATCAGAGCTCCTTTTGTCCGACCGCCGAACCTCAAAGGTACTGCGTACTCGATTCGATGCCTCGCGTCGCGGATGAAGAAACTTTCCGGATCCGCCAGTAGCACTGATGTGTTGGTTGTTGCACCGCCAAGCCACGCTTGCAAGCGATCCATGTGAAGCAATGTTGTGTCTTCAGCACCACCTTCTCGATCGAAAACACACCCTGTCTGAGAATCTTCAGACAGTTTTAGGAAGGCTGCGCTCATTACCGCGTCAGTCCCTTCATACACTGAGCCTGCAAGACGACTGACGAGGTGGTGAGGCTCCAGCGCGCGCAGCAGACCACGCCCAAGATCGGCAAGAAAACGTAACTCCCGGTTGCTGCCCATCAGCTCCTGCTCTCGTTCCGCAGCAAGGAGATGCGAGGCGACTCGTGACACCAGCTCAGATGGTGTGGACGGCTTCATGATGAAGTCGTTTACGCCGGCGGCAAACGCCTCTTCTTTTCGAGTTTCCAACCCGCTCTTGGCCAGCGCAATCACCGGCAGCTTCCTGGTCGCCTGCTGAGCACGGAGTAGGCGGCATAATGCCAGCCCGTCTACGCCGGGGATCTCTAAATCAACCATGACAAGATCGCACTGTTCTTTGTGCAGCGTGCGGAGAGCCGAAGGTGCATCAGACGCCGTCAACGCGCTGTAGCCCGAGTTTTCGAAGATGTCACGCAGTCTTGTGCGAGCTGCGATTTCTTCGGAAACGATGAGGAGAGTGGAATTTTCTTTTGCGATGCTGGACGGAGCAGACATGCTTCAATCCTGAGTCAAAGGACGTAGCGTTGACGGCGAGGCTCGCCGTCAACGGCCTTAGGTCGCTGTTCAGGCGAACAGCCGATTTAAGGATTGAAAGCGATGCAGGACGCGAATGTCAAGAAATATGTAATTTTCAGGTGTGATTGCTGGAAATTTGCAGGTTGGGAAGGGGGCAAGGCGCGTCAGCGCCGCGCCCCCGCCTCAATACTGGATCAATTCAGTGAGGTGGAAGCAAAGGGCCCGTCGTTGACCTCTATAACCTCCTCGGCAGGTCTTCCCGTAGCCTTCTCGACCTTATGCGCTGATTTCACCCGATACATCGCCTGGTCCGCAGCCACGAGCAGCTGATCGAGCGTCTCCCCTTCGGCGCCATACGTCGCCGTTCCAATACTAATGCCGACGCGCGCCCGGCAACTCGCGCGAACATGTAAAGAGAATCCAGAGACCGCACTTTCGATACGGTCCCGCAGCTCCTCTACCTGGTCGGCGCTGAGGTCTTGCACGACCGCCACAAACTCATCGCCCGCATAGCGAGCCAGGAAATCGTATTCACGAAGTTGAGCCTGAATCAGACGGGCCATCTCGCGCAGCATCTTATCGCCAATCTTGTGACCGTATGTGTCGTTCACGATCTTGAAGTCATCAAGGTCGAGCATCACAACCTGAAACGGCCTGCCCGTTCGTCGAGCGCGAGAGACTTCTTCCTCGAAGCGCAGTGCGAGATAACGCGCGTTCGGCAGACCGGTCAACGGATCGGTCAAAGCGTTCGACTCGGCTTCGGCATGCAGCATGGAATTGGCGAGCGCGTCCGAAGCAAGCTTTGCAACCGTTTCGAGCAAACGCATGTGGTCATCGTTATACTCGTCCAGCTCGCACGAATAAACGGACAACGCGCCGAGCAGTACTTCATCTTTCACCAGCGGCAGAGCTGCCATACAGCGGTACACAATTCCTTGTTTCACTTCTTGCGGCGAAAACTCGAGCGACGGTTGAAGCTGATTAACGGGACTGCGATTGGCGAGAGTAAACCCAGTGACGCCTTCGCCTGGAGCAATGCATTTAGATTTCAATGCGTCGGCGTTCTTGCCGGCTACTTGGGCCGCAGTCGCGTAACCAAGCCGATCGTCATACAGGTAGACCGCACAGGTATCGAACGTTACGAGATGACCGATTTTATCGATCAGCATCGACAGCGTAGTCTTGATGTCGAGTGAAGAACCAAATGTGCGCGCAATTTCGTAGAGTGCGTAGACCTCCTGATGAGCATTCTTGATTTGATCGTAGGCGATGTAGCAGCCACGCTCACGCGTTTGTTCCAAATCCACTGCCGTCAGCATGTAGGGCTCGAGCTGGTTGTTCGACGGCAGTTGCTGCGATAGTCCGAGAGCAGCGATCTGAGCTTCGAATTCCGGCAGATGCTCGATAAACAGACTTGTAATCCGCGGATCGAAGTGTTTGCCGGAGCCCAGCCGCAGTAAAGCAATCGCTTCGTCTCTCGTCATGCCTCGTCTGAACGGCCGATCCTCGCGCACGGAGTCAAAACAATCTACGACGGAGAGAATGCGAGCCGTAATCGGTATCTGCTCGCCTTCGAGTCCGTCCGGATAGCCTTGTCCATTCCATTGTTCGTGATGATGTCGCACGATTGGAATTACCGGGTAAGGAAAATCAACCCGACTGAGCAACTGCGCGCCGACCGTCGTGTGGATTTTCATCTTGTCAAACTCGGCTCGAGTCAATCTGCCGGGTTTATTAAGAATGTGAGCCGGTACCGCCAATTTGCCTACGTCATGAAGAAGAGCGCCCGCGCGCACGGCTGCGATTTCCGAGTCGGAAAGGCCGAGTAGTTTGCCCATGCCTGCCGCGTAAACTTGAACGCGACGCACGTGGCAATGCGTAGTCTGATCTTTCGCGTCTATTGCCGTCGCCAACGCCTCGGAGACGGACAAGTACAGCCGGTTCAAACTCTCGGCCTCTTTAGTCTTTGCGTGTACACGTTCAAACGACGTGCGAACGATGACGTAGATCGCTGCGATCAGTCCGGAGCCCAATAGCAGATAGGTCGCTCCGCTTGGGGGAATGGCGCTGTAGATCAATGCAACGGCGATAGGTGTCGGGTCCATTTGTGATCAAGTAACCGCAAGCACACCGGCCGGAAGCGACATTGTGGCAACGCAACATCACTCCCGGCGCGAATGGGCAAGCGGCGGGCGGAGGCAATCGCCCGCCGTGCTTGGGTGAGATTTCAAAATGGTCGTGATGACCATTCCTGTTCATCTCAGAAATGTGCGGCTCGGACTCCGTGCGGAGAGCCCGGAAGCCTAAGGCCTCTTAAGCCGCACTTGTCCTCTTCTCAACTTATGTGCCGTGCGAAATCGATCGACGTTCGCGCAGAAAATCGCGCAATTTTGAATCTGGATAATTCATCGTTCATGTTCGTTGAATTGCTTGAAGCAGGATGACGTGTCACATTGAAAGCTTCTGTCAACCTGAATGCTGACGAGTGCCCGTTTAGTTAGATTGCGAATTCAATTTCGAACCGCACATAGAACGTCAACTCTTCGCGCCGAAGGCGCGAGATAAGGTAGCCAGGGGCAAGCGCTGACCGCAGCGAAGAGCGCCGCCCCTGGAACCTGCAAGAATTTATGCCAAGCTCTGAAAGAGCGACAGAACCGCGTAGAACGAAATCTTCTTTCGCACTTTCAGTGCTCGATTTGTTTTCTAAACTATTCCAGGGGCGTCGTGCTTCGCTGCGCTCAGCACTTTGCCCCTGGCTACCATATCTCGCGCCTTTGGCGCGAAGAATTCATGTAACCGTTCGTGTTATTGTCGTAGACCTAAATCATGGTTCAAACCAAAACGGTTCTTGAGACGCAACGACCGGTAGGGTACATCGAGCTTCTGCGAAACAACGCCGCATTTCGCAAACTCTGGTTAGGCCAGGTCGTCAGTCAGACCGGCGATTGGTTCAATACCATTGCGCTCTACACCATTATCCTCGATCTCACCGGATCGGGTCGCGACATAGGTTTATTGTTGGTGGCGCGTTTTCTGCCGAGCGTGGTCTTCGGGCCGTTATCAGGTGTCGTTGCAGATCGCTTCAGCCGGCGCTCGATCATGATCATTTCGGATGTGCTTCGCGCCGTGGTCGTGCTCGGGTTTCTGCTCGTGCGGCGGGCCGATCAGCTTTGGATCATCTATGTGCTTACGGTTTTCCAGTTAGGCTTATCCACCTTCTTTGAGCCTGCGAAAACGGCTGCTATTCCCTCCGTTGTGTCGGATCGAGAGCTTGTGCCTGCTAATGCGATTTCTGCCGTGACGTGGTCGGTCATGCTGACTCTGGGGGCTGCAATTGGAGGAGTGATTACCGGTTGGTTTGGCCCCGATGTTTCATTCGTTCTGGACTCGCTGACTTTTGTTCTTTCTGCTGTTCTTATTGCCGGCGTTCGTTTACCTAAAAGACCCCCACGGGAGAAGACCAAACTTACGATCAGAAAGGCCTTAGGAATTTCAGACACAGTCGAAGCCGCACGATATGTAAAGTTCCGTCCGCGGGTACTCGCAGCACTGTTGGTCAAGCCAGCCTGGGGCTTGGGTGGTGGAATATTGAGTTTGCTGGCAGTGTTTGGCGAGAGAATTTTTCCGGTCGGCAAAAGTGCGGCCACCGGAATCGGAGTGCTTTTTGCCGCACGAGGCATTGGTACAGCAGTAGGACCGATCGTAGCGCGAAGAGTATCAGGCGAAGGTAAGACGCGCATGCAGAATACGATAGGAATCGCGTTTCTAATTGGAGGCTTGTTCTACATTGCGTTCGGCAGTACGAGTAGCTTCGCTTTGGCGCTGTTAGCGTTGGGATTGGCGCATACCGGCGGCAGTATTCTGTGGGTGTTCTCGACCGTGCTCCTTCAACGAGACGTCGAGGACAATTTTCGTGGAAGAGTCTTTGCGGCTGAGCTCGCGTTGGTTACGCTTACGATGGCGGCTTCGAATTACGTTACTGGAGAGATGCTCGATAGTGTTCGTCTTTCACCGCGGGTTGTGACCGTAGCTCTTGGCATCTGGTTTATGATTCCAGGCTTTATCTGGTTCGCCACCCAGCGCTGGTGGGATCGTCCATGAAAATCAAGATCGGAGTCATGGGATCGGCCGAAACCGAACGGCCAACGTCTAACGAGCTAAGGCGAAGTGCCGTCGCTTTGGGCCAAGCCGTGGCTTCGCGAAACGCGATTCTGTTAACCGGCGGTACGACAGGGTTAGTGTACATCGTGGGCAAAGCCGCTCGTGACGCAGGCGCATTTCACGTCGGCGTTTCGCCCGGAAGCAGCGAAACTGAACATATCGAGCGTTATCAACTTCCTACCGATGCCTGTGATTTGTTGATTTATACGGGCTTTGGCTTGAAGGGTCGAAATGTCGTGCTGGTGCGCTCGTGCGATATCGTGTTGTTCATTGGAGGTGCAATGGGCTCGCTGAATGAGTTCACGATCGCGCACGATGAGGACAAGGTCATCGGCTGCTTGACGGGAACAGGAGGAGTTGCCGACGAAGTCGATTATCTGTTAGAGAAGTTCTCGAAACGCACCGGCTGTGTACTCAAACACGATGATCCTATTTTGCTGATCGACGAATGCCTGACGACTTTCAACAAAAACACATGACTCAACCTGCTGTCGTAGAAGCCATAAACACGAAGCTCGATCTCGCAGCCGATCAGCTCAGTCACGCGGAATGGAAACGAGCGCGTCCAGTCAAGATCTCTCGCTACTGGTCGGGTGCTGATGCGCCTGCCGGCCGTCACGCAGAGGCTCGACTACTTTGGTCTGACGGTGCGCTGCTCGTGCGATTTGTCTGCCGGCAGGAAGAGCCGTTGGTCGTCAGTCAAACGCCGCAGACTAAGAAGAAGACGATGAAGTTATGGGATCGAGATGTCTGCGAGATCTTTTTAGCGCCAGACCTCAGCCAACCGGAACGCTATTTCGAGTTCGAAGCCGCCCCCACAGGTGAATGGATTGACTTGGCCATTCACTGGAAGCCCGACGCTCGGGAAACAGACTGGGACTTCTATTCAGGAATGACTGCCGCGGCTCAAGTTGAAAAGAACAAAGTGACTATTGCGATGCGGATTCCCTGGGTTGAGTGGATTCATAAACCGCAACGGGGAGAGCGTTGGCGAGTCAATCTGTACCGGTGCGTGGGCAGCGGCGAGAATCGAGGCTATCTCGCATGGCAACCGACCATGACTAAAGAGCCAGCCTTCCACGTTCCGCAGGCATTCGGCGGCCTCGTTTTCGTGTAATCCACCCCATTCCCCAAATTAATCGTTGCCACAAACTCGCTGATTTACATACAATGGCCCAAGCGAGCATTTTTGTCTTTCCCCCAATGCCCTGTCCTCACATTCAGTGACAGCTTCCCGGTTCCGACGCCGGGGCCCGAGGTTTGTGCGGCAGATGCCGGAGCTAATCCGATCAATTGTGGGCCGATTGCGTGAGTTCGCGGGTGACCGCCGCCATGCGTACAGACGGCGTCTAAAGCTGCCGGTCACCGTTTCAATCCATCAGCTTACCGGACAAGCACATGTAACCGGACAGTTGAACGGCCGCCGTCCCGTCCCAGCGATGCAGGGTCATACGCGCGATATCAGCTCCACGGGATTGGGTCTTATCCTTCCGGCGATCCGGATCGGCGAGCATTATCTGACTGGCGAGGATCGGCTCCTGCGGATTGTATTGGAGCTTCCGTCTGGTCCAATTGAATTGATCGTGGCGCCGGTGCGGTATGAACCGCTCGGCGATGAGGAAGATGAACAGGGCTTCGTGATTGGAGCCAGAATAACGGACCTCAGCGCTCAAGATCGTGAACACTTCATGTCCGCGGTTAAGGGTAGGTAGCTCCGCAGATTACGCAGATTCACAAACAGAACTTTGAGGTTTGTGCTTTGAACTTTGTGCTTTGCGCTTCGTACTCGTTGCTTGTATTCAAGGTTTCAAAGTACAAAGTTCAAAGTTCTATCTGTGGAATCTGCGTAATCTGTGGATTTAGTTTTTTAACGGTGAGGGGGGAAGAGTCTTGCCGCCGACATCGCCACTCCTCACTCCACTCTTGTCCAGGAAAAAAGAAAGCTTTCCGGTGCGACCATACTGAGCAGGTTCCGCGGTCGCATGCCAGGTCTTGCGGTCGGGCGAGACGTTAACGCGAAAACGATACCCGGTCGAAGCTGTACTCTCGATGTCTTTCGGGACTAAACCAGCCCCTATCAACGCAGGTAAGTCGCCAAACTGGCCTTGGTGTTGCTGGCTGTAAACAACCTGCGCGAGCGAGATTCGTGTCAGCATGTCCTGGACGTCGTTGTGATGCGTATTGATGCGTGCGTCGAAGAAGAACTGCTTCCCAGCCTTTTTAACCAGCTCGAGATTCTCCCGGTCTCCTAAAATCCAAGTATCATCGATTTTGATCAACGTCGCGGGCTCGACTTTCTTCTTCCCATCGGATTCGAGTACGGTTACAAACACAGTTGCTGAGTCGCCGCTGATCTGCTCGCCAGTCAACTCAAGATTTTCCGGGATCTTTTCAGTAACGGCGACGGCCATCTTCTCGAAGTCAGGCAACAAGTCTTCGTACTCCGGCTTCGACAAACCTTCGATTGCCGGCTTGTAGATAGAAATAGCGAACGCATCGCGAAAACGTTTTTCGCGCATGGCCTTGTAAAACTCACGCACTTGCTCAGAAGGAGTTCGCGGCGCAGTTTGCGCGAGAACAGGCGCCGACAACGCCCCGCAAATCACAAGGATTAAAAGAATCATAGCTCGCAAATTATTACACACTTTGAATCTCGAAGATCGAGTAGTGATACAGTGACAGTCTTATTCACACCGGGCTTCAGCCCGGTGACCAGGAGGAACTCGCGAAGGAAACCGTTTAAACGGTTTCCAGTTCTTCCCACTTGACTTTCACCGCGCTGAAGCGCGGTGTGAATGAGAGTTCTCGTTTTAAGTCTTCGTCTTCAAGAGCTTCTCTCGACCTACCAAGTACAACACGATCGTGATAATTGCAAACGGAATCAAAGCAAGAAGACCGGCGTGTGCTCCTTCGTAAAATGAATTATTTGCCTTCGACCAGTCCTCAAATGCGTTGAGTCGGGCAGTGATGTCGTCGCTAAGATTTAGAAAGGCGTACACGACCCCCGCGAGTGTTCCTCCGGCGATGTAACCGGAAGCCAGCAACACTCCCGAGCTCTTATCGGTTTCGGCAACAAACTGCTCCTCGGTCAATTTTTGATCCGCTAACTTAGCTCGCAGATACTTGTCTACGCCGTAACGAATTACTCCGCCGACAAATATTGGAGCGGATACGTAAACGGGCAGATAGACTCCGACCGCGAATGCGAGCGAAGGTATGCCCGCCAACTCCAGAACGATAGCAATAAACACGCCCAACAATACTAAGCCCCAAGGGAGTTTCTGATCGAGAATGCCTTTGATGATATACGACATTAGCGTCGCTTTCGGCGCCGTGTATTTCACGACGCTATAGCCTTCAGGCGTCGTTCTGATAACCCCGTTGATACCCGGATCCACGAGATAGGCAGGCACCCCCTGATCGTCGACCAGGTATCGTCCAAGTGTGCCCAGGTTTGTATCAGTTTGATGGCAAATGAGGTAACTCTTCCCAGCGTAGGTTTCACGTTTTGGTTGACTGCCGCCTTCGCATTTTAATGGATCGAATCGGAAGCCGGCGGGAAGCGTGACGTAGTTGGCATTACTCGCCGGAACGTGAACTGTTGACGCTTGGTTTAGCGCTAACAAGACATAACCAAGCACCAGCGCGGACGTCAATGATCCTACGAGAATCGCAATTTGTTGGTTTTTGGGAGTCGCGCCAACGATGAAACCGGTCTTCAAATCCTGAGAGGTAGTTCCTCCGTTTGATGACGCAATGCAAACGATGCCGCCTATGGAGAGCGCAGTAACGAAGTAAGGCGGAGTCGTCCAACCGATAAGCAGAAACACAAGACAGGTAAGCAGTAGTGTCGCCACTGTCATTCCCGAGATCGGGTTTGACGATGACCCGACTTCGCCGGTCAAGCGCGATGAGACGGTAACGAATAAAAACCCAAACGCGACAATCAGAATCGCGCCCAATAAATTGAAGCGGAGGTTTAACTGTGGAGCCAGCATGATCGCGCCGAGTAAGACAATCGTGCCGCCGATCACGACTCTCATTGACAAGTCGTGATCCGTGCGCAACGCGCTAACGGCCCCAGCCTGGCTCCCACGCAAATCCGCCAAGCCTCCTTTTATACCGCTCCAAATGATCGGCATGCTGCGGACGAGGCTAATAATACCGCCTGCTGCAACGGCGCCCGCGCCGATGTACAAAATGTAGGTGCTTTGAATGCTGTCAGCGCCTTCGATCGCCATTTGAGAGATCGGCTTGGTCCCTGGGGGAAGTGGATTAACCAGGAACTCGCCGAAATACTTGATCATCGGAATCAAGACCAAATACGACAGCACGCCGCCGCCAAACATGATCGAGGCGATCCGAGGGCCAATAATGTAACCAACACCGAGTAGGGCCGGGTTATTGTCGAGCGAAATTGACGCACCTTGAAAGTGTCCGCCAAAAACCTTCTCTGGAATTTCTTTCCACGTTTTGAAGACCTGCTGAAGTCCGTAATAGAGGAAGCCGATGCCGAATCCTGCGAAAATCGTTTTGCCGCCAATGGTCGCTTGATCGGCTATTTTCGCCGACAACGGATCCTTGTGCGCTGCCTCAAGCGATTCTTCGGAAGCGCCTGCCTTCAAAACTTCCGCGCAGGCAGTTCCTTCGGGATACTTCAGTTGCCCGTGCTGCTGGACAATCAGCGCGCGTCGCAAGGGAATCATCATCAGGATCCCGAGCAGCCCACCCAATGTCGCGACCAACATTACTCGCGTTAGTTCGAGGTCGAACCCGAGGATGAGGATCGAGGGCATCGTGACGCCAAGACCAAAAGCGATCGATTCACCGGCAGATCCCGAAGTCTGAACGATGTTGTTTTCGAGAATTGTGGCGTTGCGTATTCCGATGTTCGAAAGTACGCGGAAGAGAGTGACTGAGATCACGGCGACCGGGATGGATGCACTCACTGTGAGGCCGGTTTTCAAGACCAGGTAAAGCGACGATGCTCCGAAGATGATGCCCAGGACCGTTCCGACGATGAGTGCTCGGGCGGTCAGCTCATCAATCATCACGTGAGCTGGAATGAATGGGCGAAAAGTCGCGAGGTACGGGTTATCAGGCTTCCATCCGGTACGATCCGGGAACCCCTGTGCTCGCGCGACGTCAGCAGCGTCGCTGTCAGTTGACATCAGTCACCTCCGATAGACTCTGAGGGAACATGTAGGCGTCTCAACTAAATTGTAATTTCCGGGAAGAGCTTAGGGGTATGAACGCGTCGTTACTTTACACGGCTCAATGTTTTAGGGCAAGTAACCTTTTCGGCTTGTAGTCTCTGAACTTGTAGGGCAACTAATATTGCGCCCGCTATGCGGGCTCAACTTCAAGCGCGGTAGCAAGCAATGAACTTCTGGATTACACTCCACTCGCTCCGTAGAAATCCAACACACGGTTGAAATAAAATGCGACGCACTGCTTTGCTCCTATTTGTAATCGCGTTTCTTCCTCTTCTCTCATTACAAATAATTAATGCGCAACGCATGCAACCGACGGGGTATGCAAGCGACAACACCATCGCCATCCCGGCTCCAAATGAAGTATTGGGGTTCACGCCGGGTGACGATCGCAAACTCGCAAGCTGGAAACAGATCGTCGAGTACTTTCAAAAACTCGATGACGCAAGCGATCGAGTTAAGTTCGAAACGCTGGGCCAGTCGACGATGGGCAGGTCTTTCGTCATGGCCACCATCACCACTCCTGAGAACCTCGCCAAACTCGAAGAGTACAAAATCATCCAGCAATTATTAGCTGACCCACGGAAGCTCGGAGCACCACGGCTCCGCGATACCAAGGCAGCTAGCTTGATAAAGAAAGGAAAAACGATTGTCCTCATCACATGCGGCATCCACTCAACTGAAGTTGGGTCAACCCTCTCGAGCACATTAATCGCCCATCGACTCGCGTCTTCAAACGATCCTGACATTCAGCAGATTCTACAGAACACGATCATTCTGCTCGTACCTTCACTGAATCCGGATGGAGTAGACATCGTTAAGAACTGGTATGACAAAACTCTTGGCACGCCTTATGAAGGAACTGATCCGCCTGAGCTCTATCACAAGTACGTCGGACACGATAACAATCGCGACTGGTACGCGTTCACGCAAGTTGAGACACAGATCACTGTCGATAAGATTCACAACGTTTGGCATCCACAGATTGTCCACGACATTCATCAACAAGGCGCATTTGCCTCGCGACTTTTCCTGCCGCCGTACATGCCGCCAGTAGAACCAAACGTGCCGAAGCAGCTTGTCGAGGCGTACACGGAACTGGGCAACTGGATGGCTAACGAAATGCGCAAGGCAGGATTCGTCGGCATCACCACCGGCACCACATATGACGCGTGGACACCAGCGCGCGCTTATTCTCACTACCATGCGGGAGTGCGCATGCTTTCAGAGACTGCTTCGGCTCGCATTGCCACGCCAATCACGGTCAAGTTTGAAGAGCTGCGCACGCGCGAGGGCTACAATCCGCAGAAAGAGTCGGAGAAGTTTGGTCCGGTTTGGCGAGGTGGCGAGTGGCGCCTAAAAGACATCACCAACTACATGACGACAGCCGCGTTTACGTTACTTAAGCACGCTGCTCAGAATCGTGAAATGTGGCTGACGCGATTCTATGAAGTTGGAAAGCAAGCTGTCAGGCCTCCGGCGAAGGGAGAGGTACGAGGGTTCATAATTCCAGTTCAGTCTCGACGCGGCTTCATCGTTCCGAAGTCGCACGAGTTTACTCTGATATCAGTGCTCCAACGAGCAGGTGTTGAAGTTGATGTATTAGCCAAACCACTAAATTACAAAGGCGAACGGTTTCAAGAGTTATCTGGTGTTGTCCACCTCAACCAGCCATACGGTTCGTTTGCCAGGGCGTTGCTTCAAAACCAACGATATCCAGATTTGCGAGATGACAAAGGAGATCCCATCGCTCCTTACGATGTAACCGCACACAATCTCGCCGCGCTCATGGGTGTCAGGATTGTGCCGTTTGTGGAAACCATCTCTTATCAAAGAATGAAGATGCGTGGTTTGCTAGGTGGAGGCATCGAAAACTATCAATTCCGAACCGCGCTTTACAAGTCAGCAGAGCCTTCGATGGATGAAGGCTGGACACGCTGGGTGCTTGAACAAGAGAGAATTAGATTTAATTCGCTGCGTGATAAAGACGTCCGTTCGGGCAACCTGAGGTCTTTATACGATGCGATCATAATCCCCGATCAGGCGCCGCGAACAATTCTCAATGGCCACCGCGCGGGCGTCATGCCGCCTGAATACACTGGTGGTTTGGGACAGGAAGGCGTGAAAGCGCTGCGTGATTATGTAGAGCAGGGCGGCACCGTGATCTTTCTGAATCGTGCTTCGGAGTTCGCGATCGAGCAGTTTAAATTACCTTTACGCAATGTGGTTGCAGGTATGCCACGTTCGAAGTTCTATGTACCGGGATCGATTTTGCGTATTGAGCTTGATAGCTCACACCCGATCGCGATGGGCCTGCCTGAAGAGTCTATTGCCTGGGTCGAAGACTCGCCGGTGTTTGAAGTGACCGATGCGGCTCAAAAAGTTCAGGTAATCGCGCGTTATCCCAAACAAAAACATCCGTTACTTTCGGGTTGGCTGCTTGGAGGTGAGCAGCTGAAAGGCAAGGCTGCGCTGGTGGAAGTCACAATGGGGAAAGGCCGGATGGTTCTCTTCGGTTTCCGGCCCCAATACCGCGCGCAGTCGTTGGTAACTTACCCGCTTTTATTAAACGCCATTCGAATGTCCGACAAACTTTAGTTTGTCGCTAGGCAAGCGCGACGTCTATCCAGGAAAACGACAAACTAAAGTTTGTCAAACACCGCCGGTTTCTTGAACCTTTGTAGGCAACCTGCCGTATACTTGGGTAGCCGACCAACGACCGCCAAAGGAAATATAACGGCGCCGTTCGTCATGGCCTAGATGGTCACCTTTCTCATCACTTCTTTTTTCATAATTGGTTTTCTTGCGGTTGCACTTTATTTCTGGCAAAAGCCTCGATCCGAACAGACTGAACTTCTGCCACCTAAACCCGATCCTCGAAGCCTGTTTCCAACCGAAGACCTCGAGGAAAGCACAACGGTTGAAAAACAGAAGTTGTCCGGCGAGCGGCGAACAGAAATCCTTGAGCTCGCCAGAAGCGGCTCAAACTCAGCCTTAGACGAAGCAAATAAATTTCAAGACTCCGATCTGTACGAGGAAGTCTTAAATTCTCTGGCGGCAGGCGCAGAAGGGCCTCAATTACTTTCCCTGGTTTCATATGTTTCGACACATGGCTTACGTGTCACCAAGAATCTGGCGCAGAAATTCATCGAGTCGTGGAGGCAAGCGCCTACTCGCAACTCTTTTCCCGGGATGCTGCATATTGCTGCACTCTCTGACGACGCGCGAATCTACAGAACAGCAGTCGAAGCAGTCATGCAGTGCTGGCGTGATGGAGGGCTTGCCGGCGCTTCCGCCGCGGAATTGCGGTCGGTGATTGATGGCGAGTTCTGGGTCATCTCGTCGCAAGAGCGAAGCTCCGGCGCAGGATTTTTATTGAAACAAACAATGTCAGAAGCGCGGCGTGAACTGGAGTCCGCGAAGTCTGAATCAACACTCCCAACCTGACTGAACTGAAAGAGGTAATTAAATGGAAAACCTGGATCCAATAACGATACTCCCATTCGTGGGTGTATTTGTTCTCCTGATTATATTTCTGATTTTTCTGAAGCGAATCTTTGTCAACGTGGGCGCGCGAGAAATTGCCATCAAAGAGCGGCGATACCTCGGCTCGAAGATGCCGCCCGGACGCGTAGTAGCGACCGAAGGTGAAGTTGGAATTCAAGCCGATGTACTAAAACCTGGTCTGCATCTGATCAAATATCCTTTTGAAAGTGTCGTACGTAAGGTCCCGCTGATCGAAATCGGTCCCGATGAACTGGGTATCATCGAAGCCGTCGACGGCGAGCCGATGCCCGCCGGCCGCATCTTTGCTCCCGACCGCGCACAAAATGCGCATAACAACTTTCAGGACCCGATCGCCTTCATCAAGCAGGGTGGCGTAAAAGGTATTCAACTCCGAACCCTCCCGCCCGGTTTGTGGCCCATCCACCCGTACCTGTTTCGCGTTTCCGTCGCGAAGACGACCGTAGTTCCTCAGGGAAAAGTCGGAATCATCATCTCAGCCGACGGTGGCGCATTGGATCCAGGGCGCCTGTTGGGTAAAGCAATAACGGGCCATCGCAACTTTCAGGATGCCGAGCACTTCATCGCTACCGAAGGGCAGAAAGGTCCGCAAGTAGATATTTTGACTCCAGGCGTCTATCGCATCCTGACCCAGTCGAGTCCGATCGACGGAGGTTCGGAAATCAAGCCGGGCTTATTCAGCGTCAGGCTTTATGACGCAACCATCATCAACGAAAATCAGATTGGACTGGTTGAAGCGCTTGATGGCGCTCCGCTGAATCCGCGTGACTACGTGGCTGAATCGATCCCAGGCCACGATAATTTTCAGGACGGACATGAGTTTATTGGCAGTGGCGGCCAGCGAGGACCGCAAAAAGATATCCTTCTACCGGGCACCTATTACATCAATCCACTGCTGTTCAAAGTGATTCCTGAGACAGCTAAGGAAGTCAAACCCGGTGAGGTCGCAGTCGTAGTTTCAAACGTGGGCCGAGATCCTTCTGAAGAAGTTCGAAAGGAAATGGCTGCAAAAGTTCGAGCCCGCCTGGAGCGAGAAGAGAACGAACAAGCGGCTGAGTCCGCAGCCCGGCTCGATATGCTCGACGAGAAGCGAAACCTCGAAGAAATCAAAGCCGACTTGATGGCAGGTGACCCGGCCGATCGTCGTCTCGACGAAGGCGCGCATGAAGCCTACGTCGTACCCGAAGGTTATCGAGGCATTCAGGAAACAGTGGTTGGGCCAGGACGTTACTACGTCAATACACTGGCCATCACGCCAATAATTATTCCTACCACCAACCAAACCGTCGAATGGACGGCAGGCGACATCTCCAACACTTTCAATCCCTTTGAAGTGATCTCGAAAGACGGTTTCACGATGCAGTTGGAAGTGCGAGTGGTGTTCCGCGTGAAGCCGGAAGATGCGCCTTTCATGGTGGCGAAGATCGGTGGCATCGAACGCTTGATTCAGAACGTGATGCATCCGCTCATTGACTCAATCTTTCGCAACCAGGCTTCTGAGTCGTCGGCCATGGCGTACTTGCAGAACCGGCATGAAGAACAGGAGCGCGCTGAAGCGAGAGTGCGAGCTCACCTGTTGAAGTATCACGTCGACGTCGTCAACGTTTTGATTTGCCACATTCATTTGCCGGAAGAGTTGATGAAAACTCAAACTGAGAAAATTCTCGCTGAGCAGCGCCAGAACATGTTCAACGCGCAACGTGAGGCTGAAGAGAAACGCATTCAGTTGGAGAAGACAAAAGCTCACGCTGACAATCAGAAAGATCTTATGGCAGCGACTGTGGGTGTTGAGATTGCCGGCAAACGCGCCGAGCAACGCAAGGCCGAAGCTGACGGTGAAGCTCATTACATTCTCCAGACGGGCAAGGCTGAGGCTGAAAAGGTCCGGCTAATGGGCGAGGCCCAGGGTGTTGCTTACCATGAGCAAGTGAACGCTTTAGGTGCTCAAGGCGTCGCTCTGGTCGAGACGCTGAAAGTGATCGGCGAAAAAGGTGTACGCATTACTCCTGACATCATGGCTTCCGGAGGCGGTGCTGACGCCGGTGGAGGCGTCGGTACTCTGCTCTTGTTGAACCTATTTCGAGAGAGGCTTAACGTGCCGGCAAATGGCGAGCCTTCCCGCTCGAAATAAAGGGATAAGTCCAAGGTTGCCTACACTTTCGGCTGCTCTCTGCGGAGGGCAGCCGAAATTTTTTACGACCGCAAGGCACTAAACTTCATACAAAAGACAAGTAATCCACAATGACGCGTGTGCAGAAAGTGCAACAATGGACGAGATTGCAAGGCGACTGTGAGCGGCTGCAACGAACTTCAACATGGGAGGGTGCAAATGAATAATATCCGTTTTTTAGCAATCGTATTTATGATTGCGACTGCAGTTGGTTTTGTCCTGGCTCAAGAGAAAGAGCAGGGTGGCAGGCCAATTTCAGCCACACTAACCGGGGCCGCGGAGGTGCCGGGACCCGGTGACACTGATGGTGCCGGGACGTTCAAAGGAACAATCAATCATGGTCAAGGGCAAATCTGTTATGAATTGACAGTGTCGAATATCGCGACTCCAAACGCCGCGCATATTCACATTGGCTCACCTACGGAAGCAGGTGACGTTGTCGTGACGTTGCAGACGCCGGCGGATGGTACGGCGAAAGATTGTGTGTCAGTTGACAAGGACAAGCTTCAGGAGATTTTGAAGGATCCGAGTAAGTACTATGTTAACGTGCATAACGCGGACTTTTCGGATGGCGCTGTGCGCGGCCAAATTTCGAAGTAATAAACCTCGCTTGATTTGACGGAATAGCGATCCACTAAGCCACACTAAATACACGAAAACTTTGTTCGTGATATTTCGTGTTAATTAGTGGATCGTTTTATCGTTCAAGGTACATGCTGGCGGCCATTTTGGTAAGCTTCCAGACCTTGGCCCACTTAATCCTGCTCGAGCCATTCTCGCGTCCCGTTAGCTTATCCATAACCAGCCTCCTGAACGCACGCCCTTCACGACGCAGCATGAACTCCTTCGCGTACGGCTTAGCCGTTTCGAAAAAGCTAAACTCGGGATCCGTAACCACTCCAATTCCTTCCAGAGTCATTAACGCCCGCATCACGTAAGTGAAGTTGGCCGGCAGCCGGAACGGATAGTCATACATCACTTCTGCCAGATCGTATGTCAGCTCTTTGAAGTTCACTTCACCGAGTTTCAAATTCAGGTAGTGCTGAAACAGCCCTTCGACAACAGGGCGTATCGACTCAGGACTAACGCCGGGCTTGAGAAAGTTAAGATTGATAATGTCCTGGCCCAACCCTTGTACATCTCGACTGACGACGTGAAAGAATGCGTCAATCATCTGGGACTGCAGTTTCGGTGTGATGCGGCCGACCATCCCAAAGTCAAAGAAGGCCAGATGGCCACTATCCATCACGAGCAGATTTCCGGGATGCGGATCGGCGTGAAAGAAACCGTCTTCAAGTAGTTGTTTTAAATACGTGCGCACCAAGAGACGATTAACTTTCACTGGAGAGATCCGTCGCGCGCGCAATTCGTCCAAGTCCACTACCTTCGTCCCGCGAATGAAGTCCATCGTTAGCACTCGGGACGTAGTATGCGACCAGTGGATCTTGGGAACGCGAATAACTCGCCAGTCGCGGAAGTTGTAACGAAAGCGATCCGCGTTTTTGCCTTCGCGGAAGTAGTCCATCTCTTCGAAGATGGTGTGGTGAAACTCGCGCAGCATCCCTTCCCAGTCGGCATTTTCATTTGCACGCGGAAAGAAACGATTCGTTAACTTCACCAGCTGATACAACACCGCGATATCAAAACTGATGATTTCTTTGAGATTGGGCCGTTGGACTTTGACGGCGACTTCCTGACCACTGTGCAAGCGCGCCCTGTAAACCTGGCCCAATGAGGCAGCCGCAATTGGTTCCGCATCGATCTCGACAAAAGCGTCGCGCAGGGTGCGACCGAGTTCAGTTTCAATTCGAGCATAGGCTTCGCTGCTGGGAAATGCCGGAACCTGGTCCTGGAGTGTCGATAGTTCTTTGACGTAGGCGAGCGGCAACAGATCTCCGCGTGTACCGAGCGCCTGACCGATCTTGATGAACGTTGGGCCAAGAGCAATCAGGCTCTCTCGTAACCAGACTGCTTGTTTGCTGAGACGCTCTTCTTTTTTCTCGGAACCGTCCGCTGCGCGAAAGATAACAAAACGAAGAACGCGGATAAATTTATCGAGCGCACGCGATGCCAAGTCGAGGAACGACTGTCGCCATCTTGCTCGCCATCCCTGTTGGCGTGCCTCTGCTTTCCGCCGTGCTGCCGTACGACGATTGAAGTTCGCGCGAATATCGTATGTGTCGAGAAAGAGGTAGAGGGACAAAAGGCCTAGAACTCGAGCCACACTTATAACTCGGAACCACCCGCGTATGCCGCGTCCCTTGAGAATTGTATTAACGACGTCATCACTCAAAGACTGCGACGACAACACAGCGGAATTGTCCTCCTCTTGTGACGCAGTTCGGCCGGGTAACAAAAGGCCGGCGTCGCCAAAGCGCCGCTCGATTGGCTCAATTGAGATCAATGTTTGTTCGTTGTTCATTAGAGAATGGATAACATGTGCTTTGCGCCGGCTCGCTCGAAATAGTTTTCCGCTCGCTTCACGTCCTTTTCGATTTGAGCCTTAAGGTCTTCGAGCGAGGCAAACTTTTTCTCGTCGCGCAGGCGGTAAAGAAAACGCACTCTGATTACGTCGCCGTAAAGATCGCCCGCCCAGTTGATTACGAAAGTCTCCACTGAAGGTTCCGTTTCCGACTCAAAAGTGGGCCGAGTGCCTACATTTGTGACACTGCGGCGCCACTGTCCTTCAATTAGCGTTCCCGTCACATAAACGCCATTGGCGGGTATGACGCGGTTCTGCGGATGCAGGTTGGCTGTCGGAAAACCAAGCAAATGGCCGCGTTCTTTGCCACGTGTGACAAGTCCCTCGACGCCATATGGCCGGCCCAGCATTCGCCGGGCCAGATTCACCTTACCTTCTCGCAACAAATGGCGGACAGTACTGGAACTCACTCGTTGATTTCTCACGCGGACTTCCGGAACTTCACCGGCAACGAAACCCAGCTCACCACTTACCCGCCGCAAAAGATCAATATTCCCTTCACGGTTGTGACCGAAAGCAAAGCCTTTTCCTAAATACACCTCACGAGCTTGCAAGCGTTCCTTCACGATGTCTTGCAGGAAATCCTCGGCGCGTATCAGGGAAAACTCTTCAGTGAAACGAATTACGATAGTTTGCTGAATGCCAAGCACACCAAAGCCTTCGACTTTCTGGTCCAAAGTCTGTAGCAAGGGAGGCGCGGACTCGGGATGAAGCACCGCTCGCGGATGGGGATCAAAAGTAATGACGGTGGGAACCGCGCCGACTGCCCGTGCTCTCTCAACAACGGTACGCGCGATCAACTGGTGGCCCAGATGTAAACCATCGAAGACACCTAATGTGAGTACGGTCGGACGTTGGATCTCGGCGTTGTCAGTTCCGTGAAAAAGACGCATCTATTCCACTACGAGTCCGTCGTAGGCCCACTCAACGCCGGGCGGCAGTTTTTTAGAATCACGCTCATGCTTGACGTCGTGCGCGATATGCGTGAGAAATGCGCGTCGCGGTTTGATCTCCTCAATGTACTCAAGAGCTCGATCGACCCAAAGATGAGTAGGATGCTGCTTGAATCGTAAACAGTCGAGTACCAACACATCCAGGTCACGAAGCGCAGCCAGAGTTTGCGTCGGTATTTCGCTCAAATCAGTAGCATACGCAAAGTCATTGAAACGATACGCCATCACCGGCAAACGGCCGTGGATGACTTCCAATGGAGTGATATTAAAACCGTCAGCTAAACAAAACGGGGCTCCGGCAACAACCGTGTGAGGGATTACCTCCGGGAGGCCACCGCCAAAATGTGAGGGCTCGAAAATGTACTTGAACATGCGACGAATGTCGGGCCATGCCTTTTCGTTGGCATAAAGACCCAATGCACCATATCGAAAATTCAAAGGTCGAATGTCATCAAGACCAAAAATGTGATCGGCGTGACAGTGAGTTATGAGTACAGCATCGAGACGTTTCAGGCCATAACGCAACGCCTGCTGTCGAAAGTCAGACGACGTATCGACGAGCACGACCTGATTACCGTGTTCAATCAGTATGGAAACGCGAAGTCTCTTATCTCGCGGATCGTCGGATAAGCAAGTCTCACACTCGCAGGCAATGGATGGAACTCCGGTCGACGTTCCCGTACCGAGAAAGGTTAGCTTCATAAAAGTCTAGAGTCTGGAGTCTAGAGTCAGGAGTTTGAACAGTCAAAGCTCGGACCTTCTGGAACTCTAGATTCTTGACTCTAGACTCGGGGACTCTTCTAGCCTCCGATGATGTCGCGACCGGTGTAAGCGCCCGCAGCTTTTGGCGACGCCGAGTTAGCCAACGAGACATACTGCATGCGCAAGTCCGACAGCAACCCCTCGAGTATTCTTTCTTCCTGAGAATGAAGGTTATTTCGAGTTTTATGTTGCAGCATGCCGAGTATATCGATCCAATGCTTAGCCAACTCGAGATCGACCTCGCGCTTATGTGTGACGGGATGCTCCATCATCCCTAATGAGGACGCTGCGTTTGAGGCAATCGACATTACGAAGTTTGCAAAGCCAGCCGGGTTCTCAGCATCGAGATCATCTTCTTCTAATGACTCCGATTGAGTTTCGCGCGGCTCTGTCTGGGCTTGCGAAAATGGTGCGGTGTCGGATGACCCAGCGTCTGCGGTTGTTTCCGCTGAGACGGTTGAACTACTGTCCAGTCTTTCTTCCGCAGGCACTTCACGTGGAGAGCCGTCGGCGTTGAAAAGACGCCGATCGGTTACCTTGAAATTTGTTTGTTCTTCACTCATGAGTTTCCCCTGCCTTGAGTTAGGGCCGATGTTAACAATGAGCGGTGGCTACCGCAAGCGGTTCTGCTAGACTATCCCTCATGCCTGCCACATTTGATGATCTGGTCGCGCTGATGGCGCGATTGCGCTCACCCAACGGCTGTCCCTGGGACCGCGAACAAACCTATGCCACGCTCGCTCCGATGCTTCTCGAAGAAGCTTACGAGGCGTTTGAAGCTGTCGAGCAAGCGCGCGCTGGAGAAGCTTCGGCCCTCCGCGACGAGTTGGGTGATCTCCTTTTTCAGGTCGTCTTTTATGCTCAAGTCGCGCAGGAAAGAGGCGACTTCGCGATTGGTGACGTGACGGAAAGCATTCACTCGAAAATGATCAGGCGACATCCACATGTTTTCGGCGAAGCGCGTGCCGACACAGCCGGTGAAGTGCTACGCAGTTGGGAAGCAATCAAGGCAGCAGAGAAGAAAACAGCACAGGCTGCGAGCTCGGAAAAAGCTGTGTCGATTCTCGATGGAGTGTCGACGAAAGTTCCCGCATTAATGGAAGCGCATCAACTCTCCACGAAGGCCGCGCGAGTCGGATTCGATTGGGAGAAGACTGATGACATCTTCGCAAAGCTGCACGAAGAGATTGAGGAGCTACGTGCTGCAATGAAAGAATCGACTGATGGCGGAGAAGAGACTGCTCACAACCGCATTCGCGAGGAGATAGGCGATCTGCTTTTCGTGATTACAAACATCGCTCGGCATCTGCACGTCGAGCCGGAGGCTGCACTGAAGCTGACGAATCGAAAATTTCGACAGCGCTTCCGGCATATCGAAGAGAGTTTGCAGGCGAAGGGCACCACCTTTGACTCAACTACACTCGACGAACTTGAATCACTCTGGCAGGAGGCGAAGTCGGGAGTCTAGAGTCAGAAGTCAGGAGTCAGAAGTCCTGACTCTTGACTCCAGACTCCAGACTCTTGACTATTCTTTTGGCTTCAACTCCCACAACACGTTCACAATTACCCATCTCCCATTCCACTTCGCCAAATGCAAGTAGTCAATCCATTCTGAGGCGATTATTTTCGCACTTGCGGAGTTGCCGAAAATATCCAGCACCGTCACATCTTTCTGCTGCTTCTCTTTTGGCGTATTCTTGCCGCCACCTGAACGCGTCCCCTGAACGAGACTCATCGCGCTCATTTGGCCCAAGCCGCTTCGCTTACTGGCGGGATCCGTTCGAACAATGCGCTTGGCTAGCTCGGGGTGCAGCGCACGCTCCATGCGTTCGGCATTTCCTTCGTACCAACCTTCGATGTAATCAAGCGCCGTCTGTTTGATTAATTCCGCATCCGAACCGGTTTGGGCCTTAACCGTGCCGGATACGAGCAATGCCAGCGTGGCAATTAAAAAGAGTTTGACTGAAGGGATCAATACGAGTTTTCGCATGTTATTCCTTTCCGTTGGAGATTGAAGACAGGTTCTATCGCCGCAATACGCTCGAGACACCGCGAGAGTTTCACAAAGCAAAAGGCCCGCGCAACGGCGGGCCTTTTGTCATATAAGTTGCATTTGTTTGAACCCCTCCCCACACCGTGGGGAGGGGTTGGGGTGGGGTTTACTCGTGCTGACTTACCTCTCCCCGAACCCCTCTCCGCAAAGCGGAGAGGGGAACAGAACTTCAATCTTTAATTATTCAACCGGATCGACCGGTGAATGTTATTGAAAGCCGAAGTGAACCCTCGCGACTCACCCTGTGGCGCAACAGCAATCATGTAAAACAGCTCGCCGTTCCGCAACTGGGTCGTCACGAGGATGATGTTCTCTCGCTGGCCAGTCGCTTCGTTGACATTAGTCAACGACGTACTCAACGCGGTCCTGCCATCAATACTTGTGCGGCCGTAGCCACCACTACGCTGCAAACCGCGATTACCCTGAGCAAGACTGTTGATGAAGTCGTCAGTCGCGTTTCGCAAATTTCGGCGGTTCGTTTGCGCAACTCCGAAATTCGCACCGTGCGTAAAGACAGCCTGGCCTTGATACTGCCCGTAGCCACCTTCCGGAGCGAACCATACCGAATTGCTGTCACGAAGTTCGCGCCAATTCTCGGGCACACTGACAGACATGAAACCTTCGTTGTAAGTTCGGTAGCGATTAGAAGGATAATTCACGCGGCCAATGGAAACGTTTTCCGGATATCCTGTGTTCTCTCCAGATGGATACCGCTGTCCACTGCGCGCGATTTCCTGCATTGAAGGCGCTCTGCCATAAGCACGGAGCTTGGCCTGTACGTCCTGGAAATCGCGAGTATCGCGAACCGGGTTTTCTACGCGCAGGTACTGAGCTTCCTGATTAATTCGAGCATAACGATCGCTCGGGCTCGGGTGGCTGCTGAACCAGCCGCCGCTGCTCCCACCTCCCTGACGCTCGATGGTCTGAAACATCGCCGCCAAATCGCGCGGGTCGTATCCGGATCGAGCCATTATCTGCGCGCCCAGAATGTCAGCTTCCCTTTCATACTCACGACTAAATTTCAGGAAGTAGACGCCAACGCCTTGACTCGCTATCTGCGCCGCAGCTCCTGCGGGTCCACCGAGAATCGCACCACCTATTCCGAGTATGCCGGCGAGCAAACCATACTTTTGTCCCTTGGTCGCCTGGGCCGTACCGTGACGTAATGCGACGTGGCTTATCTCGTGAGCCATGACACCAGCCATTTCGCCTTCACTACGTGCGGCTTCGATCATCCCGCGATTGACGTACATTGGACCACCCGGCAAGGCGAACGCATTAATGTCGCGCGCGTTCACGACTTTGAAATCATATTGAAACCCTGAATGGCGAAATTGGGAGGGAATCGAATTCACAAGGCGGTGACCAACGCGTTCGACATAGGATTCGACCTGAGAATCCCGAAGGATGGGTAATTGCTGTTCGGCCTCGGCAGCAGCCTGCCGTCCCAGTTTTATGTCATCCTGAATGCTGTATCTGTTACTGTGAAGTTTGAGCTGGGTCTGTGCCACCACAGACACAGGAATCATCGCCATCGCGCATAGCACCAGCCACGCAACGAAGTTCCGGCTCTTTTGATAATGGTTTGTGATCATCTGCTACCTCCACTTAGAAAATGCACGAAATCGCAACATTAGTACACCGTCTCAGGACGTTTTCCTATCACCAGATTGCGAAGGCCCCCGAATGGCAGGTCCCGCAGATCACTTAGCAACGGGGGTGCCATGATTTACGTTTTTACCCCTTGTTCCGGGGCTCAATACGTTCGTTCAGCCATTGGGCAGGCTCGGTGAGCGGTGCGATGTGATGAGGCTCGCCTTTCCAGACCCGAATCATTGAGATGATCAAAAAGATAGTAGCCGCAAGTTTGAAGAAAAAGCCGCCAATCCCGCTGCCGGTAATTGCTTCGACGACACCAAAAAGCATTTGTCCCGCGAGAATCGCCAGGTGCAAAGCGAGCCCTTGCGCCGCGTGAAATCGAACCTTAATTTCTTTCCGCGGAACAAAGAACAGTTCCACAATAGAAATAACTACTCCGACGTAGAACGGGGCATACGGCAGCATCGTGGCCCACTTCTCGGGCAAACCGATGCCGGCTACAGACCGGTTTCCTAACTGTTGGTGGGTTGGAGGCGGTAGATAAGGATTGCCTCTTTGATAAGGCACTGGGTGTTGAGGCGCTGGTGGAACAAAGACGGATGGATAAGACCCCTCTAACGTTGGACTGTCGTACCGCCTGGTCGGCGCTTCTGAGTAAACGTTATTTCGTGCGCTCTCATTGGAAGGTGGTGATACGTGTGAAGTTGGCCGGACCTCGCGCGTTGCTCCCCGCACTTCCTGCGTGGCGCGATCATCTTCTTGCTCACCCCAGAGGTCCTGGACCTGCTCAACGTAATCCGGATCGAGCGGATTGGTGTCGTACTTAGTCTTCTTCGTTTCCGCCATCCCGCACCTTTGGCAATCTTACTCGCCCATAATCGTATACTCAACCGCTTCCCAACATTGCTCTTGTTCAGAGATACGGAACGCGCCGAGTGAAGGTTCGCGACCTCCGAGCCCAATAATCAGATATACCGCTGAAGGATAGTAGGCCAGCCGAACGTCTGTGTCAGAAGGAGTCGGTGTGATTGCACGAGGATGGGAATGATAGATCGCGAGCAGTTGCTCGCCACGCCGCCGCATTTCCCGTTGTGCCGCAAAGAGTTCTTCCGGAGCTGCTTCGTAAGCAACTTCAGGATGGGCAGACGTATTGCGAAGACGATAAATATTTGTTGCGTTACCGTTTTCCTCGCCGCCAATTAAGCCGCAACATTCATCGGGCGCCGATTCTCTGGCATGAGCGAGGAGATCATTGACTTGCGAAGTAGCGAGCGTGATCATCACTCGGCGCGACCGTTCTTCACGATCTTGAGCTTCAGCTCCTCTAACTGTTTGGGGTCAACTTCTCCTGGTGCATCGATCATCAAGTCTGCAGCTGAAGCGGTTTTCGGAAACGCCATCACATCGCGAATGTTGTCAGTTGGCACCAGCACCATCATGAGTCGTTCGATACCAGGTGCTATACCACCGTGTGGTGGAGTGCCGTATTCGAGTGCGTCAAGGAAAAAACCGAAACGCGAGCGTGCTTCTTCAGAAGAAAGACCTAAAGCTTTGAAGACGAGACGCTGCACATCGCGCCGGTGAATACGAATCGACCCGCTTGCCAACTCCACGCCGTTAATGACCGGGTCGTACGCTTTAGTTCGTATTTTTGCCAGCAACTCGGTTTCTCCACCTTCGACGGCACGCTCAAGCACCGATAAGTCTTCGTCAACTGGTGACGTGAACGGGTGGTGCATCGAATAGTAGCGACCGTCCTCTTCGTGGTACTCGAACATCGGAAACTCGGTCACCCAAAGAGGCGCGTAAACATTTTCCGGAATCAGGTTGTCGCGTCGTGCAATTTCATTGCGCAACGCGCCGAGAGTCGCAGCTACTACCCTGGGCTTTCCGGCGACGATCAAAACCGCATCGCCTTTCTGCGCTTCAGTTTTTGCTGCGATGTTCGTGAGCGTCTGCTCGCCTAAAGCCTTGAGCAGCGACGATGACAGCTCATCGCCAAGTTTTATCCAAGCCAATGCCGAAGCCCCATAGCGCTTCGCGAACTCCTGTAGCTCATCCAGGCTCTTGCGTGAAAGATTCGCTCCACTGCTGACTACGATTCCCTTTATTTCACCGCCCGCGGCTAATGTGGAAGCATAAGGAGCGAACGTAGTTCCCGAAAGCTCAAACGAAAGATCTTTTAGCTCCATTCCTTTGATTCGGAGGTCGGGTTTGTCCGAACCAAACCTTCCCATTACTTCAGCAAAACTGAAACGAGGGAAAGGAGTCTCCAATTCAACTCCAATCAGACGAAACACACGCGCAAAGAGTCCTTCGATTAACGTGTAGATCTGATCGGGCGTAGCGAAACTCATTTCCACGTCGAGTTGCGTGAACTCAGGTTGGCGGTCAGCGCGCAGATCCTCGTCGCGAAAGCAGCGAGCAATTTGAAAGTACTTGTCGAACCCCGCAATCATGCACAACTGCTTGAATAACTGCGGCGATTGCGGCAGTGCAAAAAACTTTCCGGGCTGAATACGCGAAGGGACGATGTAGTCCCGCGCTCCTTCCGGCGTCGACTTGATCAGGATAGGCGTTTCGATCTCAGTAAAGCCTTGTTCATCCATGTACCGCCGGATTTCCGCGAGCACTCGATGCCGAAGACGCAGGTTCGATTGAAGCTGCGGCCGCCGCAAGTCGAGGTAGCGATACTTTAGTCGCAAGTCTTCACTGGCGAGCGCATCTGAACTGACCGTTTCGAGTTGAAATGGGAGTGTGCGCGCGTCGTTGAGAATGTAGAGCTCGCGTGCGTGAACCTCGACGTCACCGGTGGAAAGTTTGGGGTTGCGTGCGCTTTCGTCCCGCAGCACGACCTCTCCCACTACGCCGATGACGAACTCGTTGCGCACATCTTTCGCTTTTCCGTGGGCCTGCGGTGCGTCGTCCGCATTGAAGACGACTTGAGTGACACCCTCGCGATCGCGTAAATCTATGAAAGTGAGTACGCCGAAGTCACGACGGCGAGCTACCCAGCCCATCAACGTGACAGTGTTACCGACATGTTCTTTCCGCAGGGCACCGCAGGAATGCGTGCGCCGTAAAGTTCCCAGATTATCCAGCATGAAATCTTATCTATGATCCACAGATTACACAGATTACGCAGATTACATTTTACAAATGGTAAGTTTTAGTCTTTTAATCTGAGTAATCTGTGTAATCTGTGGATCCTCATCCTTCTGACTGCGCGGCCGCTTTTTCCTTACTCTCGAGATATTTATTGAACTCCGCCGACTTGTTCCTAGGTATGCTGAGCGACTTCCAATCCTTCGTACGAAAGTGCTTGGCCAGAAACGCAATCTGCCCGATGTGATACGGATAGTGTGCCAGCTGACGATTGAGCGCCTGGACAACTGTGTGGATTTCACCGCGAATCGTAACGGTGCGCATGAGATCTTCCGGACGGAGTGACTCAAGCGTCTCGAAAGTCTGCTGCCAACCTTTTTCCCAGTAATCCATTATCTCTGCTTTGGTGGTGCCGGATTCGATGACGAACTCCATGTCGCGATTGCGGTCCGGCTTCTCGCCGTCAGTCGTCAGAAAATCAGTCCAGCGCGAAAACATGTTGCCGGCGATGTGCTTCATGATGACGGCGACGCTATTCGATTCTTCGTCAAGAGTAATGAAGAATTCGTCGTCGGTGAGTTGCGCGAGTGCTTTATCGGCCAGCTTCTTGTAAGCACGATAACTCGCGATTGCATCTTCAAGGTAGTGTTGCGCAATATCACTCATCTTCAGCCTCACGTAGTGCCTGTTAACCAGGCAACATCATTTCCGTAAACCGTTCAGCAACTCCTGCGCGACGTGCTCGCGCTTGATCGAGCGTTGCTCGCTCGAACGCAAGTTCTTTATCGAAACCTCACCCCGTGCGCGTTCATCCTCTCCCACAATCGCGACGAATGGAATGCCTCGATCAGCGGCATACTTGAACTGCTTTCCCAACTTGTCTGCCTCGGGATAAAGATCAATTCGTAGTCCCGCACGACGTAACTCCGCAGCCAGCTTTGCGGACTCGCCAATTGATTCTTCATCCCAAATAGTAACCAAACCATCCGCCGGAGAGGAAACGACGTCGTTCGGAAACATCTGGCGGTCAGTCATGACGACGATGATGCGCTCCAGACCGAGCGAGAAGCCGCACGCGGGAACATCCTTACCTGAAAACATCCCAATCAGATTGTCGTACCGGCCGCCTCCACCCAAGCTGCCCGGCAGATCTTTTACATTAATTTCAATGATCGCACCTGTGTAGTATGAAAGACCACGTGCCAGACTCGGGTCTATCCTGATCTTGTCGGCCAGGCCGGCTGATGCCGAGTACTTGAGAACGGTCTGAAGCTCATCGACGCCTTTGGCGCCTTTCTCATTTGCTCCGACAAACTCCACCAGCCGACCCAATATCGCAGAGTTGAGTCCCTGCTGCATGGTAGCGACGTCATCACCGACGGCTATTTCTGCTGCGTGTTCGAGTGATGCGAGCTGATCGAAAAAATCGAGCAGCCGCGATGCAGCCTCCTCTCGAATACCGCGTGCGACTAACTCTTTCGCTACGCCCTCGCGTGCGATCTTGTCGAGTTTGTCCAGCGCAATCAACGCGGCTTCATGATGCTCGAGCGGTATGCCGGCACACCCAAGCAAACCTGTCAGAACCTCGCGATGGTTCAGTCTAACAATGAAATCTTTGAAGCCAAGCTTTTCCAGCGCTTCACTCGCGGCGGCGATTAGCTCGGCCTCTACAATCATTGATCGCGAGCCAATGACGTCCACATCACACTGATAGAATTCTCGAAAGCGGCCGCGCGCCGGGCGATCTGCTCGCCACACCGGTTGAATTTGATAGCGCTTGAAAAACTTCGGTAGCTTGTCCCGGTACTCTGCAACGATCCGAGCGAGGGGAACTGTCAAGTCATAACGGAGCGCGAGATCGGCTTCGCCAGTCGATTCATGAACGCCTCGCTTGAGAATCTTGAAGATGAGTTGATTCCCTTCCTCGCCATACTTGCCTAAGAGAGTTTCGATATTCTCAGCAGCGGGTGTCTCAAGCGGCTCAAAACCGTAGCGCTCATACACCTCTTTTATAACGCCGATCACGTGCTCACGCTTGCGAACGTCATCAGGAAGAAAGTCGCGCATCCCGCGCGGCGGCTGCGTGTTAGAGGCCATTACTTAAATATCAAATCTTAAAACCTAAATTGGTCTTGTTTTAAGTCTTCGGTCTTTGTTCTTCTGACTCCTGTCTTCTGACTCCTGACTCCAGACTCCCGACTCTCGACTCCTGACTCTTATATTTCTTCGTAAACATCACATAGTTCTGCCAAAACAGATCGAGACTCGCCACTTCGTCATCCGTCAATTCTCGTTTCACTTTTCCCGGCACGCCCATCACGAGTGAGCGCGGCGGAATGAGAGTGCCAGGAGCAATCAACGATCCTGCAGCGACAAGCGATTTACTTCCCACTCGTGCGTCGTCCAGCACGATCGATCCGATTCCGATCAACGAGCCTCGCTCAACATAACAACCATGCAGAGTCACGCTATGGCCCACAGTGACCTCGTCTTCGAGAATGGTCGGATGTGCTCCCGTACGAGTATGAAGCACGCAGTTGTCTTGAATGTTTGTACGATCACCGACGCGGATGTAATACATATCGCCGCGGACGACAGCGTTACACCATACAGAGGAGTCGTCGCCGATGTGCACGTCACCGATTACCTGAGCGCTTACGTCGATATAGGCGCTGGCTTGAATCTGCGGCGTGACGCCGCCGAATGTTCTAATCATATTTTTCGGCCCATAGTAACACACACGACGCGAGCGGCAATTGACAGCCAATAGAGCAGCGTGATGAGATTGCGGGCGTGATGTCGGCCCGACGAACTCCCCTTCACTTACGTCGATCGCTCGTGCTATGTGCCGCTCAATTCGTACTTGCGTTATTCGCAACCTCGTGTGGCGGCTCACTGTTCAAAGTCAAACCAGTAATCGAGCTGCCGCCACTTACCGGTGAAGTGAAAAGTGGCAGCGCAGGCGGCGTCACCATCAAGGTCGCGCCACTACTCAGTGACGAAGAAAGCCAGGATCTCTTTGAAGCAAATCTCCCTCTGAGCGGCGTCCTGCCATTGCGAGTGGAACTCGAACATGAAAGCGGCGTGCCGGTAGAACTAAAGCGAGCGCGTTTTCGAATGCACGATAGCAGTGGTAAAGAATGGAAGCTGCTGTCGACGAAACAAGCGATATCTCAAATTCTCAAAGCGAACGGCGTTTTTGCGTACAACCCAAACTCTCGAAAACAGTTTGAGAAGGAGTTTGCAGAGTATGCTCTCGACGTGAAGTCGCCTTTATCAATGGCGGATCGCCGCCGTCAGGGCTTCTTGTTTTTTCAGACTCCGAATAAGGAACCTGTAGCCAGCCCACGCGGCCTCGTGCTGCAGGTCGAGCGCGTCCCTCAACCTGTCGAGATCAAATTAAACTGAAGAAAAAAGATCCACGAAACAACACGAATCTCGTGCTATTTCGTGGATCGTATTACCACGAGCCATTACCGGCCGTGCATCTATCGTGGACCGGTGGCCCTAATTGTCAGCTCCGTTCCAGTCGTTAAATTCAGATCATCACGACCCTGAACGTACACTGAACCGGCACCCGCGCCAGCACCAATGACGGCGCCAATCGCTGCTCCTTTGCCGCCGCCTGCGATGGCGCCGATAATTGCGCCCACCGCCGTTCCAATCGCAGTACGAGTGATCGTTTTTTCCGTTTGATTATTGTCTCGTACGACTCCCTCATTGTTGACACGCACTTCTTCACCACCAGGAGTGCGCACGGTTTCCAGAATACCTGCGAAACGATAACTGCGTCCGTCGCGCATCCGGATCGTATCGAAGTCCAGCGTCATTTCGGAGCGGCCGCTGATTCGCCCGCCGCGGTCGATGTTGACAACTCGACCCTCGATCGTGGCCCCATCGTATTGCGAAGGCGAACGCACAGTCATCGTGAAGCGATCACCTTCCTTCGTGTTCTGGGTTGATAGATCCGAATTGAGCACCGCTACCACTTGCGTATCATTCGGAATGATGAAATCGCCACTCGTGGTCGCCCCAGTATAATCGGGGCTTGTTTGATTGATATTCAATTGCGCTACGTCGGAGGTCTTGTCGTAGTACGACTCAACAAAGATCGGCTGGTTCATTTGCGACGTGTAAAGACTCCGAGTAACACGCAGACGACGACCGTTATCGGTTGGATCAAACGTAACGGTGAAGTCCTGTGCGCGGTCACCAGTTCTTGTTACGGTTAACTGATCACCTGAGAAGGACGCCCGAACTCGCGCCTGGCGACCGCCCGCAGTAGTCTCGACATGCTCGCGGCCGTCCGCTACGAAATCAATTTGCGGCGCGCGCGAAGAAGCTATCGAAACGTTACTGCCGCGCCGTTCAATGGCGAGCGTGTCGGGCGATTCGAGTCGGTTAAGCAACGCGTCGTAGACTCTTTGACGCCTTTCTGGCGGAAGGTTCCTTGTCGCATCTTCCGCGGCGCGACGCGGATCGGAGCTGCGGGAAGTATCCAGACGATACGTTCCGGTAAGCTGAGCATCAACTCCACCTATCGGGCCGCCCGGTACGGTTCCCGTATCCCAATTCCACGCAACGTTCGAAGCAGAAATCAGCCGATCCAAATCCTGACGCAGCATGCTCCAATTGTTTTCTGCTCCATAACCAAGCTCGTACCTGTCCATGAACGTGTTCATGTACGCGGCGTGTTCAAGCACGTTACGAACATCGGTTTCGGTCGCACGATCCATGTTCGCACGATTTCTTAGGCGCATCACCGCCGTCTCGAACAGACTCAAGTGGCGATTTGCTTCATCGATTTCAGACCGGTCAGCGACGTTGCGACGGTTTACTGAATTTCTGAATGTGCGGCTAAACGAGGTGGCGCGGCTATTAATTTGGTCTGCTAGGCGCCGTATCTCTGGATCACTCAGCCCGACTCCGCTGCCACCTCCAACGGATCCCGTTGTGTCCCAGCGCCAAGTGATGTAGTACGCGCGGGCCAGCTGCTCAAGATCCGTTTGCAATAGTCGCCAATCCTGCCCAACTCTGTACTCGAGCCGGTTGTTCATCAGGAAGGTGTTAATTTGAGCAGCTCGATCGAGCACCGTGCGGGCATCCGCACTCGTCGATTGGCGCGCGTCGAAACGTGTTCTCAGTTGATCGGTCGCTGCCTCGAAGTCCGAGACCAATCTATTGATCTCCTCCTCTCGCGCAGTGCCGTTCAACCGGCTGCGATCCAGCGCGTTCTCGAGAGTGTTCCTGAACGTGTCCGTGCGTGTTTCAATGCGGCGAATAAGATTCCGCATGTTGTAGTCGCTCTCACGATAGACACGTTGAGCGAACACTGCGTTCGTGACGCAAACATTCGCTGCAACAAAGGCTGTTAAGAGGATTATTAACTGGGCAAACATTCGCTTGTATCTCATACTCAATTCCTCCAAGAGCGTTTTTATTCGAACAACCCGCACGATTTACCGGTGCCGAGTATTAGGTGCCCGGTGCCGGCACCCAACACCTGATACCTGGCACCTGTCCGGATCCATGCAACGACTCCATGGATCAAAGTGGGGGAACGGTTGAGGAGAGTTACGGGGTCAAGCAGCCCATTGACGGTTCACTGATATTGCGGGCTGACTAGAACGATGGTCGGGAAGGGAGCAAGGGTTGCACAGGGTTTAACAATCTACGGTGAGATCATGCAATCTGACTGCTTCATCGGCGTAACAAGACTGTCACAAAACTCTTGCAGCGCACAAAGGTCGTTCGTGGGTGTCCTTAATACTTAAAGCCGTGAGTAAGTTAGGCCGGTTTGGCCTTGGTATTTGCCGCCGCGGTCTTCGTAAGAAACATCACAGTCTTCATCAGATTGAAGGAAGACTACCTGTCCGATGCCTTCGTTGACGTAGATGCGTAAAGGTAAATCCGCGAGGTTTGCCAACTCGACTACTAAGCGACCCACCCATCCAGCTTCAAGTGGCGTCGTGTTCACGAGCAAGCCGGCCCGAGCGTATGTTGACTTGCCCATCGCGATACCAGTGACATTACGCGGCATACGAAACGTTTCAACTGTCACACCCAGCGCATAAGAATGAGGCGCGAGTAAGTAGTATTTAGACCCATCGTCTGTAGATCGCAGTGGTGGCTCGACTAATGATTCCTCGTCGAACTTCTTGGGATCGATTTCACGCCCGTGAATTGGCGAGAAGACTCGAAAGCCGTCGTCGGCGAGTCGCATGTCGTAACCGTAGCTCGAGGCGCCTGCAGAGATGATGCGGCGCCCATCGACTTGACGAATGAGTTTGGGTTCGAAAGGAGAAATGAGCTGGTGTTCTTCGGACATACGCCGAATCCAGCGATCGCTTTTTACGGCCATGATGGGACGAGAGAATACATTGATGTTTAGCGCCTTGTCGATTGTATCTTTGTTTTTTTGTTTTCATTCACACCGGGCTTCAGCCCGGTGATTAGCGAGAGTGTAGCAAGTTAACCGTTTTAACGGTTTCGTGGGTTCTTGGGACAATGATGAAACCGTTGAAACGGTTTCTTAGTTCGGTGGGAGCGTGACACCGGGCTGAAGCCCGGTGTGAATGAGAGAGATCGTTACTGTTGGCCGATAGCTTTTTTGATTGTAATAGTGCCGTTGGCGACGGTGAATTTGAAGAAGGCGCCACCGGCACCAGCTCGTCCCTTGATCAATCGCTCCGTCACACCCGGACGTTCGCGAGACTGCAATTCAGAAAACGCATTTTCGATCTTGCCGACATGCAAAATCTCCGCGTCGATGTCGCCATTAAAACCTGGTGGTATCTCAACTGATAAATCTCCTGACGCGACCCTCACATCCGCGCCGCCGCCACGCCAACTTCGCACGGGTATTCTCAATCCAACCTTCCCTGAAGCTACGGTGACACTCACTGTTCCACCGGCCAGCGTTAGCGAAGTTTCACTTTCAGTGGCGCTCAGTCTGATAGCGCCTTCTACATCCTTGAGATTTATAGGACCACGACCAGCGTTAATCTCGAGGTCCGTGACTGCAGGTACACGAATGCGATAGTCGATCTTCCAAGGAAGCCCGAGTAACTTTTTGGGAAAGTTTTTTGCGGCACGACGCATGAACTCTTTGTCATGAGTTCCGGTCGTCAACACACGAACGTGATTCAAGTCGTCGTCGAGGATGAATCCATTGACGGTAGCGAGGCGGTTTAGATCCTCTTCAGTGGCAGCCTTCAATTCGATGCTTGCGGTTATCGCGACTTCATTCCTGGCCCAGCCTTCGATCGTAATCGAGCCTTGTGGCGCTCCGATAATCGTTACACTGCCGCCGTAGCCGAGTCGTCGAGTTTCAGTTCGAGTACCTGTGCGTGTTAGAAGAGGCGAGCTGTCTTGGTGAGCGTTTGCAGGAGAGACACAAACGATCCACGAAAGGACACTAAACAAGAACCAAGAAGTCACACGAAAGGTCACGAAACTAGCGACGAAGGAAAGTGATACTGCCCTGGAAAGTTGTGACCGTCACCGACGATCTGCCGTCACCGACGTCGCCGACAAACTTGCGACCATCGCCAAGATTTTTGAAGCCGTTATTCCAGAACTGTCCGAGCGTAATTTTCTTTGTAGGCGCCGCAGCCACCAGGTTAAACGCCGAATTGGCAGGTATTCGAATTTGGATATCTCCCTTGGTTGACTGGAACTTGTAAGTGCCACGGTTCGAGAACTCACCATCGAAAAAGATGTTGCCAATGGTGTTCTGCGCGATCACCTGCAAAGCGTTGATCCCGCTCAACTCGATATCGCCTTCGGTACTAATATGCGCCCGCACCAACCCACCCTGAATGTTATGCACACTAATGTTCCCGCGCTTGGTTTCGAGGTCAACCGAAGAGTTGACTGGAACGTAGATCTTGAAATTGACATCACCGACGTCGCCGCGACCGCGATTGTCTGACATCAGATCGATTACCACGCCGTCGCCAACGACGCGCGGAGAGAAATTCGCCTTCGGCGTCTCCATGCTGGCGGAGATCTTCACTTCGTCCTTGTTCCAGGACTCGACGGTAATCGTTCCCGAGATGTTCTTTAACTCCACGCGTACATTCTTGCCGGCCGGATAACGCTTGGAGACACTGTGCTGTGCATAAACGGATTCACAACCGAGCGCTGCCGGTAAGACGAGGAGTGAGAGGAAGAAATGCGCGCGAACCAACTTCATGCGCAAGAGCAACGGTCGAATACTCATCGTGGGGCTTTCACTAACTAACTTTCTAATCGAGGAACCTTCGGGGAACCTTTCAATCACAAGTCTGAAAACTCTCTCAGCAACGCCAATTTCTCATTGAGAGCGGCATTGAGCATTTCTTCTGAAACTTCATCGTGGGGATTCTTGTTCAATTCGCTGAGAGAAGCGTTTACAGCCTCATCAATAACCTTCAAATTTCGATCAAAGGTGTCGCGCATTTCCTGACTCCAACGCGCCTTGTTCACCTCGACTCGCTGGTTCCAATATTCAATAGCCTGGCGTTGTTGCCACAACCGATCGCGAACCTGCGTTATGGAAGTAAGATCCGAAGATGTCACATTATCGCGGGTGCTATCCCAACGGCGCAAACCAACTGTGGTTGCGATCGAGACCACAACTATAATTGCCGCGGCCGACGCCGCCAATTGGGGTAACGATACTTCCCAGCTGCGATGCAGCCATCTACTCAAAAACCCCACCGGCGCGGGCTGCGCAGCAGACGTTCCGTTCGCGATTGACTGGTTCTCAGCCTCAATAACGTTGACAATCCGCAACCACAACGCGCGCTCGTTCGGGGGCGCCGTGTATTCTCCGCGATGAGTTCGGCAATAACCGACGATCGACTGGAGATCAGCACGGACCTCCGCACAATCGAGACACTGTTCCAAATGCAAATTTAACTTCGATTCATCATCGCGGCTCAGGGTGCCGTCGACCAGGTCGCCGATTAGCTCCTGGCAGATTTCGCAGTTCATTGTTTTACAACCTCTGATGTGTCACGAGAGTCGTGTTGTTCCCACGTGACATTCGGTTTTTAAGCAATCAAGGGGAGACTGCATTTAGCCCCTTTGAGGGTCAAACATTCGCTTCAACGCTGGTGAGCGTTCTTGGAAGCTTACTCGTTCGCCTTTTGTTGCCTGAGCAGGCCTCGCAATTTCATGCGCGCTTTGTGCAACTGCGACTTCGAAGTCCCCACGGAGCATCCCAGCATACGGGCAATTTCTTCGTGTTCGTGTCCTTCAATATCGTGAAGGGTGAAGACCGTACGATACCCTGGGGGTAGTTGCGCGATGGCTTTATCGAGCGCGATCCGGTCGACAACCGGCATTGCATTGGGGTTTTCGGTGCCTTTTACTATCTGAACAGGCGTCTCACCGTCCTCGGTGGTCTGCTCCATCTTGACGCCGCGCTTGCGGAAATGCATCAAGACCTGATTTACGGTCAGACGGTGCAGCCACGTAGTAAAGGCCGATTCACCACGAAAGCTTCCAATTTTTCTAAAGAGCTGTATGAAGACCTCCTGTGCAAGGTCTTCAGCCTCCGAGACATTGCCTGTCATCCGCAGGCAGAGCGAGTAAACCCGGCGATTATGGCGCTGATAGAGCTGTTCGAAAGCCCCCATGTCACCCTCAGCCGCACGCTGGGTCAAGCTGTAATCGCTGATTTGCTGGGTCTCGGTTTCGGCTGCGGTCACGTGTTCGTCCATATGGTGGCAAGCGACGAAGGAATTTTAACTCCTCACTGCTTGTTCGCCTCGGACTTCACGCATCCGCCGTATTTCAAGGGAGCGGCGCCTTTTTCCTCACGAATTTCCCGACCGGGAAGGATGCGAGGTAGCAGGTACCCTCAACGCCGGTTGTGATGCCGCCCTTAGAGCGCGTCGTTGCCTTTCTCCAGCTAAAAGTTACTGGTTTTCTTTAGCCGCATCAATAACTTGGCTCGAAGACGTCTCAAATCCAATAGGTGCGATCCAGGGATCGGTAACCCACCGCTTCCGAGACGTGCGCCGACCGGAGCTCTTCCGAGCCTGCAAGATCTGCTATTGTGCGACTGACTTTGAGGATACGGTCATAAGCCCGCGCTGACAAGCCCAATTTGGTCATAGCCCGTTCGAGCATCCGCTCGCTCTCTTTATCGATGCGGCAGTAGCGCCTAATCATGCGCGGCGTCATCGCTGCGTTAGCAAAAATCTTCTCGTTTCGGAATCGTTCAAGTTGACGCCTGCGCGCCTGAAGTACTCGCAGTCGAATCGCCGCCGAGTCCTCGACGTCTGGAGAAGCGTCGCCCGTCAGCTCGCGAAACTTGACGGCAGGAACGTCCACGTGAATGTCGATCCGGTCAAGCAGCGGCCCTGAAATGCGGCCGACATAGCGCTGAATCAACAACGGGCTGCACCGGCAATCGCGCGTGGGGTCATTCCAGAAGCCACAAGGGCACGGATTCATGGCTGCCGCTAACATGAATGAAGCTGGAAAAGTTAACGACATCGAAGCTCGGCTGATAGTCACTCTCTGATCCTCCAGCGGTTGACGCAGCACCTCGAGCACGTTTCGATCAAATTCAGGAAGCTCGTCGAGAAAAAGCACTCCCTGGTGCGCCAGCGAAACCTCGCCGGGCCGCGGCACGGCGCCACCGCCAATCAATCCTGCGTCACTAATCGTGTGATGAGGCGAACGAAACGGTCGCTCGGCGACTAGTCCTGCACGTCCAGTCATCCCTACAACTGAATGAATCTTGGTTAACTCGAGCGCTGCTTCGAACTCCAACGGCGGCAGGATCGTCGGCAAGCGTTTCGCGAGCATCGTCTTGCCTGAACCCGGTGGGCCGATCAGGAGGATGTTATGCGAGCCCGCGCTTGCAACTTCCAACGCGCGCTTCGCCGATAGCTGACCTCGCACTTCACGAAAGTCAACGTTGTAATGATCTGAGCTCAAAAGAATACCGGCAGGATCGATTTTCAACGGCGACGGCGGATCCGAGGAACGAAGAGCTGCTACCAGCTCAACTGCACTGCGCAGATCAGCAACTGGGTAAACGTTCACTCCCGAAACAACTGCAGCTTCCTTTGCGTTTTGGTCAGGAAGAATTATGTGACGGATCAATGCGTCACGAGCGAGAATCGTGATCGGCAACGCCCCTTTGATCGGTCTGACGCGACCGTCGAGTGAGAGTTCGCCAACGCATAACAAGTCAATCAAATTGTTCTCAGCTGACAAATCTCCATTCGCGCCTAAGATCCCCAACGCGATTGGCAGATCAAAGCTCGCGCCCTCCTTCCGCACGTCAGCTGGAGCAAGGTTTATCGTGATTCTTTCAACTGGAAAGAAAAACGAGCAGTTGCAAATCGCGGCACGAATGCGTTCGCGCGATTCGCGCACTGCGGCATCGGGGAGGCCGACGATGGTTATTGAAGGGTTGTCGTTCTCTCCGCGAACCGGTGTTAGATCGACTTCAATGTCAACGAGGTTTGCGTCAATTCCATAGACTGCGGCAGAGAGTGTGCGAAAGAGCATGTGAGGACTCCTGTGAGAATGTGAGAGTAGAAGAACATTGTTTCTTCGATCTCAGATCTCAGATCTCAGATCTGAGATTTGAGATTCGACATTTGAAATCTAAGATTTGAGATCTGAAACATAACCAAACCAAATAGGGCCCCTTTAACGATAACCAAACTAAATAGGGGCGCCCAAGGAGGGGTGCCCCTAACAGAATAATTCAGATTGTAAACGGCCTTACCGGCGCCGAGACGGGGCGCCACCGGCCGTGGCCGGCAACTTGATTTCCTGTCCCGCCCGTAACTCAGCTTCAGCCGTCACGCCGTTCAGCCGAGCAATCTCGTTCGCATCAAGATTGCGAGCCGCAGCGATCTTAGAAATCGTATCACCTTTGCGAGCTCGAATCTTCGTCAGAGCTGGAGCCGTGCTCTCGGCTGCTGTACCAGGCTTCGCACGCCGCCAACTGGTTAGGCGAACTGAGCTGTTTGGCACGACGAGTTTCGTCGTCGACTTCAAATCAACTCCGCTATTCATGGCCTGCAACTGAGCTACGCTGACACCAGTTCGGTTAGCCACGTTCTGCAAATCTTCTCCCGGAGCCACCGAAATCACGCGAGCGGTTTCCCGTCTGTCGCCGGGGATTCGTTGCAGAATGGAAACGAACTGCTTCGCTTTGCCTGGAGGCACGCGCACGTTATAGGCCTCACCACGCGGTGTCACATCGCGCTTCAACTCGGGATTTATTCCGCGAATGTAATCGATGCTCGCATCAGTCGATTCCGCTACCAACTGGAGACTTGTCGCGGTGTTTACCTGAACTACGTCGTACGCAAGTGGCGGATCCGGACGAATACCCTTAAAGCCATACTTCTCGGGATTCTTGGCAATCAGGATCACCGCCAGAATATTTGGAACGTAGTTGCGAGTCTCTTGCGCGATGAACGGGTAGATTGTCCAGAAGTTTGCTTCACCCACGCGAGATATAGCTCGGTCGATGTTGCCGGCACCCGTGTTGTAGGCAGCCATCGCCAATTCCCAATTACCCTTGTAACGAGCCGCAAGATCTTTCAAGTGCCTGGCCGAAGCGCGCGTTGCTTGCTCGAAGCTATTGCGTTCATCGATGTAAGCGTTCTGCCGCAAATCGTACATGCGACCAGTACTGGGAATGAATTGCCACAATCCTGAGGCTGAAGCCCACGACATCGCTCTCGGTTTCCAAGCACTCTCGACCTGTCCCAACCAGGTGATATCGATCGGCACGCCTTCCTTAGCGAAGATCTGCCGCGCCAACTTCATGTACTGCCCAGACCGACGCAGTCCAGCTTCCATCGTTGGGCGACCTCGCCCCTGGTAGTAATTAATGTATTGCTGAACAAGCGGATTGATCGAGAACTTAAAGTTAACGTTCTGTTTCGCTTGTTCGAGTGCCAGAACATCATCAGCCGTGACGTTCTGTTCGCCGGGAGTAAGGACGAGTTTGCTGAGTTCATCGAGAGGTGATGGCTCAAATCTTTGCTCGAGAAATCCAATTTGGGGCGGCGCTTTTTGCTGAGGCTCTGCGGGCGTTTGATTGTTTTGTGCTACGAGAGCCGTCACATTGACCTGAGCAGGACGATGTCCCAACGGAACTTCTTCGCGGTAAATGCGCTCAACCAATTCGAGGTAATAAGTTTGGAGACGTTGGCTGGCGCGTACATCGAGTCCCGATTCAAGAATCGAGTCTACTGCTCGATCGAATTCGTCTCGCGCTTGTTCCCGCTTGTTGTCTTCGAGATTTAGTTTGCCTTTACGGAAGTGATCTTCCGCCTTGGCGATAATGACCGAAACTCTAGCGTCAGTTTTTTCAACTTCGGTTTGAATCGTCCTAGCTGACGAACCCGCGGGTATCTGTGCAAGCGTGTTAGCTGTAGGGGCGATCATCGCAACAACCAAACCCAAGTGCGTCACCAGTCGAGATACGCTCGTCAAAATCCTTTTTCTCCTTACAGGTATGGCGCTAATCCGGCGACTCGGGGGGCCGTCGCACTTGCGGCATTCATTTAAATTGTGCGAGGTAATTAAGGCTCCTTTTTTTGTTGGACACCACTGAAAGCTTAACGAAAGCGGAGCCAAAATCCTCCCGGAGGTTATCACACGATTTTCAGGAGTGTCAAACAATTGCCTCCTGAAAAGAAACGGCGAATCGGTGAAATTTTCCACCAGAAAAACCGCGTCTTAAGGATGCTCCGGAGATGCGCTACGTTGTGTCCCCCTCGCTAAAAATTCGCGCTTGATCTCTGCATCTCGCCTCTTTAACGGTCTTCACCCGGCGTCTGTTCCTTAAAGTACGGAGTCTTGAGTCTGAGTCTGGAGTCGGGAGTCTCGAGTCTGGAGTCAAGCCAGAACTTCTTACTTCTTGCTGACTCCTGACTCACGACTCTCGACTCCAGACTTTTCAGATTTGATAATCGGTCGTTTATATTGAACGAGAGAATCAATTCAGTACACTGAATGTGTGGCTTTTCAGCTACAAATGGCGTCTTATAGCGGCTTGTTAGCAACCGATTCCGTTCACTTTACCTCACATCCTTTTGGAACACTTCTTGCGCAGTTTCTTCGACGACGACTCCCCAAAAGTGTGCTCTCTCCTGGGGTTTGCTAACGAATCGGGAAGATCTTTTGGGTCTTGTTGGCTAAATGAAGAGGGAGGAGTAAAGCGGTCTTTTTGTGGCCGCTCTCAAGCTGATGTCAACAGCAATCACTAAAGAAATACCAATAAGCCGGCAGAACTTTACGGTGGCCGCGTTGCCTCAGCAGGAACACGACCTTCGTGAAGACCTGTTCATCAATCGCGAGTTAAGTCTCCTCGAGTTTCACCGTCGCGTCCTGGAAGAAGCTCTTGACGAGTCTAATCCGCTGCTGGAGCGGTTGAAGTTCCTGTCGATCTTTGCCTCGAACATTGACGAGTTTTTCATGATCCGCGTCTCTGGTCTCAAAGAGGAGGTTGACGAGAACGTAACCGAATTGTCTCCGGATGGATTAACACCTGAAGAGCAGCTCGTCGAAATTCGAAAACACCTTCTGCCAATGATCGACGAGCATTCGAGGTGCTTGCGCGAGAAGATTTTGCCGCAACTGGCGGACGAGGGAATCCATGTTGTGACTTACGATGCGCTCAGTCGTAGGGAACAACAGCAGCTCAAAGATTATTTCGTCGAGAAGATATATCCAGTGTTGACTCCGCTCGCGGTGGATCCAACGCATCCATTTCCTTACATTTCACCGTTGAGCCTGAACCTGGGATTAGTAGTGCAAGCATCGGATCAGCCTTCACCGGCTGATCCGCCAAAATTCAAAAACGAGCCGCGTTTTGTACGCATTAAAGTTCCGTCGGTATTTCCGCGGCTTGTTCCTGTTGAAGAGAACAAGTTTGTTTTGCTGGAAGATTTGATCATTGAAAACATCCAGCTCTTGTTCCCGGGCATGGAGACAGGACCATGTCACCTGTTTCGAGTGACGCGAGATGCAGACATCGAGATTCGCGAGGAAGAGGCTGAAGATTTGCTGCGCGTGATACAGCAGGAATTACGCAAGCGCCGTTTCGGTACTCCCGTACGGCTGGAAGTTTCGTCAGACACGTCCGAAACATTCATTAACTACCTCACAAATTCGCTCGGTCTGCTTTCGGATGACGTCTACAAAATCGACGGCCCGCTCGGAGTCCAGGATTTAATGTCGCTCTTCGAACTCGATCGGCCAGATTTGAAGGATGCATTGTTCGAGCAGAGACCTTTCAAACAAGTCGCTGGTGGCAAATCGATGTTTGACGCAATCAAAGAACGCGACATCATGGTCCATCACCCTTACGACTCCTATGATTGCGTAACGCGGTTTATAAACGAAGCAGTCGCTGATCCCGACGTGTTGGCCATTAAGATCTGTCTCTACCGCACAGGTCCTGATTCACCAATACCACCGGCATTGATTCGTGCCAGCGAGAAAGGAAAACAGGTTACCGCGCTCATTGAACTTAAAGCGCGCTTCGACGAGGAACACAACATTGAATGGGCCCGCAAATTGGACCAGGCGGGAGTTCACGTGGTCTACGGAGTTCTCGGACTGAAGACACACGGCAAACTCACGCTCGTCGTGCGGCGTGAGGGCGACTCTCTGCGTCGATACATGCACATCGCTACCGGCAACTACAATCCAACGACCTCTACCACGTACACCGATTTGGGACTCTTTACGACAGAGGAAGCAGTTGGTGCGGATGCTACTGAGTTATTCAATTACCTGACTGGATGCTCGCGGCAAACCGAGTATCAGAAGCTATTCGTGGCGCCGGTTAACTTGCGCGAAAAAATAGATGGACTCATCGATCGCGAAATCAAACATCACGAAGCAGGACGTCCCGCGCGCATCGTTCTGAAAGTCAATCGCCTTGCGGATAGGCAAATGATTGAGAAGCTGTACGAGGCTTCGCAAGCGGGTGTGCCAATCGATTTGATTGTGCGCGGCATCTGTATGCTTCGCCCGGGCGTGCCCGGCCTGTCCGAAACGATAAAAGTTACAAGTATCGTCGGCCGTTTCCTTGAGCACAGTCGCGTCTTTTATTTCGCGAACGGTGGCGATGAAGAGTTTTACATTGGGAGTGCCGACCTGATGTCACGCAACCTGAAACATAGGATTGAGGTGCTGGTGCCAATTCGCGATCGAGCGCTGAAGACCTACCTGAAAAACGATGTCCTGGCGACGTATCTCCGGGATAACGTGAAGGCAAGAGAGTTGCGGGCCGACGGCATTTATGTTCGTGTCCGCAGATCGGACAAAGAAGAGAGATTCAACAGTCAGGAATTCTTTATGCGAAAAAGCGCCCCCAATGATCAACGGTCAGCCCCTGCTCATTGAGAGTCGCGATGGTCGATGCGGAAACCAGACGAAAGAAAGAAAGATTTACCCTCATCGTAGTCTTTCTCGGAGTTCTTCTGGTAAGTGCACTCGTTGTGTACTTCCTGACTAGCAGAACAAGTCGTACAGAGCCTTCAAGGGAACCTCTTCCACAGACAAGTGCGCAAGCAACTCCTGAAGCACGCCCTTCTCCAACCACAAAAAGCGGCGACAACATCCTGGAGGATGTGTTTGGAGTCCAGCCAAGCCCTGCCCCAGCACAAACAGAGCAACAAAGTTGGGGACAGATTGTCGCCGGCTTAGTCGTTAGGTTGTCCTTAGCAGCATTACTCGGCGCAGTCCTGGCGTTTCGTCCTCGCAGGCGTGCGTTAGCGCTGAAGCGGAATCCATACGTTGCACAAACGCAAATATTGCTCGCCGTAGTGGCGTCGGCGCTAATGATCATCGTCGGTGACAATGCTGCAAGGGCGTTTGGAATTTTCGCCGCTGTATCGCTGGTTCGCTTTCGCACTAACATTCGCGATCCGAAGGAAATCACGGTTCTATTGATTAGCCTGGCAATTGGATTAGGCACAGGCGTCGGCCGCTGGGATCTGGCGGTGGTGCTGACGATCTTTTCACTGATTGCGCTGTGGGCGCTGGAGTATCGTGAGCCTGAGCTGGTTTTCCGAGCACTGAATCTAAAGGTGTTGAGTCGTAACATCGAGAGCACTCAAAGAGCAATAAAAGAGGTGCTGAAGCGACACAATTTTGAGTCGGAGTTGAGGACGCTTGGTGGCCCTCCGGAGGAAGGCAAGCCAGGAAGTTTGGTTTACTCGATCGATGTCAGTCCAACGGTGAGTACGGACCAGTTGAGTGAGGAGATACTGTCGATGGACGGCGGCAATATTGACAGTATTGAGTGGGAGCAAAAGAAGAGCTTCTCGTACGTTTACCAGTGAGGCTCTCAAATCTTCAATTTTCAGATCTGAGATTTCAAACAGTCCGGCTGGACGCTGCCTGGGGCAGCCGCTGAGGGCGCACGCCCGACGAAGCCGCCGGAACAACCTTCTCCTTCAACGCCTCGCGAAACACTTGCCGCATATTCTCAACAAACACAAACCGTATGTCCTTGAATAGTTCCTTAGGCACCTCCTCCAAGTCGCGCCTATTCTGCTGCGGCAGAAGGATCGTGTTCACACGCGCGCGCCGCGCTGCCAGAACTTTCTCCTTGATGCCACCGACGGCGAGAACATTCCCCCGCAGAGTGATCTCCCCCGTCATCGCAACGCTCTTAAGAATCGGCCGCTGAGACAGTGCTGAAACCATTGCAGTAGCCAACGTGATTCCGGCCGAAGGACCATCCTTCGGAATCGCGCCTTCCGGGATATGAATGTGAAGATCGTAGTTCGCAAAATCCTCTTCATTAATATCCAACTCTTTTGCTTTCGACTTCGCGTACGAGTAGGCCGCCTGCGCTGATTCACGCATGACTTCGCCCAACTGTCCGGTCAGTACCAGATTCCCTTTCCCTTTCATCCGCAGTGATTCAATAAAAAGGACATCGCCGCCCACCGCTGTCCAAGCCAAACCTGTGGCGACTCCTATCTGATCCTTTTTCAGCACCTCTTCAGGGATGATTTTCGGAACACCCAGAAACTCGAACAAGTTCTTGAGAGAGACTCGCACGGCGCCTTTGTGGCCTTCGGCAATACGCCTGGCCACCTTGCGACAAATCCTGCCGATCTCTCGCTCCAACTGCCGTAGCCCGGCTTCCTGCGTGTATTGTTGAATAATCGAGGCGAGAGCGATCCTGGAGATGTGCAGGTCGTGCGAAGTAATGCCGTTTTCTTCCATCTGCTTCGGCAGCAAGTGTCGAAAACCGATCTCGAGCTTCTCTTCCTCGGTATATCCGGCCAGCCTGATCACTTCCATGCGATCGCGCAGCGCGGGTTGAATCGTATCGAGCACGTTTGCAGTGGTCATGAAGATCACATTGGACAAGTCAAACGTGACGCCAAGGTAGTTGTCGCGGAAACTGTTGTTCTGCTCCGGATCGAGCACTTCGAGCAATGCTGAGGATGGATCGCCGCGAAAGTCCGCGCCGACTTTATCGATCTCGTCCAGCATGATCAGCGGGTTATTGGTACCTGCCTGTTGGATTGCCTGGATAACGCGACCGGGCATCGCGCCGACATAGGTTCGGCGATGGCCGCGAATTTCTGCTTCGTCATGGACCCCGCCGAGCGACAAGCGCACAAACTTTCGTTCAAGAGCGCGCGCCACAGACCGACCAAGAGAGGTTTTGCCAACACCTGGTGGGCCCACGAGACAAAGAATCGGACCCTTGGGTTTCTCTTTTAGTTTTCTTACCGCCAGGGCTTCAACAATTCTGTCTTTTACTTTTTCCAGTCCGTAATGATCTTCGTTCAGAATCGTTTCAGCCTTCTTTAGATCCAGATTGTCCGTTGAGGCTTTCGACCACGGCAGGTCGGTCATGATCTCCATCCAGTTTCGCAGTGTGGCAGTCTCAGCTGCGTCAGGATGCATTCGTTCGAGTTTTTTCAGCTGGCGCAGAGCCTCATCTTCGGCAGCTTTCGGCATACCCGCGGCTTCGATCTTCTCTTTGAACTGCGCAACCTCCTCGGCCAGTTCGTTCCCCTCGCCGAGCTCGGTTTGAATCGCTTTCATCTGCTGGCGCAGATAGAACTCGCGTTGCGAGCGGTCGATGTCTGCCCGAGCCTGGGTGTTAATCTCCTGCTGCACAGTGAGTACGTCGATTTCCTTGTTCAGCAGTTCGTTAACCCTACGTAGACGCACAGTAGTGTCAGCAATATCAAGTACCGATTGAGCATCTTCGACTTTTAGCTCCAGATTTGAAGCGGAAAGATCGGCGAGCCGTCCCGCGTCATCAAGGTTGGCAATGATCGCCATGACTTCAGGCGAGATGTTCTTACCAAGATTGATGGCCTTCTCCATCGACGCGCGCACATTGCGGATTAAGGCTTCAACCTCGAGCGAGCGCTCCGGCGGCAACACCTCCTGCATGACACGAATGCGCGATCGGATGAATTGGCCGCTGGTATCGACCGACTCGATCTCCGCTCGCGCCAGACCTTGCACAAGAATCCTGATGCGACCATCAGGCAGCTTGAGCATGCGCATGATCACCGCTGCTGTGCCTACCTTATAAAGATCGTCGGCAGTTGGCTCTTCTTTATCGAGATCTTTTTGCGACGCCAGCAGGATCATCCGATTCTCGCCCAACGCTTCATCGACTGCGCGAATGGACTTCTCACGCGAGACGAACAGCGGAACGATCATGAACGGATAGATCACGATGTCGCGCAGCGGGAGGACGGGCAGGTCGCTCGGGATCTGCAGTTGTTGATCGGAGTCGGTGGTTTCTAGTCCTTCGGTAATCTCAGCTTCTTTGATGATTGCCATATCGTGATTTTACTTCATCAGTTAAAAATTTGTCGGGCACTAATTGTAGGGGCGTCCCTCCGTGGGCGCCCCTTTCTGTCAGAGTACGCTCAGAAGGGGCGCCCCCGGAGGGACGCCCCTACTGTTATTTATTCAGCTGCTTCACTAACCGCAAGCTTAACTTCTTCACCTCGCCGGTCTTCGATCTTGGGGATGCGAATTAATAAGATGCCGTCCTCTAGTTCAGCCGTAGCCTTGCGTATATTGACTGTCCACCGAAGCGGCACAACGCGGCTGAACTTGCCGTAGCTTCGTTCAGAACAAAAATGAGAGAGGATGCGGTTCCGAGCCACACGTCTCTTCTTCTCACCGTAAATCCTTAATTGAGTGTTAGTCACGCCGACGTGAACCTGTTCGGCTCTGAGCCCCGGAAGTTCAATGCGAATGTAAATCGCATCCTTAGCCTCGCAAAGATCCACCGGAGGCGCCCAAGCGCCTGAGGTCAGCGGGTCTTCCGCCACCGTCGCCTCCTGCAAAGCAGCAAACAGCCTGCCGACGCGATCGCGCAGTCGATGTAGTTCGAGTCGTTCGAGCCCTGTCGTGCGAATCGGTTTGATCATTCAGGCTTATGCTCTTTTAGTTCCCGAGGTGGCACGCGTACGCACCAACTGCTTGAGCTCAGTCATGAATTCCGAAACGTCTTCAAATTCTAAATAAACCGAGGCAAACCGAACGTAGGCCACTTTGTCGAGTTCTTTTAGCCTCCGCATTATAAGTTCACCTATCTTACTTGTCGGTCGCTCGCGTTCGGGAGATTCCTGGACGTATTTTTCGATGGAATTAACAATCGCGTCGAGTTTGGAAGAAGGAACAGGTCGCTTCTCGCACGCACGAAGCAGCCCCGCCATGACTTTATTCCTGTCGAACGTCTCGCGCCGGCCGTCTTTCTTGACGACCATATATGGTATCTCATCGATGCGTTCGTAGGATGTAAATCGACGCTCGCAACGCAAACATTCTCGCCTGCGCCGAATGGCTTCGCCTTCGCGCGACTCGCGCGAGTCAACCACTTTGTCTTCCAGATGACCGCAGAATGGACACTTCATATCGTCAACCTTCAGGGAGGAATGTTGGAACATTGCCAATTGCCGATTGCCGATTGCCAATTGCCAATTGGTCTTTGGTCTTTGGTTTTTGGTCTTTGGGTCTTGAACTTAAACTTATGTACATTGTCGCTCAGAATTAGAAAGAATCTTCCAAAGACCTAAGACCTAACGCCAAAGACCAATTGGCAATTGGCAATCGGCAATTGGCAATGACGTTAATCGCTCGTGCCCACCGCTTGTAATTTTTGATCTCCAAGCACCTCTTCGGAGGCAATACTTTCGTCTTCAACTGCATGCTCGACGGCTTCTGGAGAAGCCAGTGTCCGCAAGCGCTTCAAATTGATATCGCCGCGAACAAAATAGAAAAAGCCAATGACGACAGCGGGTCCGAAATCGACTAGGTGCAGCACAATTGATATTGCTGCCGCCGTTTCTTTTGCCACTCCTAAAAAAACCAGACTGGCCGCAGTGGCCGCGTGAAAGGCACCCGCTGCGCCTCCGGGAGTTGGGACGAGCGAACCGACAAGCGACCATCCGAGTACAAAAAGCGTTTCGCCGATTCCGAATGGGAGTCCAAAAGCACGGAGCACTAGTAGATTCGCGATTGCAATCGATATCCAGACGCTTGCTGTCCAACCTATCGTAACGGCCAACTCTCGAGCATCGACCAATACCCTCAAAGCTCTCGCCAATTGTTCAACGAGGGCAACGACGGCGCGCCGCACGCTTTGCGGAATGAACTGCCACCGGTTGAAGCGTTTTTCCAGCCAGCCGACCGCACTCGCGGATCGGCTGCGAAACCAGATCAGGCCGGCTACGGAAGCCAAAGCCAAAATCAGGAGGGTTATTCCTGCTGTACGGACTTGTGCGAACTCAGTCTCAATGTTTCCGGAAGGTTTGAACCAAATTAAATTGGCTGCGAACAGCACTACGACCGCCACCAGGTCGTAAATCCTTTCGACCAAGATCGTCACGAACGAAGCGCTCGGGCGAACCGTTGGGTCGCGCATCGGCAAGTAAACAGGTCGAACGACTTCGCCCATCCGGCCCACGAGAAACACAGCGCCAAAGCCGACGGTGGTAGCGGCAAACAGGTGTTTCAGGCGCGTGGGTCCGAGTGGGGCCAGGAGCGCGCCCCAACGAATGGCTCGAAAGCCGTACGCCACGCAGATCACAGCCACTGCCACAGCCAATAAAGAAAAATCCGTCTGGCGTAGCGCCTGGGTTACCTCTTTCCAGTCCAGATTGCGCCCAAACCACCAGAAAATGGCGATTGCGAGGGCAAGGAGGACACCAAATTCGACGTATTTACGCGAGTTTGACTTCAAGCTGGGCTACGTTAACAAACCACAAGATATTGGGCCGCCGAGAGAGGCTACTACAGTTGCGCGGCGACCGGCAAGAACGGAACTTTCCGGCCAAAGTCTTCGTAAGCGGACTGGCACGGGGTTTTCCAGCTTGACGAGTGAGTTTGAAACTCGAATCATAAGTTAGCGGGGAATGCATCGAGTGGGGGCTGCAAGAACTTTGGCTGCCAACGAAGGAGCCGAACTGGTTCGCAGGTGTCGCGCAGGAGACGGTGCGGCTTGGGAGGAAATTGTGCAGACT
>DATEDU010000059.1:0-6366 GCA_035281525.1 Pyrinomonadaceae bacterium | reverse complement strand
GATGCAATTACGGGAATTCTTACCGCGCTGCTGATCGCTTGAGTCAGCTCAACGTCGTAGCCCTCACGAGTGCCATCTCGATCCATGCTGGTTAACAGGATTTCACCGGCTCCTAGATGCTCTGCCCGAGCAGCCCACTCGACCGCATCCCACCGTACATTGTTCCTTCCACCATGAGTGAACACACCCCACGCAGTAGTGGAACCATTTTCAACACGACGTCGCGCATCGATGGCCACGACGATGCACTGGCTGCCGAAAATGGCTGCAGCTTCACTTATCAAATGCGGGTTTTGGACCGCGGCCGTGTTCAACGAAATCTTGTCAGCGCCGGCTCTGAGCACAGCTCGAATGTCCTCGATCGAATTTAGCCCACCTCCAACGGTTAACGGGATGAACACCTCATCCGCTACGCGACGCACGACGTCCATGATGATCGCTCGTTTATCCGATGAAGCCGTGATGTCGAGAAAGGTTAGCTCGTCCGCGCCCTGGGCATCGTAAACGCGTGCTTGCGCGACTGGATCGCCGGCATCGACCAGCGAAACAAACCTCACTCCTTTCACCACACGGCCGCGGTCCACGTCGAGACAGGGAATAATCCGTTTGGCTAGCATCACACACTGTCTTCTCAGTGTTCTCCGTGTCTCCGTGGTGATTTTGCTAACCCAATTCACCACAGAGACACGGAGGACACTGAGAATTACAAAGGAAATTGCTCAACTCGTTTTGCAAAGTTGGCAAGCATTTGCAATCCCATCGTCTGGCTCTTTTCGGGATGAAACTGAACTCCACAAACATTGTCTCGTGCGACAACTGATGCGTAGCGGCGGCCATACTCCGTTTCGCCGATAACGACGTCCGGTTCAGACGTCTCGCAAAAATAAGAGTGAACAAAATAGAAGAACGATTGATCCGTTATTCCTGCGAAAAGTGGGTGCTCGCTACGTTGATCGACCTGGTTCCACCCGACCTGCGGCACTCTCATGTCGTTATTGAAACGACGAACCGCACCGCGCAGCAGACCCAGCCCGCGCGTATTGCCGAACTCTTCCGACTCTTGAAACAGCATCTGCATGCCTACGCAGATCCCCATCAGAGGTACACCGGTCGTCGCGCGTTCCATCACTAGCTCGTCAAACCCACGAGCCGCGAGCTCCTTCATGCACGCGGCAAAAGCGCCGACACCCGGCAGCACCAACGCCTTCGCATTGCGCAGTGTTCGAACGTCGCTGCTTATCACGGCATTACTTCCCGTGGCGGCGAATGCTTTTTCAATTGACCGCAAGTTCCCTACTCCGTAATCGATGATTGCGATGTCTGCCATAACTCTAGAGCGACCCTTTGGTGCTTAAGACGCCTTCGATTCGCACGTCCCGCTCGACCGCTTGTCTCAATGCGCGGGCAACTGCTTTGAATGACGCTTCCAAAATGTGATGACTGTTGCGCCCGCGCAGCATGTCGATGTGCAGATTGCAGCGTAGGTGCTCGGCAAACGAGCGCCAGAAGTGTTCGGCCAATTCGACAGAAAAGTTTCCGATCCGCTGCCTGGTCGTTTTGAGTTCGTAAATGAGATAAAAGCGGCCTGACAGATCCAGTGCGGCGCGGCAAAGCGCTTCATCCATCGGGACGACCGCGAAACCGTACCGAGCGATGCCTGCCTTGTCGCCCAACGCTTGAAAAAATGCTTGACCGAGGCTGATTGCGATGTCTTCAACAGAGTGGTGATCGTCAATATGAAGATCACCGCGACAATGAACGTCAAGATCGAAAAGACCGTGTCGAGCAAAAAGCTCCAACATGTGATCGAGGAAAGGAATGTCTGTCACGATCTTTGACGTTCCGTTCCCGTCGAGTCGCAACACGACTCGCACGTCTGTTTCTTTGGTCTTGCGATGGACTTCTGCGATACGGCTATTCTTTGATTTATTCATTATTCGTAATTGCCATTGCCCATCTTATTCAGACCCGGCTTCAGCCGGGTGTTGCGAAAGTTCCTGTTCTCATTCACACCGGGCTTCAGCCTGGTGACCGAAGCGGAATAATCCAGAGAACCGTTTTAACGGTTTCCGCTGATCTTGGTTTCATCGGTACTCCAGAAACCGTTGAAACGGTTTCTGAGTTCTATCGCTCCTTATCACCGGGCTGAAGCCCGGTGTGAATGAGAGCAGTTGCTTACAGAATCCCTGAAGCCGGGTGTGAATGAGATAATTCTCAGCCCCCTATTCTGCGCAGCGCCTCCAACAAGGCATCGTTCTCCTCAGGTGTTCCGATGCTGATGCGGAAGTAGTCTCGCAGCATCGGGTAACTGCTCACATCTCTAATCAGAATGTCCTGGCGCCGAAGCTCGTCAAACACATGTTCCACCGGGAACTTAGACCGAACCAAAAGAAAGTTCGCTTGTGATCTAATCGGAACAAAACCAGGAATACTTTCTATTGCCGCATAGACGCGTTCACGTTCCTGACAAATTACGTCGACCAACGGGCGCAGGCGATCTTCGTACATCTCAAGGGCCACTTCTGCAGCTGTTTGGGAAACCAGATTGAGGTTGTAAGGAAGAATGGCTTTGGTAATCTCGCGAACAAGCTCAGGCGCCGCCAGCAGGTAGCCGACGCGCAACGCCGCCATCGCCATTGCCTTGGAAAAAGTGCGCAACACGACCAGGTTCCAGTGCTGTTCAAGCAACGGCACAGCCGATTGTCTCGAGAACTCAAAGTACGCTTCATCAACAACTACCAAGCCGGGTGAGACTCCAAGCACTGAGCTCAAGTCAGTTTGCGTCATGATGCAGCCCGTGGGGTTATTTGGTGAACAAACAATGGTGACAGACGGTTGCGTAGTATCGATGGCCTTCAACATCGCATTGAGGTCATAGGTCAAATCTGACGTGAGGCTCACAGGAACGATCTCACTTTCCAACACAGTCGAGATTTGCCTGTACAAAGTGAACGTCGGTTCGCTGATGAGGACTCTTCTTCCGTTCCCTGCAGCGATCATGAGCACTGCCTGGATCAGCTCATTCGAGCCGTTGCCGGCGATAATCCCTGCCGACTTCCAACTACTGAATTTTGCCAGCCGTTCATTGAGATCAGTGGTTACCAGACCGGGGTAGCGCGACCACACGCGCTCTCGCAGCCGCTTGAGCGTTTCTTCTTTGATTTCTTCCGGAGCATCCCAGGGATTTTCGTTCTGGTTAAGCTTGATGCGCGCACGCTCAGCGACGAGCGAATAGGGGTGCAGCGTGCGGACATCTTTTTTTATCATCTCTAAAGGTTCGCGCATTTTAGTGATCCTCGAGTCTGATCATGGCCGAGCGCGCATGGCCTTCAAGACCCTCCGCAGCAGCCAACGTTGCAATCAATGCTGCCGTTCTTTTCAGTTCGGCTAACTGATATTTCAGAAGATTCGTTCGCTTTAGAAAATCATGAACGCTGAGTGCAGATGAGAAACGAGCGGCGCCTGCAGTGGGCAAGACATGATTCGGACCTGCCAGGTAGTCGCCCACTGCTTCCGGTGTATTCTGGCCAAAGAATAAAGCTCCTGCGTTTCTGATCCGCGACACAATCTGATCATCGTCACGAGTCATCAGCTCGAGGTGTTCCGGCGCCAGCTTATTTACCAGCGAACAGGCCTCGTCGATATCGTCAGCAACTATGATCGCGCCGTAATCCGCAAGTGACTGTTCGATTGTTTTTGATCGTGGAAGCTGGCTCGCTTGAATTCTTACCTCACTGACAACTTCGCAAGCCAGAGTCTTACTTGTCGTAATAAGAATCGCGGATGCGTCTTCGCTATGTTCAGCCTGAGCCAGCAAATCGGCGGCAACGAAATCAGGCCGTGCTGACTGGTCAGCTAAGACGACGACTTCGCTGGGGCCAGCAATGGAATCGATTCCGACAAGGCCAAACACATGTCTTTTTGCGGCAGCGACAAATTTGTTGCCTGGGCCTGTAATCTTGTCTACGCTCGGAATGGTCCCAGTGCCGTATGCAAGCGCTGCGATTGCTTGTGCGCCGCCGGCGGCGTAAACCTCGTTTACGTTGAGCTCCACTAGTGCTGCTGCGACGGCTGGATTTTTCTGAATTGAGCCTGGAGGTGTGACTACGACGATGCGATCCACGCCGGCGACTTGCGCCGGCACAACGTTCATCACCACGGATGAGGGATAGCTGGCGCCGCCTCCCGGCACGTATAGCCCGACACGTTCAATCGGCGTTACACGCTGGCCTAAACGAATGCCGTTTGGGCCATTAATTTCCCACGATTGAGGCAGCTCGTGTTCGTGAAATGCACGTACGTTCGCAATGGCTATTCGGAGTGCGTCGACCACATTAACGTCAGCACGCTTAGCGATTTCACACAGCCTGTCGCAACTAACTCTCAAATCGGACTGTTGAAGTCGCTCGCCATCGAACTTTGCGGCGTAGTCGATCAGCGCTGCATCTCCACGCAATCGCACGTCGTCGACAATCGCGCTCACCTGGGTGATGAGCTCCGCGTCGAGCGCAACATTCCTCTGCCGAATGCGCTCGAGCTTTGCATTCAGCTTTGCTTTTTCGTTGATTGCGATAACTTCAATCATGCTGTGCTTGTGCTTTGCGAATGATTTTTTAGAAGGTTAACGAGCTCACCCACTATGTTTGCCTTTAAGTGATGACTGGCCCGGTTGACCACCAGACGAGCAGTCGACTCGGCAATCACTTCCAGCACTTGAAGTCCATTCTCCCTGAGCGTTCGTCCCGTCTCGACCAGATCGACGATGCAATCGGCTAGACCTAACGCGGGAGCTAATTCAACTGAGCCAGAGAGCTGGATGATTTCGACGGGTTGACCACGCGCGCCAAAATGCCTGGCAGCAATCCGTGGATACTTTGTCGCCACGCGCAGCATGGCGTAGCCGTTCTTTGGCTGGCCAACCGGACCGGCGACTGCGATCTGGCAACGTGCGATTGGCAAACTGACCGGCTGCAACACGTCGGCTTCGTATTCGAGCAGGATGTCGAGGCCCACGAGCCCACAATCGGCGATTCCATGTTCAACATAAACGGGAACATCAGAAGGTTTGACGAAGATGTAGCGAGTGCGTCCTGTTTCGTCGGATCTGGTGAGGCACCTGGAAGCTGCATCTCCGGTCAGCCGCACGCCAATGTTGGCCAGCATCGGCAACGCTTCGGTTTGCAGCCGTCCCTTGGCAATCGCGATCGTCAGCTCCGGCATGCATTCACCTCTTCAGATTGAATCGCGACCTTGTGACCTTGTGCTCGCAGGTTCATAGCCTTCCGAAAAGCCCCAACGGCATCGTCACCGTTACAATTGATCGTTTGTTGTGTGGATTCAGGAATCTGTTGTTGCCGTGTGGCAATGAGCTCGGCGAGAGCGTCGAGTTTAAGAACAAAACCAATTGCCGGCTCGCTCTTCCCGAACCGTGAAATCAGATTGTCGTAGCGCCCGCCACTGCCAACATCCGAGCCTACGCCGTCGACGTAAATTCTGAGCGTCAGCCCAGTGTAGTAATCGAGCCGGGAGACATCGCCTAAATCAATCGCAAAATTTTCGGCGACGCCGAGCGATACGAGCATGGACCATAAAGCTTCCAAACGGTTCAGCGCGACGAACGACCGCGCGTTGGTAATCACACGTCGAGCACGATCAAAGATCTCACCTTTACCAGATAATTGAATAACTTGTGTGAAGTCTCGCGAATCATCAGGCGAGCTGTAATTCGCAACAAACATTTGCAGTTGCGCCGTATCTCGGAAATCGATCAGCTGCCGGAATTCATCGCGAGTTCGCGAATCAAGCGCGAGGCTCTCAGCAATTCCGTTGAAAATTTCGACGTCATTGAGCGTGATGACGAATGTCAGTTCTCGCGGAAGGCTTCGCAGTATTTCGAGGGCAATGAGTAACACTTCGATGTCGGCCACTAGCCCGTTGCAGCCGATCAACTCACAACCGAGTTGTTTTGATTCTCGCCGCCAGTCCGCGTGTGATTGACCCTGCTGATGAAAGACGCTGGCTGCGTAACAGAGACGAAGAGGTCGCGGGCGTTTGGCGAAGAGAGTAGCCGCTGCTCGCGCTATTCCTGAAGTAACGTCTGGCCGTAGTGCGAGCAGGCGTCCATCGGCGTCTATAAATCTGAACGCACGGTTGGCTTCCGCACTGCCCATGCCGGATTCAAACAGGGAGTAGTAATCGACGGTTGGCGTGATGATTTCCTCGTATGACCAGCCGCTGAAGACCGACGTTGCGGTTTCTTCGACAAGGCGCCTGAGGCGAGGGCCGGCTTCGGAGTGGTAGCGGAAGCCGTTCGGGATTTTTGAGATTGGCTCTGACATACCGAGTTTCACATTTCAGATCTCAGAT
>DATEDU010000058.1:0-17295 GCA_035281525.1 Pyrinomonadaceae bacterium | reverse complement strand
CACCACGCAATTAGCTGATGGTTCATCGAGACTAAGATGCAGTAAGGTCGGTGGGAATATTGCGCCCGATGACACTATGTCGCGCCCGGTGACTAGATTAGTTTGTAAGCCATGAGGCTAGCTGTCGTTTTACTTCGTCGTGAGGAATACCTTCGCCTCTGTCGAGTTGATCGAGACCTTTCTGTACCGCAGCCATGAACTCAATGCGCTCGGCTATCTCTTCGAGCAAACAGTCATCAGGCAACACGCGAATAGTTTCAAGTACGATCTCTTTCTCAGTCATGGGCCTGATTATGAGGTTCGTTGTCAGATTGCGCAAGAGCGAACTATCGCAAAAAATCAGCGCAATTTGAGCGTGCCTTCCGGTATTAGCCAACCGCCACCTCGTAGAGATCGTCTTGCTCTGAATCACAATTACAAGTGTTCACTCGGGCAGATTCATTCGCCGCAGCAGATCTGAGAAACGCGGGTCTGAACGAAGGCCGTCAAGATTCGGGTCAACTTTTAGGCTCACCATCTGAATATTGCGCTCCTCACGTGCCCTCTCAAGCCACTCAAACGCTCGATCGTTCTCGCCAAGGCCGGCGTAGATTTCCGCAATTGAATACGACAGCATTGAATGCGCCACGTCACGTCGCTTCAACAATACGTCAAGTATCTTTACCGCTTCAGCTCTTTTATCCCACAATGCGTAGGCATGTCCGATGCGCGCCTTCATGGCTACTTCTGCCTGTGGATTACCTCTTGAATGGTCAATCACTTTCTGATACTCGACAATGGCTTTCTCATACATTCCTTTTTGCTCGTACGCGACACCAAGCAGGCTGTGCACCGGGACAAAGTTTGGATCCATTTCTAACCCTTTCTGCAGTTCTTCGATGGCCAGATCATACCGTCGCGCGAGATATAAAGTCGCTGCTGGGGTCATACTCACCACGAGTGTAAGAGGATCAAGCTCCTGTGCGCGCTTCGCTTCTCTAATGGCTTCATCGTGCCGGCCCATATTTGCTAAATAGATTGCATACCAGTGATGGGCCAACGCATAGTTTGGGTTCAACTCGACTCCACGTTTGAAATGTCTCTCAGCGCCTGCCCAGTCCCAATCATGGAGCAACTTGATGAATGCTAGTGAAGCGTGAGCTTCCCCCAGGGTGTCATCAACTTCTATCGCCCTCGTTATCGCTGCCTTTGCCTCGATTGGTTTCCCAAGATAGTTATAGCAATCCGCTAATCCCGTGTGAGCCAAACCGTAATTCGGATCTTTTTCAATAGCCTGTCGGAAGTATTCGATCCCTTTCTCTACACCATCTAATGTCAGCTTGTGGAAATGGTAGCGGCCTTTTAGATACAGCTGATAGGCTTCGGTATCTTCAGTATGGCGTTTGGCAAGTTGCTTTTGCTCCTCACCGCTCAACCTTCGCCGCAACCTCTCCGTTACCTCACGTGAAATCTCCGACTGCACCATCATAGTGTCAGCAAGCTTGCGGCTGTACTGCTCGCCCCAGATATGGCTATTGTCCCGCGTATCCATCAACTCAATACTGATTGACAGATCATCGCCACGCTGTATGACCCTGCCCGTCAGGACGGCGTTTACGCCAAGTTCGCGCCCTACCGCCTGCGGTTCAATTTCCCGACGTTTGTAACGGAAGACAGAACTGCGCGCGATTACTTTCAGGTTTCCCAACTGCGAAAGGTTGTTGATGAGACTCTCTGTGATGCCGTCTGTGAGGTATTCCGTATTGGGATCAGCACTGACATTCACAAAGGGCAAGACCGCTACGGAGTTTATAGCCTCGCCTCGCTCGCTGAGTAAATAAATTCCGGTGAGTACAGCTGCAAAGATCAGCAGTGCCAGCGCGGTAAGAGATAAACTGCGCAGCGACACCCGCGGCTGTGGCATTACAGTTTTAGCTGTAGTTACCGCCGCACCACTATCTCGATGGAGATTCTTGAGGTCAATCAGAAGTTCACGCGACGATTGGTAGCGACGCTCACGATCCTTCTCTAACGACTTGCGAATGATCCGTTCCAGCTCCTCTGGGATATTGTAGTTGAAGCGTGCGATGGCTTCCGGTTGCGATCGTGTAATGCGTTCGATCGTCTCAACTTTATTTGATCCGAAGAACGGCAGCCGGCCGGTCGCCATCTCATACATCACCACGCCCAGCGAAAAGATGTCGGAGCGGTGATCAACCTCCTGACCACGTGCCTGCTCCGGACTCATATAAGGCACTGTGCCCAGTATGATTCCAAGGCTTGTTTTGACTTCCGTGGGGTTGTCGTTGGCAGTCTGTTCGACAGGCTTTGAGATTTTCGCTACTCCGAAGTCAAGCACCTTCACCTGACCTCGTGTGGTGATCATGATGTTCGAGGGTTTGATATCGCGGTGCGTAATGCCTTTCGAGTGAGCCTCCTCAAGCGCGTCAGCGGTTTCCATACTGATTTGTATGATCCGATTTGTCTCAAGAGGCTGTCCGTTGATTTTGAGATCAAGTGCTTGTCCCTCCACATATTCCATGGCGATAAAACTCGTGCCGTCAACCTCACCTATTTCGTAGACGTGGGCAACGTTTGGATGGGTCAAAGACGCAGCGGTGCGGGCCTCTTTTTTGAATCGTCTGATTCGCTCCCGATCAAGAGCAACGCTAACGGGTAGGATTTTTAGCACGACGGTGCGATTGAGACGCGTGTCTTGCGCAAGGTAAACCTCGCCCATGCCGCCCTCGCCGAGCTTTTTGAGAATTTGGTAATGAGAGATTGCTTGCAATCGCTGCTGGACCTCATCCGCACTTTTCGGTTGCTGGCGGCGTATCTTGCGGCAGACTGGCGGTATGTCTGGCAATGATCTGCCAGTCGCCATTGCGCTTCATCCAGACGTTCGTGATGCACAATTGACGTTTGATCTCCGTTCCTTCGAAGCTTGCTTCCGCGGCAATGCAATAGCTCGACACCGCAGTATCGCCAAAGGCTCGGATCTTTAACTCGTCCTTATCGTAGCGGCCGATAACCGCTTTTTCCGCGGCCTGACGCACTTCTGCCATCACCGCCGGTTTGTCAACACAAATGCCAATCGGAGCCGTCACCATTATGTCGTCGGCGTAGATCCGATCGAGGGCGTCAATCTCGAGTCGCATCTCAGTCTGCGTCAGCTCTTCTTCCAGTTCTCGTATTTTTTGTTCAACCTCATTCATTGACTTATCTCTTCCGTAGTTTGAATTCATTTGCTCCGGCTGCGGTTCATTCAATAGAATCGCCGCGACTTTTTCAGTCTCGAAGATAGTTTCAAACCGGAAATAAAGTCCTTCGCGAGTTCGGAAAAGTTTCGGAAAGAGTTTGGAAACTCTCGTTTACCGGCGATGTTCTGGCAGACTGACAAGGCTTACGAGTTTGGCCCGTTTCGCGTGGATGCACGCGAACGGCGACTGCTACGCAATGGTGAAGTTGTACCGCTACGGCCTAAGGTTTTCGATATTCTGCTGGTGCTAGTCCAAAACGGCGGTCACATCCTCAGCAAAGACGACGTGATGAAACTCGTCTGGCCCGAGACCACGGTGGAAGAAGGAAACATCGCGCGCAACATCTCTACCTTGAGAAATGCTCTGGGGGAGTGCCCGCGCGAGCATCAGTACATCGAGACCATACCGTGGCGTGGTTATCGCTTTGTGGCAAACGTGAAAGAAGTGCGCGATCGACCCGTCCGCCTGCCGATAGATTCGATTGCCGTCTTGCCCTTTGTGAATGTCAACGCAAAGAGTGAGTATCTGTCGGATGGAATCACTGAGAGCCTGATCACCAGTTTGGCGCAGTTAACCAATCTCCGCGTTACATCACGCAATTCAGCATTTCGTTACAAAGGACGTGAAGTTAACGCGCAAACGGTAGGACGCGATTTGAACGTGCAAGCGGTGCTAATGGGCCGCGTCGCTGAGGCCGATGACTTACTGTCGATCAGCATTGAGCTGGTTGACACCATCGACGACCGGCATATCTGGGGCGCGCAGTACGTGCGGAGATCTGCGGAACTGTTTACGGCGCAGCAAGACATTACGAGCGAGATCGCCCAAAAGCTCCATCTGGAGCTTACCGGTTATGAGCAGCAACTACTGACGAAGCGTCGCACCGAAAACAACGAAGCTTATCTTCTTTACCTCAAGGGCCGGTTTCACTTCAATAAGTTGACACCGGACGGCGTGCAGAAAGGAGTCGAGTATTTTCAGCAAGCCATAGAGAAAGATCCGAATTATGCTTTGGCTTACGCCGGACTGGGTGATTGTCATAATTACCTGGCGCATCGTGATGAAGCAAAGCAAGCCGTGCTCAAGGCCCTGGAGCTGGATGAAAGCCTTGGCGAAGCCCATGGAACGTTAGGTTTTTACAGATTTCTTTATGACTGGGATTTCGCCGGCGCTGAAAGTGAGTTCAAACGGGCGCTGGCGCTTAGTCCGAATTACGCGGAAGCTCATCATTGGTATTGCATCTATTTGGCTAACCTTGGGCGCCACGAAGAAGCGGATCGAGAAGCGAGGCGAGCAATTGAGCTGGATCCTCTGTCGTTACTGATGAACATGACGCCCGCCATGAATTTCTTTCTGGCGCACCAATATGATCGCGCAGTAGAACAGCTTCAAAAAGTGATAGAGATGGAACCCAACTTTGTTGCCGCCCGCAGTGTCCTGGGAACTGTCCTGGTGTACAAAGGACTGTACGAGGAAGCGATGGCCGAATATCAAAAACTGTTGGAGCTAATCAAAGGCGCAGCCGTTGTAGAAGTGTCCGTCAAAGCTATCGTGGCACACGCGTACGCCAGATGGGGTAAACGATCGGAAGCGATCGAAATTCTCGATGAAGTAATCGTGGCGGGGACGGCGTCCCCTTATTCCATTGCGGGAATCTATGCTGCGTTAGACGACAGCGATTCGGCCTTCGAATGGCTCCAAAAGGCAAAGGAGCAGCACGATGTTCAGTTGGTAAGTTTAAAAGTCGATCCGATGCTGGACGGCTTACGCTCTGACACACGCTTTGCGCAACTGGTAAAGCATGTCGGGATACCAACGTGATCTGGTTAGGACCATACAGCCACCGGGGACGACCAACATCTGGACAACCAACACTGACAACCCTATCCTGTTGTTGCCCGGAACCCGTTACAAATGGAAGAGACTGATGTGCAGCTGGTATTGGCCTGCCGACGCGGTGATCAGCTTGCGTGGGAGAAACTCATTCGGCGTTATCAACGCCTGATTTACGCCATTCCACTTCGAGCGGGGCTCGATGAAGATCACGCCAGCGAGATCTTTCAGGACGTATTCACAACTCTGTTTCAAAAACTGAACGATATAGAGCAACCGGAAAAACTTCAGGCGTGGTTGGTTACAACTACTCGACGCAAGACTTTACACGTTGTCTCGAAAGCGTTGGTTCACCAACAGTCGGATGTGAATACCGACGAACCGCATGTGGCGGCATCAATTCGAGATGAAGCACCCTTGCCGGATGAACAATTATTGATTCTTGAAGAGCAGCACCGCATCCGGACGGCGCTGTCGACATTAGACGAGCGTTGTCGAACGCTACTGGAAATGCTTTTTTACGGCGCCGAGCCGGCGTCCTACGCTGACGTCGCTTCAGCCCTGGGAATACCCGAAGCAAGTATTGGCCCAACCCGTGCTCGTTGCTTAGCCAAGATGCTTCGGCTGTTAAAAAAATAGAACATAAATGTATTTTTTTACGAGCGCGAGCCTCTGTCGAACTGTAGGCAGGTGAACACCGCCGCTATGAATAGCTCAACACACATTTCGCTTGAAACACTTGCGAGTATCGCGGACAACAGGGGCACACCTGCAACTTCGGAAGCCGCGATGACCCATATCTCAACCTGTTCAGCCTGTCATGAAAACCTGAGTCGACTTCAGCAGTTGATACTCATGATGAGAACTGACAGCTCGACCGATGCGCCGCGCGACGTGTTGACCGCGGCTCTAAATATCTTTTCACAGGAAAAGCGTTCGCCATTGCGGCGGATTGTTGCGCTTCTGACTTTCGACAGTCGCGATGCGAGTCCCGCTTTCGGGATGCGTTCGCTTTTCACAACTTCTCGGCAGATGCTTTATTCAGCAGAAGAGACGGATCTGGATCTACGCGTCACTATGCTGAACGATGAATGTGTTCTCGCCGGTCAAATAATCGGCGCCGCTTGTGCGGGTTCGGTTGAGATTTCAGGGGTGGCGGGAAGATCGGAAACTGCGTTGAATGACGTCTGTGAATTCACACTTCCGCCAGTGCCCGCCGGCAAGTATTCGCTCATAGTTAAAATGCAGGATCTTCAAATTGAGATTCCCGAGCTAGAGCTCAAGGTCTAAGCGATCAATGCAGCATGCGGAACTTGCGACACGTCTCGTTGACTCCAGCGATGCGAACCGAGAAAAATTGCTCTGGGAAAATGTTGTCCTCGCGGATGTAGAACTTGCCTACAGGTTAAAAGACATCTGTCTCGATGGTTGGAGTTCGCATCCTGCGCAAGCGCTCGGCGCCGCTGCCTCACTCCGATTGCTTTCGAACATCAGAAGTAACCCCGAAATAAAAGCCCTCGCCGCCTGGGCCGCTGGTCTTCAGGAACTCGTCCGCGGACAAATGGAATTAGCGATTTCCGAGCTCGAAGATTCGGAGCGGCGGTTTCTCAGTCTCGGAAAGACGCATACGGCCGCAGCGACACGCGTCAGCAAGCTCATCGCTCTTTCAATGATAGGACGCTACGAGGAAGCCATCGCCTGTGGTCTCGCTGCGCGGGAGATTTTTCTCGCTTACAACGATTTGCAAGCGGCGGGCAAGATCGAACACAACATCGGCAATCTGCACTTTCGGCGTGACCGCTACCACGACGCTGATATCTTTCTAAGCGCCGCGCGCGCGCGTTTTTCGGCGCTCAATGATCAGAAACAGCTCGCCACTGTAAACAACTCTTTAGCCGTCACTCACGCGTCACTGCACAAGTTCAAATCCGCCGAAGAACTTTTTGAGCAGGCGTTACAGCAAGCAGAGGCATCCGGACAACCTGTAACTCTCGCGGCAATTGAAGGCAGTATTGGACTGTTCGCACTCCTGCAAGGTCGCTACGATCGAGCCCTGGATTTTTTGGAGCGCTCGCGGCAGAGCTACACCGCGCTCGGTCTTACGATTCAATCCGTTCTGGCTGAGCACGAAATCGCTGACGCATATCTCGAACTCAACCTCGCACCTGAGGCACTTGCGATCTATGAGCGAGTAATACCTTTTTACGCTGAACACGGAATGCGTGCTGAACAAGCGCGCGCTCAGGCGTATAGGTGCCGTGCACTGATGCTGCTGGGACGAACGAAAGAAGCCCAACGCTGGCTCGATGAAGCACAACGACTTTACGCAGCAGAAGAAAATGTAGTAGGCGCGGCGTTGGTCGCGCTGACTCATGCCCAGCTACTTTACCGAGAAGGCAAGTTTGAAGGAGCGAGGTTGATGGCCGCGCAGGCGGAGCCCGCACTATTGATATCCGGAAGCTGGCAGCGATTGCTGCTCGCGCGTTGGTTGCGCGGTGAAACCGAACGCTCTCTCGGAAATCTTGCGACCGCTCGCAAGCTACTCGAAGAAACCGCGCGCAATGCCGAGCTTCATGAACAGCCGCAAATCGCGGAGCGTTGTTTTAGCTCACTCGGCGCCCTTGCCTTGCTTGAAGGCAAGTTCAAGGTTGCGGAAATGAACTTCAAACAGGCAATCGATTTGACGGAACAGTTGCGTGCGCCTATTCCAGGTGAGGACTTTCGCACTGCGTTCTTCTCTAATCGAATGTCTCCGTACCACGAACTGGCTAAACTTTGCCTCCTCGAGGGTGACACGCGATCAGTTGACGCACTAATTTTTACCGAACGTGCTAAATCCAGAGCGCTCGCAGATACTTTGGCGGGAAGAATCACACTCACCACTGACGCACGCGATGATTTCGAAGCACACCTCCTGGCGCAAGCCGCAAAACTGAGGGAGGAGCTTAATTATGTGTATAACCAGATGCATCGCTTCGTACGCGGCGCAGTCCAGATTTCGGAAGCTAACTCCGAACTGGAACGCGAACTCCTTGAACGCGAACGAAAACTGCTGGAAATTACACGCCAGCTTCAGCATCGCAGCGCCAACGGCCCGACTGCTTCGCAAGAAGATCTCTTTTCGCTAACCCAAATCCAATCGGCGCTCGGTACTGATCGCGCGCTGGTTGAATACACCACGATCGACGACAAACTGGTCGCATTCGTCGTCACGAATGAAGAAGTTGGAGTTGTGAGAGATCTCGGAACTGAATCGGAGATCGTAGCGGAGATCGAGAAATGTCGTTTTCAAATAGACACGTTGCGTTATGGATCGATGCGAGTGAGAAATCATTTGCCGACTCTCACGCAACGCACTCAGAAACACTTGCTCTCTCTATACGATCGAGTGTTGCGGCGGATCGAACAAAAGATCGGTAACCGTCACCTCGTGATCGTGCCGCATCGCGGACTTTACTATTTGCCATTTCAGGCCTTGTACGACGGGAAGAGTTATCTGATCGAGAGAAGGGAAGTTTCGTTTGCTCCCAGCGCAGTAGTGTTGCAACAGTGTCTCGCTCGACCCGAATCTCAGTTTCGCACCGCGTTACTTCTTGGAGTTGCTGATGAAACAATTCCTCGTGTGTACGAGGAACTTGACGCTCTCAACCAGATTTTCGGCGACATCAATCGATATTCAGACAAAGCGGCCACCACTGAGGTGTTCCGCGCAAACGCTCCGCACGCTGACGTAATTCATGTGGCTTGTCACGCCCAGTTTCGGTCAGACAATCCACTATTCTCCGGCTTGCGCTTAAGCGATGGATGGTTTACGGCACGCGACGCCTATGGATTGAAACTGAATTGCGGGCTCGTAACGCTTAGCGCGTGTGAAACCGGCATGAACGCCGTTGCTCCCGGGGATGAGCTCATGGGCGTTGCGCGCGGTTTCTTTTCTGCCGGATCGCCAACCGTCTTAATGAGTCTCTGGACCATTGACGACCAGGCTACGACGGAGTTGATGGGCTCGTTTTATTCTGAGCTGGCTGCCACGAAGTCGCCAGCGACCGCGCTGCGTACCGCACAGATAAAGTTGCTGAAGGAAAGACCGCACCCGTTTTTTTGGTCGCCTTTTATACTTGTCGGGCGTTGGTGATTGGCAACCGAAGAGATTTTGGTTATTTTATCGAGCACTCTCCCCGACTTTTCCCCCAACGAGATTCTAATAACAAGAGGGCAAGGCTGTGCGTCGAGGGGTAACATTCTTGACTTTGTTGCTGGTTGCTTTCTGCCTGCTATTAGACTTGCGGACGAGTAGCGTTTCGCACGCAAATAGTGGTGGGGAAGAGTTTCTCGCGGGGGAAGTCGTTGTAAAACTGGCCAGCACCGCAGACCTGCCATCGATTGCTGAAAGATACTCGCTCGATCCGATTCCAATAGATCAGTTTGGTAGCCGGCCGATTTACCGGCTGCGGATTACAGATAATGCTTCCGTCGAAGACCGCGTGAGGCAGTTGTCGGGTGACTCACGTGTCTTCTTCGTTGAACCCAACTTCATCGCGACACCCCCGGAGGGTGGTGGCATTACCTGGAGCGTCGGCATCACCTGGAGTGTCGGAGGCGATGATGCAACGTTCGTATCGCAGTGGGCGGCGGAAAAAATCCAGCTTCCTTTAGCTCATCAGATCAATAAAGGAACAGGCCCAAACGGCCCGATCAAAATTGCGGTTCTCGATACCGGCGTAGATACGAACCATGTGGCACTTGCAGGGCGACTCCTGCCAGGTTGGGATTTCGTCGATGACGATAGTGATCCAACTGAAGTAGGCGACCAACAGACAGGACCATACGGACACGGCACACACGTCGCCGGATTAATTGCGCTGGTCGCGCCGGAAGCGAAAATCATCCCCATCAGAGTGCTCGACGAACGCGGCGTGGGAAATATCTGGGTGTTGGCTGAGGCTTTGGCATACGCAGTTGACCCCGACGGCGACCCAGCAACCGCAGACGGCGCCGACGTTATCAATCTGAGTTTGACAACGCGCAGGGAAACGAAACTTATCGGCAATCTGATAGCAAAAGCGTGTGGCGGTGGAACCAGCGACGAAGACTTTCCGGTTTCAGTGAATCCTTATCTCGTGGTAGTCGCCGCTGCGGGTAACGCCAGTGACAGCACGAAACAATATCCGGCCGCCGAAAACGTCGACGGATTGATTTCAGTCGGGGCCTCTACTAGCGAGGACACGTTGGCGTCTTTCTCGAGCAGAGGATCGTGGGTAAAGGTAGCGGCGCCTGGCGAACAGATTCTAAGCACTGTCCCTGGCGATCAATACGGGACGTGGAGCGGCACATCGATGGCGGCGCCGATCGTTGCCGCCGAAGCGGCGTTGGTTCGCGCGACCTTCCCGTATTTGTCCAACAAGGACCTTGCTCGTCACGTGCAGAGGATGTCTGTCAATCTCGACGGCGACGTGCAATATCGGATTGACACCGGCATTGCACTTACTAGCTTGCCCGAAAGCGAGCCGAGTCCGAGTCCGAGTCCAAGCCCGAGTCCTAGCCCCAGTCCTACTCCAACGCCGGCCCGTGCAACAAAAAACAAGAAATCGCACTGATCGTTTGCGGTCTTTTCGATAATTCTCTTATTCGTATGTATTTTTCATAGCCCCAAGCGCACTGTAGGGTTGAATAAAACTCTTCCCGACAGCACGAGATAACACTACCCGGGGGCGGCGAATGCGAGTAAGCAGGTTACTACTGTTTTCATTAGGTCTTCTCCCTATTGCTGCTGGGCTAATAATTCGAACGACTCTTCCTGCGAACGCAAGTCAGACTGGTCTCTTACTCTCACCAAACTTTCAGCCACGAATTCTCAGTACATTGATTCTTTACCTGCTGTCACTCGATGGAGTTCCGAAATGAGGTTTGTCCTAATTTCTTTAGCCATAGTCGTAGTTCAAATTAACGCATGGGCCCAGACTTTCAGCCGAACTGATTATCCAATCCTCGGCAACGATCTCTTCACCGCCGACTTAAATGGAGACGGCATTCTGGATCTGGCTGCAACGGGTTCAGGCGGGGTCGGAATTATGTTGGGCAATGCTGACGGAACGTTTCAGCCCAGAGTCAACTTCGCAACGGGCGCGCAGTCGCAGGACCTCGCGCCCGGTGATTTCAATGGCGACGGAAGAGTTGATCTTGCGGTCTCGCTGATCAACGCCGAGTTCAGTCTTGCCCTGCTTACCGGCAACGGCGACGGCACTTTCAATGCGCCAGTGACTTTCCCCAACACCGGAGCGCTGGATGATTCGCCCGCGATTGTCGCCACCGATCTCGATAACGATGGGCGCCTCGACGTCGTGTTGGCCCATATGTTGTCGTGCTTCGTCAGTCCCTGTGTTGCGGCGCGCACGATCACGGTGATGCTTGGTTTGGGTGATGGTACGTTTCAGACTCCTTTTGACATCGACGTCGGCACTGGAATGTCGCGCATCGCGGTCGGCGACTTCAACAGCGATGGAATCAAAGACCTCGGTATCTCCGGCGATCAAGCGCAGGTCTATGTTCTGCTCGGCATTGGCAATGGATCATTTCTGAAGCAACCGACGATCAATATTCTCACTGAAGGAACCATCGGTGTTGATGGCACCGATATCGACGTTGCGGATCTTAATGGCGATACGATTCAGGACCTGGTGGTTGCGTTTGCCCTTAACGGCAGCAGAACGGCGATTCTGCTAGGCAACAACGATGGCACTTTCCAGCCGGCACGAATCATCACCGAGCCGGGTTTGCGTGTGCCGCAGTATCAGGCGATTGCCGATTTCAATCGTGACGGGTTTCTCGATCTCGCGTTGTCTTTGGCAAACGGAACTGAAGGTCTGTTTGAGATCCTGCGTGGCAATGGTGATGGAACTTTTGGTGCGCCGCAGTTGTATGCCGTGCCGCCACCGCTGTCGAGTGTTGGTGGTGGCACGATTGTTACCGGCGATTTTAATCGCGACGGCCGTCCGGATATCGGGTTGCCAATCACCGGAGCGAGTACTGGTCTGGCGGTATTCTTGAACTCGACGGGATCGGTAGTTGTTGCTCCTGCTTACGGCAGTGTGACTGCTACGCCTTCGACGATCGCTTCGGGTTCTTCGACGGAAATTCAAATTACATTGACGGCAGGTGCAGTTGCTCCTTCCGGTGGGTTTACGTTCTCGCTGTCGAGCAGCAATTCAACAGTCTTGCCAGTGCCGTCGAGTGTGTTCATGCCTGCGGGTGCTTCGAGTGTGAGATTTAGTGCGACGGCCAGAAATGTAACTTCAACCCAGAACGTCAGAATCAGGATCCGTAACAACCAGCTTGGCCGGCGAGATCTGACTGTCACCGTTACTCCCGGAGCTCCAACGCCTGCGCCGCTTACACTGTCGGCGCTGACGTTGGCCTCGAGTTCCGTAGTCGGCGGTAATTCGGTCCAAGGTACCGTCACGTTGAGTGCGGTGGCTCCGTCTGCGACTGTAGTGACGCTTGCAAGTAATAACGCGGTGGCTACCGTACCTGCGAGCGTCACTGTCGCGGCGGGTGCAAGTTCGGCGAGTTTCATTGTTAACACTACAGCGGTGAGCGCTACGACGAGTGCCACGATCAGCGGTTCGTTTGGTGGAGTCACGCGCAGCGCTACGCTCACGATCAACACCAACGCAGCTCCGCCGCCGAGCACTGACACAGTGCGCATCACTCGTGCTGAATTCGAGACTTCGAAAGGCGTCTTACGCGTCGAGGCGACCAGCACGAGCAGCAACGCAACACTCCAGGTGTTCGTAACTGCGACCGGTCAACTTCTCGGCACGCTCTCGAATAACGGCGGCGGCCAGTACAGGGGTGAGTTGAGCGTATCTACGAATCCGCAGAACATCACTGTGCGAAGCAACCTCGGAGGTGTTGCTACGTCATCCGTCGTGGTTAAGTAAAACCGAATATAGCGAAAAGTCTTTTTGCCGCTTTCACAAACTGCATTTGTCCTGAGTGTCACCCCCTATGCCCAGACGCCGGACAAATAGTCTCCACTCGCAAGAGTACTGCGCCTTCCTCGCACTCTCTCGCACGCTCTACTACACCCGCAGAAATGACGGGTGACTAAGAGCTCGTGTCGAACCAAGTCAAAACGGCACGGAGTTTTTCCGTCCCGGGATACGTGTCGGAAATTCTCATTACACACAAACAAGCCTGGTCCATCGTTAACCCCAGGCCACATAGAGGAGTTACCTATGGCGTACATCTCTAAACGCAACAGAAAAAAGGAAAAGGAAAAGCAGACAGCAGCGGACAATCGTCGCGAGCTGATCGCCGCCGGCTTCAAGCGGCGCGATCTGCTGAAGATGGGATTGCTCACCAGCGCCGGTATGCTAATACCGAAAAAAGGATTGAGCGCCCGTCCGCTGAATAGCCGCGGTTCTTTCGACGATGACGAACCAAACAGCCCCGCAACCACACCTTTCCAGGAACTAATGCCGAGACTGCCGGTCCTGCAACCAGTGCCGCTTTCTTCACTCAATCCGCAACCGACTGCGGAACCGCAACGCGACGCCGGGGAAGCGCGCACAGTAGCGCACCAGGCTTTCGCGCAGTTTCCCCCGCAACGTTTCTATGAAATGTCCGAGCAAGAGGGGACCGTTCTCATGGCCCCGCAGGGCGAACTGCCGCCGCAAACGATCTGGGGCTTTAACGGCCGCACCCCTGGTCCACTAATCGTCGAACGCTACGGCATTCTCGGCCGGCCTCAGGATGGTTCGATATTACTGCGGCTGCGCAACAATCTTCCCCTCACCAATGGCGGCTTTGGCCTTCCCTCAGTTACAGAGCACTTGCACAACGGCCACACGCCGCTCGAGAGCGACGGATTCCCCTGCTTCTTCATGGAGCGAGGGCAGTTCTACGATCATCATTACCCGAATGTATACGCGGGCGTTAACTCGACTCATCCCGGCGTTGGCGACGTAAGAGAAGCGTTGCACACTTTGTGGTACCACGATCACCGCATCGATCATACGGCGGAGAATACTTACAAAGGCCTCGCAGGCGCTTACATCCTCTTCAACGAATTCGATACTGGAAACGAAAACACGGGATTTAAATTGCCGAGCTTCGGCGATGGCCAAAACCCGCTTACCAGTTTCGACATTTACATGGTCTTCAACGACAAGGTCTTCGATAACGTGACCGGTCTGCTGAAATTCGATCTGTTCAATACGGATGGAATTCTCGGTGACAAGTTCCTCGTCAACGGCAAGATCCAACCTGTGTTGCACGTAAGCCCGCGTCGTTATCGCTTCCGCTGGTTGAACACAGGACCTTCGCGTTTCTATCAGCTGTTCGTCCTTGGCCCGAACAACTCAACCAAGTCGTTCTGGCAGATTTCGACAGACGGCGATCTGTTAGAGCGGCCGGTCCAGGTAAACAGCGCGCGCTTCTCAGTAGCCGAGCGCGTGGACGTGATCGTCGATTTCACCAAGGACGCGGGAAAGACGTTCTTCCTCGAGAACCGTCTGGAGCAGGAAGACGGACGCGGTCCAACAGGAAACGTCCTGGCCGCCGGCGCGGGAGACAAGATCCTGAAGATCGTCGTCGATGGCCCGGCAGTAACCGACAACAGTGTCGACCCGGCCAAAATTCCACCGGGTACCTATTTCTATGGTTTCCCGAGCACCAACGAAGCGCCGCGTGTCGTTCGCACGTTCCGGTTCGAGAGAGGCAATGGCCAATGGCAGGTAAACGGCCAGCTTGTCAACCGTTGCGAGGACCCCTCGCGGTTCGCGATCAAGCGAAACACCGTGGAGGAATGGATCTTCCAGAACAACTCAGGCGGATGGCAACATCCGATTCACATGCACTTTGAACAGTTCCAGACCCTCCTGATCAATGGGAATCCGCCGTCAGGCACGGAACTGATTACACGAGGCCGAAAGGACATTCTCAGGTTGGAGCACAACATGGAAGCGCGGGTTTTCTTCCGTTTTCGCGACTTCGTCGGGAGATTTCCGATTCACTGTCACAACGTGGTCCACGAAGACCACGCGATGATGGTGCTCGGAGAAATCAACGACGTCGGCGACAACCGGACGCAACCATAGGCCGCCCGTGTATGGGATTTCCGGACGCAACTTACGCGCTGGGAAACCCGCATTCACTAACCTGAAGAAAGGAATTCTTATGACGGACTTAAAACGCAGAAGTTTGGTAGCAGCGCTCGGGGCGGCGCCGTTTGCAGTGCCGTTGCTGGGCCACGCTCAAGCGCTGGACGCAAAGCCGAGGTTCAAACAAGTATCTTCGCGCGAGAGGATCAGGCAAAGATATTTTCCGAACCTGGTTCTGACGGATCAGGACGGCCGCAAGTTGAAGTTCTATGACGATCTCGTTAAAGACAAGATCGTGATCTTCAATATGTTCTATGCACAGTGTGAAGGTATCTGTACGCCGATCACCAGAAACCTGGTGCGATTGCAGAAGATACTCGGCAATCGCGTCGGCAAAGACATTTTCATGTACTCTTTTACGCTCAAGCCGAAAGAGGACACGGTATCAGCGCTGAAGCACTATGCACACATGCATAAAGCGAAACCGGGCTGGCTGTTTCTCACCGGATCGGTGGACGACATGGAAACGTTGCGCCGCAAGCTCGGCTATGTAGATCCCGATCCTGAGGTGGACAAAGATAGATCTAACCACATCGGGGTGATCAAGTATGGCAACGAACCATTAGAACGATGGGGTGGGTGCCCGGGAATGATAACGCCGGAAGGGATCGCAGAAGCCGTTAGCTGGGTTGATTGGCCCAGGAACGCGGCGAAAACGAAATCGATCTCGGCGAGGGCGAAAGGAGGTGCCAAATGATTCTTCTTAAATGGAGAGTTTTCAAGCTGGTGTTGTTACTCATACTTGCAGCAACAATGCCAAGCGTAACCAGGGCCCAGACCGCGATGACCGAAATTCCGCTCGGCGGAACTAGCAGCGGAGGAGCCCAAACCCAAACGACTACTGACAGCACATCGCTCGGCGACACTGGCGGTACTACCACTACCGCATCAGCCACAAGCACCGCTGGTCCTGAGGCAGTGGCTTTCGACGGCACGTATGTTTGGGTAGCGACACAGTTCAACAACTCGATAACCCGAATCAGAGTCAGCGACTCCACGCTGGCCGGAACATTCGTCGTCGGCAAACGGCCGGTAGCGCTGCTGTACGCGGCTGGCTATATCTGGTGCGCGAACTTGTTGGGTAACAGCGTTACGAAAGTAACGCCTTCAACAGGAGCCATCGCCGCCACTTACAATGTTGCTGATGGGCCAGGCGGACTGGCGTTTGACGGCACCAACATCTGGGTCGCAAACCGGCACAGCAACACCGTTACAAAACTAAGCACGAGCGGTAGAAGTCTCGGTACTTTCGCGGTCGGCAACCGGCCGATTGGACTGGCATTCAATGCAAATAGCATTTGGGTGGCAGCCAACTTCAGCAATATGGTCTACCGCCTGAGCACCACCGGAGCAGTGTTGGGTAAATTCGAGGTTGGCAGAGGTCCCTTCGGGGTTGCTGCTGAAGGCGAGAATGTTTGGGTTACCAACTACTTCGACAAAACTGTTACCAAGCTTCGCGCGAGTGACGGGCTCACTCTTGGCACGTTCAAAGTCGGCGACGGAGCTTCGGGAATTGCTTTTGACGGCAAAAGTATTTGGGTCGTTAACAATGGTGACAGCACTGTGATGAGAATCAGTCCATCCGACGGTGTGGTCATTGCAACCTATAACACCGGCAAGGGCCCGTTTTCGATCGCCTTTGACGGAACACGAATTTGGGTGCCGAACTTCGGAAGCAATTCCGTTTCAGTAACGGCGGCCAATTAGAGTTGAAGGTAAAGGGCGCAAAGATCCAAAGGACGATGCACACCGGGTCGATCTTTGGCTTTGCGCCACTTCCCGCGCGCGACCTTCCGAACGGAGGCGGATTCACTGTCAAAGAAGGCTTACATATGACAGAATCTTTCCTCACTGTTCGGACGGTCCATTGAGATGACAAAAGGCTTTGCAATACTAATTACGTTGACGTTGTTCGTGGGGCCGCATTGGACCGTGCAGACGAGTGGGGTCAACGTGCGGTTGCGTGGTATAAGCGCCGTGAGTGAGAGCGTAGCATGGGCCAGTGGGGCAGGATCGACGGTGTTGCGAACGGCCGATGGTGGGACGTCGTGGCAAAAGCT
>DATEDU010000057.1:0-21880 GCA_035281525.1 Pyrinomonadaceae bacterium | reverse complement strand
AATGATCAGGTTTCTTCGAGCCAGCCTTGAAGCACTGAATATCGAACAATATCAATCCGACTCTGCATGCCGAGCTTCTTCATCGCATTGGCCTTATGGACCTCCACAGTCTTTACGCTGAGGTTCAGGCGCGATGCTATCTCCTTGTTGCTGTAGCCCCATGCAATTAATCGGAAGACTTCAATTTCTCGTTCACTCAGATTAGGCCTCGACTCCCCACGCAAGGCAGGTGGGTCCGAGAAGGTTCCCAAGATCTTTCCGGCAACAGACGGATCGAGATATTTTCCGCCCGCGGCAACGGCCCGGATGGCGTGCAGCAATTCGGCGGGGGCACTTTGCTTCAGCACATACCCGGCGGCACCGGCTCGCAGCAGTTGCTGCAGGTACCCATGATCCTTGTGTCGAGTAAGCGCCAGCACTTTAACATCATGACAACATTCGGTGAGTTTCTGGGTCGCCTTGAGTCCATTCATACCGGGCATGGAGACATCCATCACTACTACATCCGGTAACAGTCTCTGGGCCAACTCGACGGCCGCACGACCGTCACCGACTTCACCGACAATCTCCATATCGGATTGCGCACCGATGATCAGCTTCAGACCTTCACGGACCGTTTCGTGATCGTCTGCGAGTAGAACTCGCACCTTTTCCATGCCAACCTTCAATCCCGAGCGTTTCCGCCCGGCACTATATTCCTCTCTCAGGGAAGATTTATTAGGGGTCGACGGTTCGGGTGCAGTTCTCATTGCATGAACGCTGGCAAATACTATAGGTTTAGCAGATATAAAACCGCGTCATCGCTCTTATAAAACTGTTACAAGTAATTCCCAACCGTGTTTAGAATGGGCCGGAGATGAGCCAGAAACGCTTTCAGATCAATTACTTAGTAGGGACCACTCGCCCCCCCCCCCAATTTCAGGGGGGCGCGCACAAAAATCGTGGTGCCTTTTTTCGGGGCAGATTCTATCTCGATCGTTCCACCAAGCAAGGCGGTGCGTTCGTGCATGCCGATTAAGCCCCAACGACCATCAGCTTCAGCGCGGTCGTGCGGATTGAACCCGACCCCATTATCTTCAACAATCAAAACAGCACGGCCATCACGATGTTCCAGCAGAACACTAACGCGTGAACACTTGGAATGCTTAGCGCAGTTGTTGAGCGCCTCCTGAGCAATCCGGTAAAGATTCGTGATCGTGCGCGGCTCCATCCGCAGTTTTTCAAAATCACCGGCGCGAAACTCTGCTTTTATCTCGTAGTGATCTGACCATTGCTTTACATAGTTTGAGAGCGCGGCAGACAGCCCGAGATCATCGAGTGCCACGGGCCGCATCTGCCAGGCAAGAAAATCAACATCCGAATCCAGCTGCCTGACAATTCTCTCCAGATCAGAGATCGTCTCTCTCACTTTAGGTTTCTCAGTTTTCTCCTTGAGCGATTCGAGTTTTAAGCGCAACGCGGTCAATTGCTGGCCCAGTTGGTCATGAAGATCAAGCGCGAACCGGCGACGTTCGTCCTCCTGCGTGGTCACCAACTGAGCGAGCAATTCAAGGCGCGACTTGTCGCTGTCGCGGCGCTCGGTAACCTCTTTCTTTAGAGATTCATTGGCGTTTGCCAACTCTTGGGTTCGTTCTATCACTTTGCGTTCCAACTCGTCCTGGGTCGCTTTCAGCGCATCAAGAGTCTGATTGTTTTCTATGAAATCAGCAGCTTGCCGGGCGAGTACGTCGAGACGAATCAGCACTCGATTTTCAGGAACATGAGGTTCTGAGTAATGGATATTGAGCATGCCAACCAGCCGTTTTTCGCGCGTGATGAGCGGGGTGCTAATGCACGCGTAAGCTTCGGATTCAAGCATCACATCCAGTGACTCCTTATCCTTGAAAATGTCGCTCGTACGAACATTTTCGACAATCACCCGTTCCCTCGTGTCCCTTGCCTGGGCGCAGGCAGAATCGCTGTCGGGGCTTAACGAACCAAAAAAGTCCAGAAAGCGTTTTCTGAAACCCATTTGAGCCGCAATCTCCAATCTACCGTCAGGAGTCATTAACTGGATGTTGCCTTTGTTTGCATTTCCCAAGGAAATAGCCGCATTCAGGGTTATGTCCATCATCCCAGTGGGATCGGCTAACTCGCCCAGCCGAGTGCTAACGGACTGGAGAGTCGTTAAGGCCTGGAGGTCCTCCTGGGCCCGTCTCTCCGTGTCCCGTAAAAGTTGTTCCGCGCGGGCGCGCTCAGTCACATTAACCAAAGTAATGACCAGCCCATCGATCTTGTCATCCAGAGTGCGGTAAGGCGTTAGCCGCATAATATAATAGCGATCGTCAGGTGTGATCACCTCGCGTTCGAGAGTTTGCAGCTTGGTTAAAACGAGATTCATATCCGCCTGGAGATTTTCATAGTTCAGCCTGTTGGTGATGTCCATCAACGGCCGCCCAACATCGGTAGGAATGAGGTTAAATGTTTCTCTCGCGCTGGGCGTGAACCCGCGCACCTTAAAACCGCGGTCGATGAAAATTGTACCGATGTTCGTGGAGTCCATCAGGTTCTGGAAGTTGTTATTAGCCTGACTCAACTCCTCGATCTTGATTTTCAGCTCCTGATTGACAGTGGTGAGCTCTTCGTTGACGGATTGTAGTTCTTCCTTACTGGTCTCCAGCTCTTCTGCGGCTGAACGAAGTTCCTCGTTCATCGCCTGAAGTTCCTCGTTCGAAGCTCGCAGTTCCTCCTGCTGGATCTCGTATTGCTCTACGGTCGCGCGCAATTGGGCCTTGGCCTGTACGAGTTCTCCTTCAAGACGAGTCGTGATCGGTTCTTGAGAAACAGCTAGCCCTTCGGTACTTTCCGCAGAACCATCCTCAACTTCTTCAAAAAGTACGAGAATCAATCCGCGAGTTACATCTTCGCCTCGCAAAACAGGACGCACAATGATGTTGATTATCCGCAACCCATCGTCAGTGTTGACTTTGAGACTCCGCGCCACCACGTTGATGCGATCATGAATGGCTTGATAAAGAGCTGCGCGCAGTTCCAGCCGTAGCTCGGGCCGCACCAGACTAAGCAGGTTATGAGAAGGCTCTCCTCCACCCACCTGCAAATAACGTCCCGCCCTATCGGATAGGTGCACGACATCGTATTCTTCATTCACTATGACACTGGGCGGGCCATATTGTTCAAGTAAACGCTGGTGGAGATCGACGTAGGACAATCGCTCGATGGCTCGTTTTTCTTCAGTGTTTTTTTCCCCTTCCGTCAACTGTACCAGTGGGACTCTAACGGTTACTTCGGGAACAGGGAAAGCACGCGTAGGTACAGGACGGCTGCGGAATAAATGGTGTTGTTTGTCAACAACCGAGAAGAGATCGCTGACACCGTCAATTGACTCAGAAGCTCCCAGAAGTAAATACGCCGATGGGTTCAGAGCGAAGTGCAGTACTTCGAGGACCCGGTTCTGTGCAGTGCGATTCAGATAAATCAGCAGATTGCGACAGGACACCAAATCCAGATGAGAGAACGGTGGATCTTTGATTACGTTATGGACTGCAAAAAGAATCGAGTCTCTCAATTCGCGTCGTACGCGATAGGCGTCAGCCTCGCGGGTAAAAAACATGCGCAACCGTTCAGGAGAGACATCCGCCATCTCAGCATCCTTGTAATAACCTTCTCGGGCAATTTGAATCGCATCCTGATCAAGATCCGTGGCAAACAGTTGTAAGTTGGGCACGCCGGATTCGTAGGTAACACATTCTGAAAACAACATAGCGATCGAATATGCTTCTTCGCCCGTAGCGCAACCCGGCACCCACACGCGAATCGGGTCGTCAGGACCTTTCCCCTCAACAATCTTGTTCATTACCTGATGCTTCAGCGCGTCGAGTGATTCAGGATCGCGAAAGAAGTTTGTCACGCTAATGAGCAAGTCCTTCATTAAGGCGTGAACTTCCATAGGCTGCTCACGTAGAAAGCGCACGTATTCCGGGAGTCCGTGAAGCTCGCGCAGCCCGACCCGCCGCTCAAGTCGGCGCATGATGGTGGCTCGCTTGTAATTCGAAAAATCGTGTCCGGTGCGCACTCGCAGTTGCGTAAAAATGTCTAAAAGGGCTTGTTCGCTTGTTTTCGGAATTTGCTCCGCAACTTCCGGGGTCTGCACCTTGCCGATATGTGCTTTGTAAGAAATGATCTTGCCGGGAATCTCTGCTACGGGGAGGACATAATCAGCCATGCCGGTCGCAATAGCGTTACGAGGCATGTCATCATATTCCGCTTCTGTTGGATCCTGAACGAAAGCTACGCCTCCATACTCCTTAATCCGCTTCATTCCCATGGAGCCGTTGGCGCCGGTGCCCGAAAGGATGACTGAAACACCGCGGTTCTCGTTGGCTTCAGCGAGAGTTCGGAAGAAAAGGTCCACCGGCGATCGCCGTTCCTCGCTGCCGATCATGTTGGTGAGAGCGAGGTGACCATCACTCATCGCCAGGTTCTGGTTTGGCGGAATCACATAAACACGATCAGGCACGACTTTGACGCGTTTGCGCACCTGGGTGACTGGGATCGAGCTGGCCGACTGAAGAATCTCAGCTAATTTGCTTTCGTGTTCCGGCGACATGTGAAGAATGACGACATAGGCGATGCCGCTGTCTTCAGGTACTTGCGTAAAGAATTCTTTAAGCGCGTGAATGCCACCGGCTGAGGCGCCGAGACCGACTATCAGGAATTTGCCGGTCGTTTCTTGTTGAGATTTCTTCTTATTGTTTTTGGAAGTGTCGTTAGCCATAACCGACCCCCCTTCGAGGGAACAAACTGTTAAAGCGTCTCGTGACTGCGGCGCCTAGTGTTTGCAGGAGAACGGAGTGGAAAACTTAGTCTAGTCTATTGGCTGGCTTATGTATAGGACGCTTGAATAAGTCGCGTCGGAATCGGTTTGGTTGGAGTGCCTTGAGATGGATTAATGATCGCGCAATTACTATATCCGATTCTTTTAGGCATTTTCGTAGGCGCAGATCCAATTCGGCAGCTTCTCGTGCAAAATTCCGGCTTTGCTCCAGAAGTTGCCTAGAGCGGGCTAATAACTGTTCTGTTCTCGCATCCACGATGCGAGAACTTATCGACTATGAGTTGCAAACCGATGGCAATACCTGTTCATTTAGGCGTCGGACTGCGCGCGCTCCGGCCTGAGCTCGAATTTCTTTTCTGCGAACGCGGAAAGGCGTTCACGACTTCGGGCCTTATCATCTGGTGCACAAACTATCCTACTACGCGCCCTCAATTCAGTTCGTCATGACTACTGTTAGTGTGGTATAAGCGTTATCAAATATCCCCTCTGATCGAGCCCTTCCCGTTGCGGTCCCCCATTTCAGGGGTTAAATATGGCCAAAAGAGACCTCGTTGTAATGGGCGCTTCGGCAGGCGGAATTGAAACCCTCCGCACGATCGTTGGTGGTCTGCCTGTTGATTTTCCGGCGACTATCTTCATAGTGGTGCACTCAGGACCAGATTCACCCGGCATTCTGGATCGAATACTTCAGCGCGCAACTGCACTTCCGACTGTGATGGCAGTCGATAAAGAAACTTTCCTTCCGGGTCAAATCTACGTCGCTCCTCCCGATCATCATTTGCTTTTAGAGGACGGCAGCATGTGTTTGTCGCGCGGGCCGAAGGAAAACCGCTTCAGGCCGGCTATCGATCCGTTGTTTCGCTCGGCGGCTTATGTTTATGGACCAAGAGTTATAGGCGTCGTGTTGACTGGTGGTCTTGATGATGGAACCGCGGGACTCTGGTCAATTAAACACATGGGCGGTACGGCAGTCGTACAAGATCCTTCTGATGCTCTGTATCCCTCGATGCCGATAAATGCTCTCCGATATGTCGAGGTGGATTACAGTGTGCGTGCTGCTGAAATCGCGGCCCTGCTGGTTGAGTTGAACGCGACGGAAACGGAAGAGAAAGGAGTCATGGAGGTGCCTGAGCATTTGGATTTAGAGGTGAAGATTGCGAAACAAGATCCGGCGCTCGACCAGGACATTCGACATCTTTGGGAGCGCTCCTCGTATACCTGCCCTGAATGTCACGGCGTGTTGCTAGGAATGAAGGAGGGCGATCACGAGCGTTTTCGTTGTCACACAGGTCATGCTTTTTCACCTGACAGCTTGCTGGCTGGTTTGACCGAGGGAGTAGAAGAATCTTTGTGGACCACCATTCGGTACATCGAAGAGAGTGTGATGTTGCTTCGACATATGGCGGAGCATCTGCAAAGAACGGATCCATCAGCGGCGGACGAATTCATGAAGAAAGCGGATGAAGCTCGACAACGTGCTGAACAGGTCAGACAAGCTGTTGTCAGACATGACGAACTGAATATCGAACGAGTAGAGCAGGAAATAGAGGCTTGATTCTTCATCCCGTAGGGATGAGATGTTTATAGATCTTTACGTAGTCTCCTGCCGTGATTCTTCATCCCGTAGGGATGAGATGTGCCGTTCGGAGGAGACAGAACTGGTTCGGCTCCTCCGAACGGCGCATGACATTTTTGAGATGCTGATCTATAAACATTCACTCCTAACGGAGTGAAGAATGGCAGAGACTGAAGTTCTCATCATCGGCTGTGGCATAGCGGGGGCTACCGCAGCCTTGAGATTGGCGCGTAACCCACAGCGCCAGATCACCATCATCACCCGCGCCCCCGATCCGCACGAATCAAACACACACTATGCCCAAGGCGGGATCATTGGCCGCGGCTTCGACGACAGCCCTCAACTCCTGTTAGACGACATCGTAGCCGCCGGCGCCGGTGTCAGTTCGCCTGAGGCTGCCCGCATTCTCGCCGAAGAGGGCCCACAGCGACTTCACGAGGTGCTCGAGCAACATGCAGGCGTCAAATTCGATCACGACTCAATGGGCCAGCCGATCTGGGGCAAGGAAGCCGCACATTCGCGCCGCCGGATCCTGCACGTCGGTGATGGCACTGGCGCAGCGATCATGAAGGGACTAGTCGCTGCCTTGCGCCGACGGCCCAACATAATCATTGAAACGAATGTCACTGCTGTAGACCTCATTACGTTTCCACATCACTCGCGTGATCCGCTCGACAATTATCGGCCTGTGGCTTGTCACGGAGTTTATGTCTTTAATCGTGAGAATCGTGCAGTTCATCGTTTTCTTGCTGGGACGACAGTGTTGGCGACCGGGGGGCTTGGCCGCATCTATCGCAACACGACCAATCCTCCGGGTTCGCGTGGGGATGGGCTCGCAATGGCTCACCGTGCGGGGGCTCGGATCGCTAACGCCGAGTATGTTCAGTTTCATCCTACGGCGCTCGCTGCTCCTGGAGCAGAGGGCTTGTTGATTAGTGAAGCCGTGCGCGGCGAAGGCGGCGTTCTATTGACTCCCGACGGCCGCTCTTTCATGCATGAGTACTCCCCGGAGTGGAAGGACTTAGCGCCTCGCGATGTTGTTGCTCGGGCCATACATCACGAAATGGAAGCACACGATTACTCGTATGTGCTGCTCGACATTGCCTCGCGCATGCCTGCGGATCGCATACGCAACCGATTCCCAAATATTTACGCACAGTGTTTGAAAGCGGGAATTGATATGACGCAGGAGCCGATTCCCGTGGTACCCGCGGCGCATTATTTCTGTGGCGGCGTTTTCGTAGATGAATGGGGCCGATCGACTATTGATAACTTGTATGCGGTGGGCGAGATAAGTTGTACGGGAGTGCATGGCGCAAACCGGCTCGCATCTACCTCTTTACTTGAGGGATTGGTTTGGGGGCACCGTGCGGGTCATCGCATCGAACAAGCGTTGGATGTGGGTTCCGCTGTTCACCGGCCGGGTTTTGCTGATGTGCCGCCGTGGGATGAGAGTGGATTAACGGCTGAGCCTGACCCGGCGTTGATCCAGGGCGACATGCAGACGATACAGAACATCATGTGGCACTACGTTGGATTGGTGCGGAGTGGAGATCGGCTGTCGCGTGCGATTCGAGAGTTGCGGCACCTGTGGAATGAGATTGAGACTTTTTATCGCACGACTAAGTTGGCGGATGGTTTGATTGGGTTAAGGAATGCGGTTGAAGTGGCTTTGCTGGTGGCGCAGGCAGCGCAGCATAACCGTCAGAGCCGGGGGTGTCATTATCGTCAGGACTCAGTCATCATCGAAGGCGATCGACTGATTTAAAGCATGTGTCTATTCGTACCACAGCAACATCGCGTTATCTCAACCGCATCACACATCGCGCGAACCACGAGTCAGTTCCACCTCGCCGTAGCGGGTGGGTTCAACACACGACTCACTCACGTCGCATCGAACATCAATCCCAGCAGCCATAGCGTGGGTCCGACCCACGACTCTCTCATGTTGCGGCCCTAACCAGTCAGTACCACCCGCGGTAGCGGGTGGGTCCAACACACGACTCCTCTCACGTCCCGGACACAGACAGCGCGTAGTGAGTACATCATTGACAACCCTTGCGTGCAACTGACAAGATGCGCCAACGTGTCAAGTAGACGCATCCTCATCATGTGGAATGATACCGATACTCCTCTCGCTTTTTTCATATCTTTTCGAACGTATGGTACTTGGCTGCACGGGGACGAGCGCGGTTCAATCGATCGCTTTCACAATCGCTATCGCTCACCCTATATCGCGCCGAATAAGAAATGGCGACACTATAATGAACAGCGCTTAAAAAGACATCCATTAATCCTGAATGCAAGAGCTCGCTGCAGTATCGAGCTTGCGATTCGAGAGACATGTGATATTCGACAATGGTCGTTGAGTGCAATCAATGTGCGTACAAATCATGTTCATACTGTGGTGACGGCACTTCAGAAAGCCGGACTTGTTCTTAATGCCTTTAAAGCTAATGCAACGCAGCGATTAAGAAAGGAAGGTCTTTGGCCACATCCGTTCAGTCCATGGTCCGACAAAGGCAGCAAGAGAAGGTTGTGGAACGAGCGCAGTGTTGCCAAAGCAATCGATTACGTTATTAATGGGCAAGGTGAAGACTTGCCACAGTTTGAGGATGGAGATTGAGCGGGCTCCACGCGCTACCGCAGGTGGTAATGACTCAACGGGCCGGCGACTTGATTGTGTCGTGTCCCGGACCCACCCGCTACCGCGGGTGGTACTGACTGGTTGATCACGACGGACTCGTTAAGGCGACGTGAAAGAGTCGAAGATTGAACCACGCAGGACCGACGGCTGCTATTGATCGTTGCGCATGCGTGTAAGAGTCGTGGACCTAACTATACCCAAAGACTCCACGCACCCTTACTAACGCCGATCTCAAGACTCTCAGCATGCGGGGCAGCATGTAGATTGATAGCGCGAGAAAGATTACTAGAAAAATGATAAGCACGATCGGCAAGAAGACAGACAGCAGAATCGAAACGACTGCCACAACATCCTCGAACAAGCTGACCACGATGTTCGACACCGGCTCGGGACTCAAATTGATCGCAGCTCGCGCACTGGCTTTGGTGCCATGAGCACTCAACGCGAGCCCACCTCCGAGTAGCAAAGCCACCACCTGAACACTGCGATCGAAGTCACCGAATGCAGTCGCGGCCAGTACAGCTCCCGCGGGAATGCGAATGAAGGTGTGAATTGCATCCCAGGCGTTGTCGAGATATGGAATTTTATCGGCGAAGAATTCAATGACGTAGAGCGCTACGGCGAGACCGATGATCCACCAGCTTGTGAGTACATCAAGTTCTCCGGGCAGGCGCAGATTTGAAAAGCGGCCAAGGAGGCCCAGAGTGGCTACGGTGGCGTATAGGTTAATGCCGGATACCCACCCCGCACCCATCGCTATTGCCAGAGTGCCGATAAGATTCATCGCCCAATCCTCCAGCGGTCACATACGAATGAGTGAAGGAGGATGTTCGCGCCGAAGGCGCGAGATATGGTAGCCAGGGGCAAGCTCTGAGCGTAGCGAAGAGCGCCGCCCCTGGAACGCGCCAAAAATTCATTACCAAGCTCTGAAAGAGCGGCAGAACTCGCGTAGCACAAAATCTTCTTTCGCACTTTCAGTGCTCCATTGTTTTCTAACCTATTCCAGGGGCGTCGTGCTTCGCTGCGCTCAGCACTTTGCCCCCGGCTACCATCTTTCGCGCCTTTGGCGCGGAGAGCAAATTCATAAGGCCCGCGAAGCGGGTGAAAGTTCTCAAGTCTGACGCCCGTTTCACGGGCTTGCGATACTCTTTAAGAACCAAAGCCTAGGGCTTACGCCCTAGGCTTTATGCTGTCGCGTGCTTCGCACGCTTTTCGATTCGATTGATTACGGCTTTAACTCTTCTTGCCGCGTTTGATCTCTCGCTCGGCCTGCTTTCTCGCTTCGTTCGCCTCATGGTCATTCAACCCGAGATCCTGAAGCGTCTGTCCGAGACTTCTTCCAGAAGCGAGTCCATTCAGAATCGCCGCACGAGTAATGTTCGGATGTCTCCCGCTAAGATTCTGTGAGACGCGCGTTGCAGACACGAAGTGTCCAAACTTCAGGTCAGGATTCAGAGCCAACGCCGCTTGATAATCACTCCTAAGATCATTTGCATTCGTACGCAGCGTACGCGGAATACCAGGATTGTTTCTCAACTCTTCATCAGCACGGCGTAGATTGTTGCTTCTCGCGGTGCGTGCGCGCTCCAATCCTGCATCCGAACGACCTTTTGATTTCTCCGAAGCGTTCGCAAGCCCGTCATCTGAGCGCCCTTTCGATTTGTCTGAAGCATTTCCCAAACCTCGGTCTACGCCACTGCCTGGCGGTGGTCCACCAGCATGCCCGCCTCCGGAACCTCTGCCGCCACCACCACCGCGACCCTTCCCCTGGCCCAGAACTGACGTCGTCAGTCCGCCTACTAATAAACAAACGATGGCTGCGAAAAGAACCATCCTAAATCTCGCCATCATATTTAACCTCCGTTGATTTCATTAATTCTCACAAACCGTGAGCGGGGGGCCGAGGAGAGTTGTCCCTATGATAATGGGAAACGAAACGAAAAGGGAAGGCTTTGCTAGCACTCGCCGCAATTTGTGTGATTTTTGTGTCTTGTTTCGTGTAGTTTTGTGGATCGTTGATCGTCGTGGGAGTTCCAAATAAACCACGAAATCACACGAAAACATGACACGAAATTACACGAATGAGGGGATTATTTCGCGCTCAGCAGCTCGATCTCAAAAACGAGCGTCGAGTTAGGTGGAATCTTAGGAGGCCTGCCGGTGGGGCCATACCCGAGCGATGCCGGCACAATCAGTTTCCTTTTACCACCGACCTTCATTGTGCTGACACCTTCATCCCAACCTTTGATCATCGGCTGGACACCCATCCTGTAATCCATTGGCGCCCCACGATCATATGAACTGTCAAACTTCGTCCCGTTCTGCAAAGTCCCAAGATAGTGAACCGACACCATCTGACCCGGCTGAGGAGTCGGGCCCGTACCTTCGACCAGATCTGTATACCTGAGTCCTGAGGCCGTTGTAACTTCGCTTGGGCCAGCATATTTCCTGACGACATAAACAATGCCCACCCCCGCCATAATCACAATAAGCGCGATGGCGATTATTCTGACCGTTCGATTTTTTCCGGCGGGGCGTCCGGGGTTGCCGGCGGGATAACTCCCACGGGACCGTTTTCGGACCTTTGTCAACTTTCGGTGTCTGCTCTCAGGCAATCGTTTCCGTCTCCTGTGCGGTTGTCGGTGTTTGCTCTTTATAACCCTTTTCTTGGGTCAAATGCCAGCAACGGCCAAGCGCGGCCACTCACCTATCTGATATCATTCACACCCAAATCTCCATGCCTACTGTCGCAATTATCCCGAAACCAAATGAACGAGTAGAACTCCTTGAAGTCCCGCCGCCGGAGCTGGAACCAAATTCCGCCTTGTTCGATGTCAAGCTGTCAGAGGTATGCGGCACAGACGTTTATCTTCAGCAAGGCAAGCTCGACAGTGTTCCCTACCCTTTAATCCCAGGCCACGTTTCGGTCGGCCATCTGAGCCAGATTCGCGGCCAGCTGCTCGATGTCGAAGGTGAGCCCTTTCGCGAAGGCGATTTGGTCACCTTTCTCGACGTACATCGGACGTGCAATGCGTGCTGGTACTGTCTCGTAGCGAAAGCGAGTACTCGCTGCCCACAGCGAAAAGTTTACGGCATCACTTACGGATTGAATGACGGTCTTTGCGGAGGTTGGGCGCAGAGAATTTATCTCAAGCCGGGAACTCGTTGCATTCGTTTGAATGGAAATCCTGAAAGATTTATGGCGGGCGGCTGCGCTCTGCCGACAGCTCTTCATGCAGTCGAACGCGGCGAAATAAATTTCGGAGATACAGTGCTGGTGCTCGGGTCAGGGCCTGTTGGGATCAATGCGATCATACTTGCGCTGATGCGCGGCGCCTCGCGGGTGCTATGTATCGGCGCGCCGGCTCTGAGGCTCGAGGCCGCAACGAAAGCCGGAGCGTCGGCCGTGGCCAGCATTGAGGAACTTACGGAACGCGAGCGGCTTCAATGGGTGCTTGATCAAACTAATGGACGTGGCGCTGACGTAACGATTGAGGCAACAGGAGCGCCGGTGGCGGTCGTCCAAGCGATGAGATTCACGCGTGACGCAGGTCGTGTGGTGATCGTTGGACAATACACGGATCATGGTCCAGTCCCACCGGAAACGGCTTTCAATCCGCATTTCGACTTGAATCGGAAGCACCTTGATGTGCGTGGCTGCTGGGGATCGGCTTTTTCTCATTTTTACCGTGCGGCACAAATTATGAATGACGAGACGCGTTCCACGGCGTGGGCATATTTTAAAATGGAGCGTTACACGCTGGAGCAGGCAAACGAGGCTCTAGCGGATGTCTCCGCCGGCCGCGTGCTGAAAGCATTGATTGAGCCGCAACAGAACTAGGGTGTTTAGTGTCTTTTCGTGTATTTAGTGGATCGCTTTTGAGCGTTCGATAAAAACGATCCACGAAATCACACGAAAGGTCACAAAAAGGCTTCTATTCGTTGAAAGGAACTCCAAGTGACTACGCCACAGCAAAAACAATCTATATCTGAAGCCGAGTGGCAGGCCAGAGTCGATCTTGCGGCAGCCTATCGCTTAGTCGCTCATTACGGCTGGGACGATCTCATCTTCACTCATCTCTCCGCGCGCGTGCCGGGGCCGGATCACCATTTCCTGATCAATCCGTACGGCCTGATGTTCGAAGAGATTACCGCTTCAAGCCTCGTGAAAGTCGATCTTGACGGGAATCTCGTCAGTGAGTCGCTTTATGTCATCAACCCAGCCGGGTTCACGATCCACAGCGCTGTGCACGCGGCGCGCGAAGACGCGCTTTGTGTGATTCACCTGCATACCGATTACGGGATTGCTGTATCGGCCCAAAAAGAGGGCCTGCTGCCAATCTCGCAGCAGTCGATGTTTGCTCTTGCATCTATCGCGTATCACGACTACGAGGGTCTGGCGCTGAATGACGAGGAAAAGCCGCGTCTCGTCGAGGATTTGGGCGATAAGAACTACCTGATCTTGAGAAATCACGGTCTGCTCACACTGGGCAAAACGGTCGCCGAAGCTTTTCTCTCAATGTACATCCTCGAACGTGCCTGCAAGATTCAGATTTTGGCGCAGTCAGGCAAAGGTGAGTTAGTCAACGTGTCTGACCCAATCATGAAACTCGTTGCAGCGCAGCTTAAAGCTGTCACCGTCGGCCAGGGCGCTGATTTGGTATGGCCCGGGCTCCTCCGCAAGCTCGACCGCATGGATCGTTCATATAGAGACTAGGAGCGTCTGGAGTCTGGAGTATAGCGTCGAGCGTCAAGACACGACCGGATCACAGACTTATGACTCTAGACTCCTGACTCCAGACTGAGGTTTGAGTTATGAAGCTGCTTGTCGCGCTAATTTGGCTACTGTTTGCATTTTCAGCAGAAGTAGTTGCCTGTAGTTGCGCGGGGCCTGTCGCACCCTGTCAGGCGTACTGGCAGACACCAGTCATTTTCGCCGGGACAGTTATCGACATTTCGAAAGTCTCTGCAAACCCAAAACGATTTTTAACCGACCGGCGCGTACGCCTTAACGTCCATGAAGGTTACCGAGGTTTGAATGGATCTGAAGCCGAAGTATTCACGGCTTCGAACGAAGCTGCCTGTGGATATGGATTCAGCATTGGTGGTCAGTACCTTGTCTATGCCTACCGGCAGGACAATGGCCCTCTTTATACGGGGCTTTGCACGAGGACGAGACGCCTGTCTGACGCAGCAGATGATCTGGCCTACATTCGCGGGCTGGGTTCAGGTGCGCCCGGAGCAACAGTATTCGGGGAAGTAACAGCTCGTCACAAGAGCGGTGCGGACGCCAAAGCCGTCGAGGGAGCAACAATCATTGTCGAAGGGAAGGCAAAGCAGGCCGAAGCAACGACAGATGAAAAAGGTCGTTTCCGCATCACAGGTCTGCCTGCCGGCACTTACAAGATAAAGATTGTTCCGCCTGAAGGCCTTAACGTTAATGTCGATGTACGCGAAGCAGAACTAGTCGACCGCGGCTGTGCTCAGGTTGATTTCTGGCTTGAGCCGGACACCCGGATAACTGGCAAAGTCGTTGATTCTCAAGGCCAACCTGCTGCTGATGTTCTGATGGAACTTGGTAGCCTGCTTCGCAGGCTACCAAGAGATCTTTCCTGACTCCAGACTCCAGACTCCAGACTCTAGACTCTAGACTCCGGACTCTATCTCAACGCCGGTCTCTTCTTGATGGCTTTTGCTTTGGCTGCGCTCTATCTGAGAGCAAGGGCAAAGGATTTATCGCGCCGCTCGACGTATACACACCAAAGTGCAGGTGAGGTGGAGTGCCTTGCGCGTTCCCGGTGGTGCCTACGTATCCGAGTACGGTTTGCTGTGTAACGAAGTCACCTTCCTCAATACCTTGAGCATACGAGTCGAGATGAGCGTAGTAATAAAACCGCCCACCTGCTCCAGCCACTGAAACAGTCTGGCCACCGAGGTTGTTCTCACCAATGTTGTAAATGTACCCGCGCGTTGCGGAGTACACGGGAGTTCCTCGCGGCGCAAAGATGTCCTGGCCCTCGTGGCGTCGATTACTGCCACGTGGGGCATGCCACGTGTTTGCAATCTGCTTCTTTTGGACTTGCTGAAGCGGCATCGCAATCCGACTCGGTGGGTCGTGCGCATAGAGCCGCGCCACTCGTACGTACAACATGAGCGTGTTGCCAAGTCTCTCAGCACCTAACGCAGCGGTGAAGAGTACCAGGGTTAATATTGCGACGATCGGGAGGTAAAGCTTTCTCATCATTCTCATGCGTGATTTTTGATGCACCTGAGCTGATGGCCGTTGCGCATTCGCAGGAACTACGATGGCAGAGCGGGAGAGCATACAGTCGGGTAAACGAAATGAGCTGGCCCAGTGTTCCGTTGCGCTCAATGATTTGGGCGGGAGCAGTGTATATTCCCGCCATGCAAAAACACCACTTGCCCATCGACGAGTCAGAATGAACAGGTTGTGGGTGGCAGGCTGTACTGTGCTGATGCTGCTGCTAATCCTGGCAGCAGATTCTAATTACGTTGCCCCTCAATCGAAGGCTCCCGTTAACTCAGCCCTGCGATGGTTCAAGGGGAACACTCATACTCACACTCTGAATAGTGATGGAGACTCCACTCCGGACGAAGTGGTCCGCTGGTATCGCGAAAACGGATACAACTTTCTCGTGCTCACCGATCACAACTTCGTAACCAGTGTCGACGGCCTCAACGCGATCCATGGCGCTGATAACAAGTTTATTGTCATCAAGGGCGAAGAGGTCTCGGATGTATTTGATAAAAAACCAATCCACGTAAATGGGTTGAATGTCGAACGCAAGATCGACCCCCAGGGCGGCAGGAGCGTGGTCGAGACTCTGCAACGAAATGTCGACGCCGTTCGCGCGGCTTCCGGCGTGCCCCACATTAATCATCCGAACTTCGAATGGGCCATCACGGCGGACGATCTAAAACAGGTTGAGAACAATAAGCTGTTTGAGATCTATAACGGCCATCACCGCGTGAACAATCTCGGAGGCGGCGGCGTGCCCGGGCTGGAGGAAGTGTGGGACATCATCCTTTCCAGTGGCAAACTGCTCTACGGGATCGCGGTCGACGATGCCCACACGTTCAAGCAGCCATGGAATAGGAACAGTGCTCAACCGGGGCGGGGCTGGATCGTTGTTCGAAGCGATCGCCTTTCGACTGCAGCGATTTTGGAGGCCCTTGAGCGCGGTACCTTCTACGCTTCGACTGGCGTTGAGCTTATCGACTATCAGTCAAATGCCAAAGAAATCGTCATAACTATGAAGCGGGAAGAATCGAGTAAGTATCGAGTTCAGTTCGTTGGGAAAGATGGCCGGATCCTCAGCGACGTAGTTAGCAACCCGGCCGTTTATCAATTCCGCGGCGACGAAATGTATGTTCGCGCGAAAATAATTGAATCAAATGGAAAAGTAGCTTGGACTCAGCCTGTGTTTTTTACGCGCCGGTAAACGAGACCGTCGAGAGTCGGGAGTCTAGAGTCTGCCCACTGGTTGCGATGACAACGGACACTGACTGTGACTCCAGACTCCTGACTCCAGACTCTAGACTCAAGACTCATCGGCACGTTACTCATATCTCAATGCTTCGATGGGATCGAGGGCGGCAGCTTTCCGAGCCGGGTAGTAACCAAAGAACACTCCCACCACGATCGAGAAGATCACCGATCCCACAATCGCTAACGTCGAGATAAGCGTAGGCCAACCCAGGAATGCAGGTATTGCAATCGAGATTGCGATCCCCAGCAGTATGCCGAACGTTCCGCCCGTCAAACTCAGCACTACCGACTCAATCAGGAACTGCCGCCGCACTGCGGACGACCGGGCTCCGATGGCCATGCGAATACCGATCTCCCGCGTTCGCTCAGTCACCGACACGAGCATGATATTCATGATGCCAATGCCACCGACCAACAGCGAAACACTTGCAATGCACGCCAGCAGAATAGTCATGGTGTTGTTTGTTTCACTCGCTGCCTCAGCAATGTCGGTCATGTTTCGAACGGTGAAGTCGTTCGGCTCGTTTGGCGTCAATTTGTGACGCTGCCGCAGCAGCTCGGTAATTTGTTCCTGGGCCGTGTAAGTCGAATCCTGCGAGACCGCGGACACATAAGCAATTTGCAGTCGTGGACTGCCGAGGATCTTCTTCTGAACTGTCGTATATGGAGCAAACGCAATGTCATCCTGATCGCGACCTTGCTGGTCCTGACCTTTCGGAGTCATCACTCCTACAACTTTGAACGGCAAATTGGCGACGCGAAGAGTTTGACCGATTGGATCGGTTCCGGGAAACAAGTTATCGGCAATCGTTTGCCCAACTACTACGACGCGCGCCGCCGTGCGTACATCACCGTCCGTGAAAAAGCTGCCGTTATGGACCTGCCATTTGCGTACGTCCGGATACTGTTCACTGACTCCCTGAACGGAGGTATTCCAGTTCATATTGCCGACGACGAGTTGCGTCCTCGAGTTAACGGCCGGTGAGACCATCGCGACGCTCGGTACTTCGCGCCGAATTGCGTCAAGATCTTCGACTGTCAGAGTATTCGTGCCGCTGTCGCCCGTGCCGCTGCGAACGCCGCCGACGTTCTGCGCACCTGCACTCAAGAAGAGTAAATTGGTGCCGATGCCTTCAATCTGAGCTTGCACGGCAGCTTGCGCGCCCTGGCCGATGCTGACCATGGCAATCACCGCCGACACTCCGATGATGATGCCGAGCATCGTCAGGACGGCTCGCATCTTGTTGCGCAACAACGCGCGAAATGCAACTCGAATGATTACTGTTAAGTTCATGATTCCTCGTCTTCATCGTCTTTAGGTTCAGGCAACAGCCTCAACTCTTCCGCGGCGTCACGAGGCTCCTCGATCCGGTAGTCCTTCTTAATCTTTCCGTCCTTGAACACGATTACCCGTTGAGCATACTGAGCAATGTCCATCTCGTGCGTCACAAGGACTAAAGTAATCCCACGCTCGCGATTCAGCCGTTGGAAAATCTCCATCACCTCTACTGACGTGCGTGAGTCGAGGTTACCCGTCGGCTCGTCAGCCAGGATCAAGGTCGGGTTGTTAACGAGCGCACGTGCGACAGCAACTCGCTGCTGCTGTCCACCCGACAACTGGTTGGGATGATTCTGTTCCCGACCGGCCAATCCGACCGCGGTTAGTGCATCCATCGCTCGCTCGTGTCGCACATTTGTTTCAACGCCTGCGTACAGCATCGGCAATTCAACGTTCTCGAGAGCCGAAGTGCGCGGCAACAGATTGAATCCCTGAAACACAAAGCCAATCTTCTGACAACGAATGTCGGCTCGCTCGTCTTTCGACATCTGGGAGACATCCTGACCATCGAGGATGTAGGTGCCTCGTGTGGGTCGATCGAGGCAGCCGATGATGTTCATAGTGGTCGACTTGCCTGACCCTGACGCACCCATGATCGCCACAAACTCACCTTCACGGATTGTCATTGAGACTCCACGCAGAGCGTGCACATCCACGTCGCCCATGGTGTAGGTCTTGTGAATGTGGTCCAACTCGATGACGGCAGGTGCTTCCGCTTGGGAAGCGAGTACGGCTGCAGTCACTGCGGGATGCTGAATAATCTCTATTTGCGTCTGCATCTCAGTTCGATCTTTCGTTCATCTTTGTAATTCTCCGTGTGCTCCGTGGTGTAAATCTGATTTACCACGGAGGCGGCGAACACGGAGAAAAAATTAATTCCTCCGGCCGCCGCCCGGGCCACGCGGTGCACCACCAAAGCCAGGTGCCGATGTTTGCGTAGTCGACCTGTTGGCACTTGTTACCGTTTGACCAGTAACTACCATTTCGCCTTCCTGCAGGTTGCCGTCTGTGACCTCAGTGGACGCACCGTCCGTGAGACCAACCGTGATGCGCCTGCGCTGTAACTGGCCTGCTTGATCCATTACCCAAAGGATCCGCGTTTGTCCGGCCAACACTGGAGCGGTCGGAGGTGCAAATCGATTTTCGCCTCCCTGTTGACCCTGTTGACGTCGCCCTTGCTGATCACCACCGCTAGACGACTCTGAATTGCCATCCTGCTGCCGCCGCCTTTGACCGTTGCTGTTTCCGCCGTTTCGCTGTCTCTGTCCGGCCGCATCCTGCGGTACAAATCGCAAGGCTGCGTTCGGAACCTTGAGCACGTTGTTCCGCTCATCGATCGTGATAATCAGATTCGCAGTCATTCCCGGTTTCAGTATTTGGTCCGGGTTATTGACGTCAATCACCACGTTGTACGTGACCACGTTCTGTACCGTCTGCGGGTTCAGTCGCATCTGTTGAATCTTTCCGTCGAAATCTTTTCCGGGAAACGCATCAACTGAAAACTTGACTGACTTCGCCTGCTCCACCAGACCGATATCGGCCTGATCGATATTGGCGATGACCTGCATCTGCGTCAGATCGTTCGCAATCGTAAACAGCGTTGGCGCCGACAGACTTGCGGCAACTGTTTGACCTACGTTCACATCGCGCGAAACAACAACGCCGTCGATTGGCGACGCGATCGTGGTATGGGCCAGATTCACTTCCGCTAGGCGAAGAGCGGCTTCCGCTTGCAGTACCTGAGCTTGGGCCGAAGCCACTTGCGACTCAGACTGCTGCGCCTGCGCTTTGGATTGTTCGACTTGAGCCTGTGACTGTGCGATGCCGGCGCTCGCTGAAGACTGCTCACTTAGGATCGCTTGATCTAATTGAGCTGCTGCCTGGTTGTAGCGAGCTTCGGCTGCTTTATAACTCGTTTGGGCCACGTCATAGTCGCGCTTCGGAATGACTCCGCTGGCCATTAACGACTCCTGCTGTTTCAGAAAACTCAAAGCGTCGTCGAGCTGGGCTTTGAGCACGGCCAAATTCGCTCGCGCACTCGAGACACCGGACTGATTGTTCTGCACCGTCGATTTCGCCGCGAGAGCTCTCGCTTGCGCATCCGTGATTCCGGCACGTGCCTGGGTCACACTCGCGCGCGCCTGTTGCAGTGCGGCGCGGGCCTGCTCGAGATTGGCTCGAGACTGGTCGACCTGAGCTTTGGCTACGGCAGGATCGAGCTGAGCAATTACCTGCCCCTTTTTGACTGTGGAGTTGAAATCAGCGTACAGCGCGGAAATCGTTCCGGAAGCCTGGCTGCCTACCTGTACTGTCGTCACGGCCTGGAGAGTTCCAGTTGCCGTCACTGTGTTGCGCAGGTTGCCGCGTTCCACTCTGGCGGTCATGTACTGCGCGGCGCTGGTTTGGCCGGTCCAGAAGTACAGACCAGCCGCAGCGAGAATTCCCACTGCTCCGATCACGATTACTAGCTTCTTTTTCGCCAGGAGTGTTTTTAAGGTGGGCTTCAGCGGGCCCAGGCCTTTTTCAAATGGGCTTACGCGCCCTTCACTTGGCCGTACGGGCACGCCAGTAACGAGAGTGCGATTTCCGAGTGTTTGCGTCGACATGTCGTTTTCCTTGGTGACTAAAATTACCCTGTTTGATAGACACTGATCGGGAGGCAATGGTTACAGCCGACGTCGGTCTGAATTTCTTCACTCCGTTAGGAGTGAAATGTTTATAGACCGGGATACCACTAATTACGCCGTTCGGAGCAGCGGAATTAATCTCGAAAAATACCCATCTAGGTGTCTTCCGCTGCTCCGAACGGCGACTGGGCATTTTTATTCAGCGATCTATAAACATTGCACCCCTACGGGGTGCGAAGCTGGAGCCTGAATTTTTACAGCCGGTGTGAGGGGCGGCCGATGTGAATGTGTGGCCCTGTAGAAACTCCCGGGACAGCTCCTCTGAAGGCGAGAAATGGAATGCCATAACTCTGTAGAAATCCAATTAACCCTTTCCCCTCCCTACTATCCGGATGCAACGGGACATCAACCGCATGCCGGTGATCCCAGCCCAGCCGATTGTGCGCCGCCGATTGGCCCACCGCGCTCGTCGGCAGCGCTCGTCCGAATGTGGACGAGAAGAACGCCTGTACGACTCCGAGATTACCCAGCGACCACCCGACCGAGCCGCCGTACCGGAGAACGGTGGGTTTCACGAAAGACTTCGGCTGAGCCGCTGCCTGAGTCTTCGCCAACTGCTCGGCCCGAACTTCGGCAACGACCTTGTCAGAGTCGACAATCTGCTGTCGCGTCGTCTCCAGCTTGGCTTTCAGCGCAGCGAGTGATTGCTCACTCTGCTCGAGTTCCACGCGCGCGACGAGACCATCCACCACGAGCTGCCGCAGTTGTTCGTGCTTTTCCTGCGCTTTTTTGACTTCCGCCTCTTGCACGAGCATCAGCTCCTGAGCGGCGGTTTTATGTTTCCCAGCCGCGGAAACCAGGCTGCTGCGCGACTCGGCGAGCGTGTTTGCCGGAGTGACTTTTTTGGTCTGAGCGTTGATAACGGAGTTGCTGCCCAGGAGCAGAACCGAGATAAAAGCGAGTTGTAGTCCTTGTCTAATCAGAGTTCTAGTTCCCTTTCTAAACGTTTGCCTCTTTTGCTAGACACCACTTGAGTCAATCCGGTTACAACAGATTCGGAAAAAGAAGCCACAGATGAACACGGATCACACGGATCTGAATAAGAGAAAATGGGAGGGATGTTCGAGACTAAATACTCGCCTTCTCAGATGACTGATCCGTGTCATCCGTGTTGATCTGTGGCTTGGTTTTACTTGGTGTGTAACCGTTCAGGCGGCGCTGGTGTCTTTTCAAATCGGGAGGCCTTATCAGCCCTCCAAATCTGATAGAACTCAAGGAGTAAAGGAAAGAATGAAAAAGTTAGGCAAGATTAAGACGCTGACCATCGCCTCCCTGTCGGCTGTCGCA
>DATEDU010000056.1:0-8255 GCA_035281525.1 Pyrinomonadaceae bacterium | reverse complement strand
TACCGCGATCGAAATCGTTCAAGTCAACACTTATTCGTGGCATCCGAACAGCCGTGGACCACAAGTCTACCGGCTCTGGGCCAGCGACGAATCCGATCCAAAGTTCAATCCGGAACCCAAGGGCACGACCGATCCGATAACTTGCGGCTGGAAACAACTCGCGCTCGTCGACACGCGCGGTAAGGATGGCGAGGACGGTGGTCAGTACGGCGTGAGCATCAGTCGACCCGGAGGGTCACTGGGGAAGTACCGCTATCTGATCTTCGACTGCTACGTCACCGAGGTCGCGGACAATTGGGGTAATACTTTCTACAGCGAAGTGGACGTCGTGAAGAAATAACTTGCTTACGGGACTTTGGAGGTGAAAACGATGCGAAAAATGCTGTGCTGTAGTTTGTTCATATTGCTACTGGCTTTCAGCGCTAGTGCTAAATCGATAAAGCATTACGTGTTCTTTGGCATGGACCGCGATCCACGAACGAGCAAAGAAGTAACGATTGCCGACATAATTCAATTCGGCAAAGATTACCTGGGCGTCGATTACATCTTCTGGACCATCGAAGAGCCTTATTACTCCGAACGGTTGATTCCATTCATGAAGAACAAATAGAGGAGATACGTAGCTGGATGGGGTTGGAGACGCTGATCGGCGTGCTTGGGTTCCTGGGTACGCTGCTGCTCGTGACAGTGGGCTTGCTGAATTTCTCGGTCTTCCGGAAACAGCTTCGCATTGCCAAGGAACAGATCGATACCGCTGTGCGGCAGCTCGAGATCGCCCAGAAGCAGCCTGATCTACACCTGATCCAACGCGCTGTTACTGAGACCTCAAACCATCTCCGGCTCTTCGTCCAGCATCCGCAACTGCGGCCGTATTTTTACAGCGAGGTCGAATGGGGCCCTGGTGATGAGGTCGCGTTGGATGAGATCAAAGCGATGGCCGAACTCATTCTCAACAACTTCGCATCGGCATTGATGCACTCAGCGGCGTTTCCTGAATATCCCGGTCGCGGCGTCGATCGAATCATCATGTTTCATCTCCGTCGCAGCCCGGCACTGCGCGAGTTCCTGCTCGAGAACTTCGAGCGATTTCCGTTTACTGGTTTGACGCTCCTGTGTTTGAAGAACGAGACGAGAGACCAGGTCGAAGCAGATCTGCGGCAGCTCGCAGCAGCGCCCGACATAGATGATTTCGAGATCGCGCGTCGCAAAGATTTATTAGACCTGTACCAGAATGGCCCTAAGCTCGAGCCTATTGAGTTTACGGCGTACAGCATGAAGCGGCGGCGTTAGCTTGCTCTCAACTCCGGGTACTCTATACTCGCGTCGATGGATTGGCGGCAAAACATACTTACGACCCGTGATGAACTTCGTGACTTGCTGCACGCGACACAGACGATCGCGGTGCTTGGAATCAAAACTGAGGCTCAATCAGGCCAGCCGGCATTCTACGTCCCGCGATATCTTCAGAACGCTGGCTTTAAGATCATTCCGGTACCAGTTTACTACCCGGATGCGACGCGAATACTCGGTGAACAAGTCTATCGCCGGCTCGTTGACATCCCGATCGATATCGATCTCGTAAACGTCTTTCGCCGGTCGCAGGACGTTCCTCCTCACGTCGAGGATATTTTGGCAAAGAAGCCGAAGGCCGTCTGGCTTCAATCCGGGATTCGCAACGATGCCGCCGCCGAAATACTTGCAAAAGCGGGAATCAAAGTCGTTCAAGATCGCTGTCTCATGGTCGATCATCGCTCGCTCGGAAGATAGTTAAACTCGTCCCGGCATCATGCTTGCTTTTCTGGTTACAGTGGATCGATTTGCACGGTAACGGAACAGGAGGGATTAGAATGCAACAAGGCGGTGATCGAGGTAAGAGTCCAAACGTGACAGGTACTCAACCGAAAGGACGAATGGTTTCAGCAAACGAAAAAGGAACGAAGGGCCGTGAGGGCCAGGGTTCAGCGAAATCAAGGAAGGGGAGTCCGAAAAAAGTCGAAGCGAGAACAACGTCCAAATCGAGAGATAAATGATCTCTCATTCGCTGAAGTAAGTGGACTACGTCATTGACCATTTGAAGCCCGGTGATTGGGAGCAAGTTCGCGCAATCTATCTCCAGGGCATTGCCACCGGTTACACGACATTCGAAACCGATGCTCCGTCATGGGAGAATTGGGACGCAGGCCATCTCCAATTTGCACGCCTTGTGGCGCGACAGGGAGATAGAGTTGTGGGTTGGGCGGCTCTGAGTCCAGTATCGAAGCGAGATGCGTATCGCGGAGTTGCGGAACTAAGTGTTTCTATCGAAGAACAAAGCAGAGGTCAGGGAATCGGGCGCGCTTTGCTTGAGGCTCTAATCGAAGAATCAGAGAGAAACGCGATCTGGACACTTCAGGCAGCGATATTCCCGGAGAACACCGCGAGCGTGAAATTACATTTGCGGTGCGGTTTCCGAGAAGTCGGAAGGCGCGAACGGATCGGAAAGCTGAACGGCAGTTGGCGCGACACTTTACTCTTCGAGCGTCGCAGCGCGATCGTCGGTGTCTCTTAACGCCAGCGGCTACAGCGTACGTTCCATCGCGATATCTCTTTGTTGGTCCGCGCCTAACTGAAACACGTGCTCGCCGACGTCGCGAAAGTCCCATTTTCGATAAAACGCCTGCGCGCGCGCATTCCGCTCCCAGACGCCAAGCCAGATCGAGTCATGCCCGGCCTGACGAGCTTCGTCTACGCACGCGCGCATTAGTTGTTCTCCGACGCGACGTCCAAGCCATTCACGCGAAACATAGAGACGGACCAACTCGACTGGGTTAACACCTTCGACGCCTTTCGCGGGTTCACCATAATGAAGCTTGGCATAACCCGCCGCACGCCCGTCAACTTCAGCGATGAGAAACGTGGAGGCGGGATCTTCCAATTCAGACGTGAGCTGGATGACGTTGAAGGACGTGGAGATGTATGCAGCTAAGTCTTCCGGAGTATTATCAGCGGCGAACGTTTCGGAAAAGGTGCGCGCGCCCAATTCGGACAGCAAACCAGCGTCTGTAACTGTGCCGCGACGGATCGTTAAACTGGAAACTTGAGTCATATGTCCGCAGTTTAATAAATCCTACGAAGTTTAGACGAAACGTTTCACCGCAATATCTGCATTCTCACTAGTAGCTCACAGAATTTTCAGGAGTCGATCCATGTCTACTAATCCCGAACCAACGCTCAGATACTGCGACATCGTAATGAAAGGTGGAATCACCAGCGGCGTTGTGTATCCACCGGCCGTTGTCGAGTTAGCGAAAACATATTCTTTCCGGAACATTGGCGGAACTTCGGCGGGCGCGATCGCGGCTGCGGTAACCGCGGCGGCCGAGTATGGACGCCAGCACAACGCCCCGGCGTTCTCGAGGCTGGAAACCCTGCCAAGGGATTTAGGCGCTACTGTTTCACCTGGCGGCGACTCGCTCTTATTGTCGTTGTTTCAACCTCAGAAGCAGACCAGTGCTCTGTTTCGAATCCTCGTCGCGAGCCTCGGAAACAAGCGCTTCAAATTTCTCAAGGTACTTCTTGCAGCAATCCGGAATTTCAAAGCCTGGGCCCTACTCGGCGCCATTCCCGGATTGGTGTTCAGCTATCTCGCTATTTACGGCGCGACGGGCATCTTCCGTGGCGTGAGTCTCGCTGGTGGCATAATCCTGATCATTCTGGGCGTCCTCATCCTGGTCCTATACGGCGTTTTTCGAAAGGTGACGAATGCGATACCTGCCAACCATTACGGAATGTGCAGAGGATTCATCGAAGGTCCCAATAACGTTCCGGTGCTCACGCCATGGCTTTCACGACTGATCAACGAAACAGCCGGAATAGACCCCGACGGAAAGCCACTAACTTTTGGTGACCTCTGGGGAACAGAAGACAACGACGAAGAAAAGTAGATCAACTTGCAGATGATGACGACCAACCTGACAACCGGTCGTCCACATCGTCTCCCATTTTCACAGAATCTCTTCTACTTCGATCCTTCCGAGTGGAGTAAGTTTTTCCCGAAAAACGTTATCGATTGGCTGATGTTGAAGTCGGCAGACGAAGGGACTCCGGAATTCGCACCATTGCGCCAATTACCGCCTGCAAAGGATTTCCCGGTAATCGTTGCGACGCGCATGAGTTTGAGTTTCCCAATCCTGTTGAGCGCCGTTCCGCTTTACGCGAGAGATTTCGGCCGAGTAAGAGAGGAAGACCAGCGGCCGCAGAAATGTTGGTTTTCAGACGGCGGAATTTGCAGCAACTTCCCGGTCCATTTCTTCGATTCGGCTCTGCCTCGTTGGCCCACGTTCGCGATCAACTTGCGGCCATTTCATCCCGATCATCCGAACGAGCCGGTGTTCATGCCCGACAAGAACGTTGGTGGGATTGGAGAGTCGTTTACTAACTTCGATCAGGGTAAGGGACGTACTCGCCTGGTCGGATTTTTTGGCGCGCTCATCAATACATTGCAGAATTGGACCGACAATATGCAGACGCGTCTTCCGGGTTATCGAGACCGGATAGTCCATGTCAGTCTCAACGATGAAACCGAAGGCGGTTTGAATCTCAACATGCCACCGCCGCTAATCGTTACACTCGGCGAGCGTGGTCAGGAGGCGGCCAAGCTTCTTATGCAACACTTCACGTTGCCGGCGAATGAAATTGAACTGTCGTGGGACAACCATCGCTGGGTGAGATATCGGACAATGATGGGCCTGCTGGAAGAGCTGATGAAACAGATCGAGTTTACAATCAAGAATCCCACGCAGGGCGACCGTAGTTACCTGGATCTGCTCTTGCGCGAAGCTGATGTGGCGCCTAATAGCTATGAGTGGAAGAACAAAAGCCAGCGAACGTTCGCGCATAAGGCAATGGGTGAGTTATTGGAACTGATTGCGAAGTGGGAATCGCTAAAAGCCAGCGATGCTAACTCGACATTCACCATAAATACTCCAAGACCGCAACCCGAGCTCAGAGTAAAACCTCAAGTTTAGGCAGGAGGAAATCACATGCACCAAAATCGCATTCGAAATATTGGTCTCAAGGTTGTTGCGACGTTACTGCTTCTCACTTTCGCTTCTTCTGCGAATGCGTGGGGGCCGACCGGTCATCGCGTCGTCGGGGAGATCGCGCAACGCCACCTGACTCCCGCCGCGCAGGCCAAGGTTTCTAGTATTCTCAACGGCCGCACTCTCGCCGATGTCGCGAACTGGCCGGACGATCTGCGATCCGATTCTCGTTACGATAAGTACAAGCCCCTCCATTTCGCCACCGTCAAGGACGGCGTTGCGAGCTACCGCGATTCGGAGAAGGCCCGTTGCGGTGATGTAGTGGTCGCGATCGATGCCTTTAGCGCATTTCTTCGCACCGGTTCGCGGGAGAGTCTGTTCGTTGTGAAGGCGCTCACAGACGAGAGCGATGGCACGGGCCAGGGCGCATGCAATCCTCAGAAAACCGAGCCAATCTCGTCGGAAATGGCCCTCGCGTTTCTGGTCCATCTGATGGGCGATATTCACCAACCACTCCACGTCGGCGGGCTCGATCGCGGGGGCAACGCAGTGAAGGTAAACTGGATGGATCGATGGAGCTCAGATCTCCATTCCGTGTGGGATGATGAGATGGTCGACTTCGAACGTTTCTCTTACACCGAGTATGCGCGTTTCCTGGATCATGCCAGCGAGGCCCAGGCGGCCCGTTGGATGTCGGGCGATACCATCTCCTTCGCAGATGAGGCGATCGCGATGCGCAGGAAACTATATGTTTTTCCTGACAACGGACCCGGCACACCTACGGTCCAGAAGATCTCTTATAAATATATAAGCGCGCAGCGCGAACGGATGCGCGAGCAGTTATTGAAGGGCGGTCTGCGACTGGCGGCTGTACTTAACGGAGTCTTCGCGTCGAGTTGAGCTTTGCTATTGCCGCACCTTATCAAGGGTTAGCCCTTCGACTTTCTTCAACACTGATCGCGGATCACCGGCGAACGGACCCGCGAGATAGGCCAGTAGGTCGAACACGAGTTAGACCCTCGGACGCTCGCTTATTGCTTTGAGTACTTCTTGTAAGCGGCCGCTAACTTGGTGTCGTACTTATTAATCCTGTAATCCGCACCGTTGTATCCTTCGGCCAGCTTTGCCCATTGTTTGTTGCGTAGTGCTCCAGCAAGTTTGGTGGAGTCAATGAAGCAGCAAAACGCTTTGAGATGTTCGCCTTCGCTCTTGGACATGGCTGCGCGGAAGTCGTCCAGGTTCTCAAAACCACAGATGTTGAAGTTGAAGCCCATCACCTGAAACTTACCCCACGAGCACGCCTTTATCGCTGCGCTCGGATTAAGAGCGAAAGCTTCGTCAAAGCGATCCCACTGATGCGCGCCGCCCATCCCGTAACCGCCCGCCTTTTTGTTTGAAATGTCGGGATGTGACGCATCGAACGCGCCTCCGGTGAACTTATGGAACTTGTGACGCTCGAACAAGATCTTCGGCCTTCCATCAGGAAGGAAACCGGCGCCCCGGCTTTCAACTTCGGCGACGGCCTTGATGGCCGCGATCTCGCAGTTGAGCTGCTCGGCCGCTTGCTTGTAGTCGTCCTCGTTCAACAACCTCGAAACGGTCGCTGCTGCGTCAGTGCCAGCCGCGCCGGTTGTACCGGTCGTCACCGTGGCGGGCGTAGCACCAGTGGTACCAGTGGCGCTGCCTTGATTTCCGTTGAGGTTCAACGCAGCTAATGTATTCGGGCCGGCCTTACCGTCCGGCTCAAGCCCTTTGGCTTTTTGAAACGCGATCAGTGCGGCCTGTGTACCGGGCCCGAAATTCCCGTCAACACCATTCGGATCGAACCCGAGCTCTTTCAGCCGCTGCTGTAAGTTTGAGACTTGTGGTCCAGATGAACCGATTTTTAGTACAGGCATTGTTTTTCTCTCTCTTTCTGTCCTGTTTCCATTTGATTATGTCGTGGCGGCTTCAAAACGTTTCACGGTTCCCTCGCGCCTGAATTAGCAAACACGGCGGCGCCCTCGGTCGGTACGTTGGGTGAAGGAGGTGGCGGCGCTGAGAATTTTCCGAGATTTAGTTTCCGGCTGGTTTCTTCCTGTCTCTTATCAATCGCATCAACAACCTGATAGGCAAAGAATGCCGCCGCGATGAACAGGGCGCTCGCAAATATGGAAACCGCCGTGGCGGTACTCTCCGGGACATCTTCGTTGAACGAAAGTCGCACGGAGATGTTGCCGGAAATAGAAGCGGCCAGCCAAAAGAACCACCAAACAGGAAACGATGCGGGAGCACCAGGCGCCGAAAGCAGGGTCTCGTCCGGTGTCAAACTCTTTTCCCATGTCTCCTTTACGGCACGATAAGGAATAACCAAATTGACAAACGGAATGAAGAAACTGCCGGCGACGAATCCGGGTGAATAGTCGAGTGGACGCGAGCGATCGAATGCGCGCAGATTGTCGTAGGCTCGATAGAGCCAAAGAAGAAACGCGACCACCGTCGTCACGTAGATAATTAGCTCGAGAACTGCGATCCCAAGTATTACGAGACTCAGAAGCGCACCGACCGGATTGTCGCCAAGCTCTTGATCCTCGGTTAACGGCGGAAACGCAAACGTAAGCGATTCCGCCAGTAATGACATAACGGCGGCAATGGCGCCGACGATCAGTAAGACCTTCACTATGCGGGCTTTGTCATGCGCCGAGATGAAAGGTGCAGGATAAGGCGAGGGATTCATTTTGTTTACCTTCTGCGACCTGGCTTGAGTGCGCGAACGGGCGAAAAGAATAGCAAAAGGGTTGCGAGAGCAAAAGGGTTAGGAAGAAATGACTTCAACACCCGGTTCTGAGTTTTTTATGAATTTCTTGAAAGCGAAAATTCAGCCCAACCTAATTACTTACGCCCAACCCTCGCCTTAATCTACCGCTGCCGTTGAAGTTTCATTGTTTCCTCTCAACAAGAGGATTACTGCCGGACGTGATTTTCGAAAACACCTCGCTCGTTGTCAAAGTTTTCAATCACCGTCCACCCACCAAGACACAAAAGGAGATGCCATGAGCAAACCAGCAACCACAGTCGACATCGCAGCTTTCAAAAAACAACTAGCCGATTCGCTGGAACGCAGCGCGAAATCTGCCGGACAGACAATCGTTAAGGAAACACTCACCTGTGAAATCGCCGCTAACTTTCAAGTTGTCGCGGCCGCGCTCAAGCGGGATGAGTTGCCGACTGAGAAAGAGATCACCTCCGGAGTCG
>DATEDU010000055.1:0-3502 GCA_035281525.1 Pyrinomonadaceae bacterium | reverse complement strand
GCAGTTTCCTTCGTGGGCTTGTCATCCTTTTCCATTGCCGGCGGGGTGTGACAAAACGAACAATCAACCCCTAGCGACGCCGCAATGAACGACATGGCGCCTTGCAACTGGCCCGCGGGCATACTCTTGATCACTTTAATGTTTTTGAAAGCCTGCTCAGCGGTCCTTGGCTGTTGAGCGGGCTGCTGTGCATTGACGCGTGCGTCGTCGAACTGAGTGATCACGACAAGGCACAAGATCGAAAAAATTGACGCTGCGATTCGCCTGAGAGTTTGTATTTTCATGACGCGAATACATAGCAGCAAAAAGCAGAAACGTGATGTGTCTAAAGTAATGTTGCAGGTCATGATTTCAGCATGACCAGGTAGGGAGTGGGGTTGATCAGCAGAAGCCAAGCTCGCGCGCTTTTAGCGCCGCTTGCGTTCGATCGCGGACGTCGAGTTTGCCGAGAATGTTAGTAACGTGATTCTTCACCGTGCCTTCGGTTATGAATAATGCTTCGGCAATTTCGCGATTCGTCGATCCCTTAGCGATCAGCCGCAGGATTTCCTGTTCGCGATCCGACAGCGGCTCGATCAACGTAGATGACGACGGCGGCTGATCGGAGAGACGCGTAAATTCTGCCAGCACGCGCGTTGTCACCGAAGGCTGCAAAAAGGACTCGCCGCGCGCGGCCGCACGAATTGCCGCGAACAAGTTTTGTGAGGGAGCATCTTTTAGCAGATAGCCGACGGCCCCTGCGCGCAAACAATCAAAGACGTACTCGTCTGCGTCAAAAGTAGTCAGCGCAATAACACGGCAATCTGGTTGAGTTGAATGTAGCTGGCGAGTGGCCGCTACGCCGTTCATTACCGGCATTTGCAGATCCATCAGCACAACATTCGGCCGAAGAGAATCGGCTAGCTTTATAGCCTCTTCGCCGTTTGCCGCTTCGCCGACTACTTCCAGATCCGGCTGCGAAGAAATCAGCATTCTGAGAGCTTCGCGAAAAAGCGACTGGTCATCTGCTAATAAGATTCGAATCATCCCGGTAGATTTACTTCCAACGTGAATCCCTGATTAGCTGCGGTGGTGATTCTCACCTCGCCGCCCAGGTTTTGCACTCGCTCGTGCATACCGACCAGGCCAAAGCCTTTTGTCAGTTCGGTTGCACCGATGCCGTCGTCATGAACCTTCAACCAAACACTGTCGGTTGAGTAGTTAAGGGTTACTGTGGCTACGCTCGCCTGTGAATGCCTTCGCACGTTTGTCAGTGCTTCCTGCGCCGCGCGATATAACGCCAGTTCAGCAGAGGGAGACAAGTCGCGTGGCGTGCCTACGAGTTGAAATTCCGTCTGAAGGCCAGATACGCGGCACTCGTCAATCAAGGCGTTCAATGAGTCGATAAGCGAACGCGCTTCAGTTGGAGAAGCACGCAACGCGACTACTGAACGTCGCACATCTGCGAGGCCTTGCTGTGCGAGACCCTGCGCTTTACGGAGTACGTCAAGACTACCCTCGCGATCTTTTTCGAACACCGCCATCGCCGCTTCGATTTGCACGATAACTACCGTCAGATAGTGCCCGAGGCTGTCGTGAATCTCTCTCGCCAGACGATTCCGCTCCTTGAGCGTGGCAAGTTCTTCAACCTGATCAGCGTATTGGCGAAGCTGGTCGTTCGCGTCTTTCAACTCCGAGACTAATCGTTCGACTTCACGCTTCGCACGTTGTTCTTTAACTGCAAGTTCCGTAATCACGACGACAAAAAGAATCCCGACCAAAAAGAAAGCTCCCAGGACAGATGCCGGGCGCCAGCCACTGAAGATCAACAGCGGAACGACCAGCACCGCCAACATTGTGCCGCAAGCGGCGAACATCAAACGCCGCGGCAACAGCACCACTGCTTGCCCGACAACCGGCAGCATCGCAAACATGATCACCGGCGAGGTAGCTAAGAAGAGTAGAGTCCCGCCTATGCCGATCTGAGTTGCTACGTAAACGACCGACCGGCTGATCGAGTTCGCTTTCCTGGCCCACGCATATCCGAAAATGCCGTTTAATAAATAACCCACGGCCAAACCGATCAGCGCGGCGGACCTCACGGTTCCGAACCGGTTCATCGCATAACTCAGGGTCACCACCGCCGAAAAATAGGCAGCGATAGTTACGACTACGAAGCCAAGAGAGTGAAGGCCGAATATTCGGCTTCGATCGGAAACGAGAAAGGGTTTCATGAGTTCTCTGTCCGGTTTTGCCTGTGGACCAGGCTTAAGCATAAAAGCCGGGGCGTAAGCCCCAGGAGCTAGAGCAAAAGCATTGCGAGCCCATGAAATGGGCGAGAAAATGTTATTTACTAGCATACAGCAAAACAATGACTGTACCCGCAATCAAGATTAAAGTCGTAAGCCGGCTCGAAGCCGGTGAGATCCTCTGTAAACCGGAGGGCTGCGCTGAGATTACTTACCTCGTATCCATCGGCGACGGGGATGATCCGCTTCCAGAAGGTTACGGGAGGGTTGAGCGCAAGTTGCGGTTACGTATCGCTGATGTCGTAACAGACGAAGGCGCTACGGAGGACGACGTGCTACGAATAGTTCAATTAGCCGAGCAGCTTCGGTCGGAAAGCGGCTCCCTGCTCATCCACTGCGAGGCTGGGGTGAGTCGCTCGACTGCCGCTGCGCTAATCATGTATGCGTGCTGGTTGGGCCAAGGTCATGAGGGCGAAGCAATGCGAAGCGTAATAGCACAGCGTCCCTACGCGATACCAAACCGACGCATGGTGGCATTGGCTGACAGATTGCTGGCCTTGAATGGTCGGTTGTTACAAGCTCGCGACGATTGGTTGTTGTCCCCAGATTACAATTCTCCGATCTGATAGTCGTCATTCACCAACTCCGTGGAACTCCTACGGATTGTTCTCGGTCTCACGACGCAACGCGAAATACCATCCGCTGGCCAACACGCGTGGCAGTTTATCGGTCACGCGCGCATTCCATTCAATAAAGCGATCTGAACGGGCCAATGTGTGGCCTATAAATGGCCCGGCAAGGAAACTTCCGACACCTTCCTTAACAATGGACAAAGAACAGTCAGCAAAGAGACGTCGCAATTGACGGCGTGTAAAGAACTGCACGTGACCGCTTTCATGATTGTCAGTGGCGGCAGTGACTTGATTGCTGTTTCTGGCCATAGCATCAACGACGCGTTGTAGACGAAACATTCCGAAGAGCCATGAATCAATTTCAAATTCACCGTAGCCATTCGGCACAGTGACGATGATCATCCCGTTCTTACCCAAGTGTTCTGTTGCCGCCGAAAGCAAGAGGCGCGGTTCTCTAAGGTGTTCCAAAACTTCTGAGAGAATCACTACATCGTAGGGTGCTGATTTTAGTTCTTCGACTCGTCCGCAGATATAGCTCAGGTTCGCGACACCTGCTCCCAATTGCCTGGCGTGTTCTATGGAAGGAGCATGTATATCTATGCCTGTGACCTGGAAGCCCAATCGCGCGAGAGGTAAAGCGAG
>DATEDU010000054.1:0-21859 GCA_035281525.1 Pyrinomonadaceae bacterium | reverse complement strand
AAGAAAGATGCCTGGGAGAATTACGACAAATGGTCAGACGAAGATATTAAGAAAGCCGGGATTGAAATCTCAACAATCCGCGAGGAATTAAAAAAGTTCATTGAGATTTCTGAACAAGAGTCTGAACAGAAAGAGCCTGAACAAGAGTAACGCGCCGCCGAACAACTCATTCTCATATAAAAATCTACTCGAAAAAGATCTGTTCATAACGCCACTTGGGGGTTGATTTGCAGGTCTTTCTGATTCCGGTGGCGCTTTGGTTTGAGCGGCCGTTTCTTAGCCGCGAGCCGAAATAGTTCCTTGCGATATTTGTCCAGTTGCCGCTTCAGGGCCGCTGGATTGAGGGAGTGGCATTATTTCGGGCAGTGAGTAGTGGTATGGCGAAAGGAGAACGAGATGCCGGACGTGGTTCCGTTCTTGACCTATGAGGACGGCATTGCCGCCCTGAAATGGCTCGCCGAAGTGTTTGGATTCACGGAGACAGCCCGCTTCACGTCTTCCGATGGGAGGCTTTCTCACGGAGAAATGTCGATTGGGGATGGACTGATCATGTTGGCCAGTCCGTCGCCGGACTATGAAGGTCCCAGGCGACATCGCGACAACTGCGAGATAGCCGCCTCATGGTCCGCTCTGCCATGGATCATTGATGGTGTCCTCGTCTTTGTTGAGGACGTCGATGAGCACCATGCTCGGGCTAAGGCCGCAGGAGCCGTTATCTTGTCTGAACCGGAGGATGGGCCGCCAGCGCGACGCTATCGAGTTGAGGATCTGGAAGGACATCGATGGATGTTCATGGCACGAAGCTAGCCCGCGGGCCGTTAGCCTGCTGAAGAAGGAGGCTCAATGACTATGAGCACGATGAAGCCGCGTGTGACATCTTTCGCTCCACAGTTCCTTGTCGACGACCTTGAGCGCTCGATCGCGTATTACCAGAAGATCGGCTTCACGTTCGGGGAGCCATGGGAAGGGTTCTACGCGATCGGTGTTCTTGACGGACTGGAACTTCACTTGAAGGAAGCTCCCAAGAACGACGCGGACCGCCAGCACAGGCGCAACAACGATCATCTCGACGCCTCGGCGGGCGTTGACGGCATCGAGGTGTTTTACGAGCAGTGTGTCGCCAACGGCGTGACGATCATCAAGCCGATCACGGCGACCGACTGGGGAACGAAGGGCTTCTATGTCGAGGACCCGGATGGCTACATCATCGGCTTCGGCGGCCGCCCGGCCGCAGGCTAACAACCGGATCGAGGTCTACATTGACTATGTGGAATTCGAGTACAGCACCAGCATGGGGCCTGATGTGGAAGGGTCAAAGCTGATTAAAGACGGCTTTGCCCTCAAAAAGTCTTTTTCATTCACACCAGGCTTTAGCCTGGTGCTGTGCAGCGGGGCATTTTTCAGAAACCGTTTTAACGGTTTCCGCGCGACAAGAAGGGCAAACCGTTGAAACGGTTTTCTGCATTAGTGTTACGTGAAGACACCAGGCTAAAGCCTGGTGTGATGAAAGAGACTTTTGAGGCAAAGCCAGAAGACTTTAGAGCGGGAGCAGTGAATATAAAAGTTGGCTTGCAAAGCAGTCTAAGCAAAATAGATACACTAATACAGGCGACACAAAGTGATGAGGAGTTACAGAAACCGGAGATAGGCCTTAATAACATCACTCAAAAAGAGGGTGCTAGACGATACGGCATAGCACTACGAAAACTCTATAAACAGCGTGGCCTAACAGAAGTATAGAACTATCTCTCAACAACGCCGCGAGGGATTAACTGATTCGAAGCCTCACAAGAGTTTCCCATGTGAAAAGCACTCATCATCTTGTTTGTATCCTTTGCCATCTACGGAGTGATTGGAGCGCAGAGCAGCTTTGCCTCAAAGTCAGGAGTTGCACTTGGACCATGTCAGTACCACCTGCGGTAGCGGGTGGGTCGATGATGAGCATGCGATATTGCTATAGATTTTGAATTCTAACGGTTGACCCACCCGCTATCCGCAGGTGGTACTGACCCGGGCCCTCACGTTTTTTGGGGCGGAGTAGGACAGCTAGTCCTTTTAGGAAAGCCGATTTTATACGAACCGGATATGACATCGAGGCAGTGGTTCAAGACGTCCAAGTGCCTTGAATAAACAGACTGGGGGAATGGAACCGCCCATTTAGGCGGAAGGAAAACGAAAGGCTAACACCGCATCCCGATTTTATCAGATCAAGGTAGCGTCACAGAATTCACAGTGCAAGTCAGGTATTTGCGTGGGAGCCATCTTTACGCATATGGGTGCAGATGGCTTCGTTTTCAATTGGCACGCGCGGCTTATTCATACGACTCACTACTGACAACGGAAGAGTCGAACCCAAAAGAGTCGATTGGTATCTCATATGACCCATCCGAGCCCAGAACCACTACAGATCACTTGTGACGAACACTTTGCCTCGATGACCGCTCAAACAGAGGAATTGAAGGAAGCGCTAAATCTCTCAGAGCAAGATGTGCCCTGTGTTGTTTTCATTGACCGCGATCTGAGTGATGTAGGTGTTTTGAAATTGCGAGATGACGATGGAGTCCGAGAGTGTATGGTGCGATCAAGGAAATCATCCAAACACGCAGCAAGTAGGTCCAAGTCATCGATATCGAGGCACGACTTGAGGCGCGGGTCAGCACGGTCAAAACATTGATCCCAGCAAGCCTTTGCTTCCTCAGGACCGAGATCGTTGCATCTGCACTGGTAAATCAAAGTTGCAGTGATTTTTAAGCGAGATCTTAGAATTCTCAGTCTATTCTTGAGCATCCTCCGCTGTGCATCATTCTCGTCAATGACAGCCTGAAGCCGGTCCCGTTCAGCATTGAGATCTTTCGCGTCCCGATCATATTCGGCACAGATTCAGGCTGCCCCTTAGGATATGTGCATTGGTTGGCCTGGTGCTGATCAAACCTTCGCTTCCAGTCGAGAACCTTTGGCTCCAACTCCTCCTCTTCCTTCGTATCAATATTTTTAAGTTCCCTAGCGGTTTGCGCTGCGCCGTCCAACATTTCCTTAGCTCGGTTCGAGTTGGTCGCGTTTTCTGAGCAGCAACAACGGAGGAGGTTCGCGAAGTTTGTGGGGTGCCATCCAATGCAAATCTGTGCTGACCGAAAGGGCCTATCAGATGCTAGAGTGGATATGCTCTACCCCAAGGTATCACTGATCACCAAGCCATGCACTGTTCTACAAACCTCAATCCTCGGAGGGAGGCTCCTTGCGGGTGCAGTAGTTTGGAAGTCAATGGTTAAGCGTTGACGCCGGTCCAAGAGGAGCGTATAAGGGCCATATGAAGGATCTACTACCTAATGTCATCGGTTGACGTCGGTTAGGCAGTAACCGAATTTCTTAGGAGTTCATCTCATGTCACGTCGATACCTCGCAGTTCTCAGCGTTTTAGCTCTAATTGCTCTTCTTGCTTGTGCGCTACTATTCAATCCCAGGGCGGCGGCGTCGCCTCAAGAACTTACTGTAAAAAGTCAAACCAAAGGATATGAAGTCCTGAAGGCCTACCTCATGGATAATGAGGTAAGAATCCGCCTGCAAAACAATCACAAAAAGACGATAACTGCCTTTGCAATCAGAATTAGCGGTACGGCAACAATAAGGGAAGATTTCGCTTATTCAGAAGTACATTTTGGTATAGAACCTGGGGAAACTTTTGAGACGAGTTATCCCGTGTCCCCAAGTTCAGAAGTCCCAACTATTCATCTTCTTGCCCTTCTGCTGAACGATGGTACTGACGATGGAAACTCCAAAGTAGCGCGGCAAATAAAGGACCAAAGGTTGGGCCAAAAAATTCAGATTCTCAGAACTCTTAGAATTCTGGAACGAGAAGGGCAGTCACAGAAGGATTTGAAAACAACCATGAGTGATGTTTTGGCTGCGCTAAATACTAGTGAATCTGAAACGCTTGTGAGCTTAAGTGAGTTATCACCCACCTGGCGAAGTGATAACCAGCTCTCGGACGAGTTGAAGGCTGGTCTTCAATGGGGACGAGAAAAGATGCTGCAAAGATTTAACGTCCTGGAGAAGCTGCCTCCTGAGAACCGGGAACAGGGACTTGCGGAGTTAAAAGCCCGGGCACAAAAGCTGTTCTCAAAACTCTGATTTTCCACCTGAAGAGTTTCCTCGAAATGGACATCATATGAGATATCGACGGCTTCTCACCGGCGCTTTCTTTATAACTATAACCGTTCTGTTAACAGTGAGGGTCATAAGCGCTGACTGTACGCCGACAGGAACATGGGTTAACGATTCCACTAATAGTGCCTGTGCTGCTCTGGAGACTAAAACTCTCACAAAAACTTCTAATTGGAATATAGCATGGCCTGACGGACATACCGCGAGTTTGAGTCCCAATGGTACCGGACAATGCACCTTTATGGTTACTTGTAATCCTCTGGAAACCAGTCAAACGACAAATTGTTGGCCCGACTTCTATCCACCTGTGAGGACATCAACTGGTGGGTTTAATATTCTTGTCGTAAGCAAGGTTACTGAACGCATACGGAAAGACTGTGCAGTCCCTCTTTTTCAGTGGGACCAGGTTTTCTGTAAGGACAGTGGGGAACGTACTTGGGAGCCCGATCCCCCTCACACCTGCAGTTCGGGCGGTAGTAGTTGTGTGTACCAGGAAGAGGAACGCACACCCAATTATTCTTTCTGCGACATCAATGCGCCTTTGTGCGAAGACGGCGTCAACAACGACTGCGACGATGGTACCGACTGGTCAGACGAGGGCTGCATCTGTATGTCGCCAATTGTGATTGATACGCTCGGCAATGGTTTTGATCTTACGAGCCTATCCGGTGGTGTGATGTTCGACATAATGGGCACCGGTAGACCGCTGCAACTTTCATGGATTCAAGGCGACGACGCCTGGCTGGTTTTGGATCGCAACGCGAATGGCATCGTCGATAATGGCACGGAATTGTTTGGCAATTTCACGCCACAGCCTGCATCAACCCAAAAGAACGGCTTCCTGGCATTGGCCGAGTATGACAAACCTGCCAATGGCGGAAACCTGGATCAGATGATTGATAGCCGAGACGCGATCTTCAACAGCTTACGCTTGTGGCAGGATACTAATGACAATGGCTTTTCCGAGTCCAATGAGTTGTATCCTCTTTCTCAATTGAATGTCGAAGCGATCTCGCTGAAATACAAAGAGTCACGACGGATGGACCAATACGGGAACGGATTCCGCTACCGCGCGAAGGTAGACGATGCCAAACAATCTCAGGTGACGCGGTGGGCGTGGGATGTCTTTCTGGCTCACTAACTAATTTCAGCTACGAACCGAATGTAGTCGTTGGAAGTGAGGTCACTGAAAGCTCGATCTAAGGTGTCAGGGCTTTTGGTTTGTCCACCAAGTTACTGATTAATTGGAAGACGAAACCCAAGATTAACAAGATCAACCCTGCCTTTGACTTTTATCTTGCTGTGTCGGCCGCGCACGGGCTTAAGTCAGCAGTGATCAAGATCCACTCTTGCACAACCGGAAAGAACCTTATTTGCCGGGACTATGTGATTCAGGCGTTGGTGGCCTACGATCTTTTCCACAGAACACCCACGTAAAGGCGGTAGGCCGCTTCGGATTGAACAGTGTGTAGGTAGATTAGGGATTGGCCTGATCTGAAGCGACTTCCTCATCTTCGCTACAACTGCTTAGCGTTTCGCGAAAGAAGTTGGCGGCGATCTGTGCGACCTCTTGAGGGTCGACATTGCGTTTTTCCACCTGGGCATGGAAATAGTGCTTGAAGGCATGGCCGACCGAGCGCGTGACAGCCGTCGCCGTATGTGATTGCATCATCATCCCCACCCAGATGTTGACACCGGGAATGTACTTCAAATGCTCCAAGTGACTCTGGTTCTCATCCGGCTGGGACTTATAAGCTTTAGTGAGATCGTCAACCACGGCTCCCGCCAGGTCCTTGAAAAGCGGGGTATCTTTCTCAACAGCATAGATTTCCGATAAGTCTTCACCAATCTCAAACACGACTTTCCCGAGCGCCCGATGAACCAGCGGCGGCGGTAACATGTTCACCATGAGGGCGCTCAGCGATCGGTTGGCGATGGCTTTGTCAGCCTGTTCATCCATCCTTGCAAGTGCTTGTTTGTCCATAAATAGCCGCATTTCTATGCCTTTCCCAAATTTCACAAGGCCCGGTCAAGCCGAGGCTCGGAACAGCTTCCGGCTCTTGAGAAACCGAATTCTACCATCAAAAGAGTGCCGATACGCAACGAAATCCATAGGTTGACTGTAGAGCAGGAAAGCCAACTCCTCCTGCGTGTCGCCGTTGTAGACGTAAACCGCGATGGTGCGCTGGCTGAGCGCCGGAGTGCTGAACACACCTATGCTGTTTTGCATGAGATTGAAATAATCCTGTCGGGAGGGCAGTTTTTCACCCCGAATTACCACATTGAAGAAGCGTCTACCTTCAAATACGTAAATTTGTTGCACTGTCGGGATGCGTTCACGCAGAGTTTGAGAGAGTTCTTCCGCGAGCGGAGTGTTACCGAAACGGCCATTGTTTGCTGGGGCAGATGCTTCTGGCAGCGCAAAAACCTGTTCCGGATCTTCCCCGTCTGTTTCGTGGTCCAAAATCATCTGCCAACAATTGGCTTGCATTCCGTAGGAGTACGCAGTCTCGTTCTCGCATTGTTCAAATGCGGTGACGTATACGAGCTTTGGTTGTCTGAAGTGGGAGCGTACATCAATACAAGCGGATTTAACGCTGCTGAGGTCAGCAGGCTTGCGCGTCACGATCGAAACGCTGGCCACACCTTTATGATAGATTGCACCCCACCTTTCATATCCGGGAAGAATCAGATTTCGGTAGATACAACTCAATGCTATCCAGGAACGCGCCTGCTCAGTCAACTGTTCCGTGAATCGCGTCTTGACGCTCTCTTCGGTCAAAACGTGAACAGTAGACATCATTGCTATGAACGCTGAGAGCAGTAACGATACCTTGGCCATCGATAGAACCGTCGAAGGCCATTCATGCTGCCAGCCGATTAGCGGCACTGGAATCGTTATTCTCTCAATCTGTGCCGAAGCCCGACCTCCAGCCAGCCACTTAGCGAGTATCTCGGGTTCGATCAAAAAATAGAACAAGGCTAAGAAGTAAATGAAAAAGGCGACGAATAGAAAAAGCACAGTCGAGGTTAACAGCACGCGCAACCACCAAGTTGCATGCTTACGAAGAATGGGCTGAATATTCTCACAGAGCTTCGCTGTCGCCCTCCATTCCAGCTCCCTTTTCGCTTTCACCCAGTCCTCGGTTTTGAGCCTGTCGTCGTCGAGCGCATCCTTGATGAATTTGTTGTTTTCCGCCGGTTCGATTACGACCTTCTGTAGGAGATTCCGGCGGTCACTTAAGTTGAGGGTCTGCTTGGCCTCGCGATGGATTGAACTCACGGCGAAGACCAGCGGCAGAGCTATGAGCAGAGCAATGCAGATGAAAAGATTGGAGGTCTTCAGATTACCAAGTGCTTCCCAAAACTCCGTCGAAAAAATAGAGAAGAGGACAATTACGAGCAGCACTGACGCGATAAAGGGGAGATGACGCAGTATCTCGCGAACAATTTGCCACGTCATCGAGCAGAAGCCCTTCACCACGTAAAGTCTGAAAAGCACTGCATCGCTTGCCCCTATAAGCAGCAGTGTAAACAGCATCAGGGCGACATAGATGCCCAGGTAAAGAGCAGCCAGCGGGGCTGCATTAATATAGAGCCACAACATGAGTGCCAGCAGCAGTGGAGTTCCAAGCACTAAAGCGAAGACGCCGATAAGGCCAACCCTCTCATTATGTTTTTGCCAATCCGCATACGCCGGTTCATTGGCGCTTGGCTGTGACAGGGCAAGTGAGGGATTACGATTGGTTAACACGAAACCAATGAAAAGCAGGGTAAGAAGCACGCCATAGCCTGCAAGCGTCACGGGCGGCGCGATAAAGGCGAACATCATTGCCGTCCGGCCATTCGATGCCAGAACCACGCCAATTTCCGGGACCCAGAAGATGCCGAGCCAAACCAAAATCCAGAACGCATCTTTGGTGAAGGTTGGGTGCCAGCGTAAAACCTGGGGCCGGCGATGTTCGGCAATAATCTCGAACAGTCCTGCACTGCGCAGATACTCCTCAAGGATCGCTACTACAGAGGCGTGGGGTTGATTTGCGTTGGACATGAGGCGTCTCCTGAATCAACTTTTGAGTTGTCCGTCGACGTGCCGCGTCGCCTCTGATGAAGCTGGGCTATAGCACGGATGGCGTGCTATGGCGTACGCGGGGTGGTCAGGAGCTTGGATCTTATAACAACTTTCAAGAATCTCGACGCTGAGATGGTAAGCTTGTGTTAACCGCTTGAGTGATTCCGTAACATTGGAAATGGTTGACAGTACCGAGGGTGCAAGGAAGCAGGCCCGTGAGAATCAACCAATTCTAATGAGACGGGCGAAGGATATTCCCACTCAGATGAAAAATCAATGTTTTTGTTACTTTTCTCGGAGGGGCACGCAATAATCGCAATACGGCTTCTGCGCAACTCGGGGAGAAACTGAGCTCTCTGTCTGTGGCGTCAAAAACAAGTTGGGAAATTGTCCACTGTTGTTGTCTTGGGACATTCGGAAGCTCTGCCTTGTATTCAACTACTGAGCACGCAAGATTTGAAACAGACTGAGGATTTCAGTGGTTGGCATCAAAGAAGTTGCGAGATTGTTCACTGTGGGGAGCAGATCGGACGAAGCTCGTTGGAATCGGCTTAACGGGAGTTTTAGCGCAGATACGCGAGCGCGATGTTACGCAGCCGCTTTTGATCTCGCTTCGGCAGCTCTGAATAACTGCACACCGTGCGGCGGCAATTCGGAGCCCGGCACCGGCATCGAATCATCCAGCCGGCTTCGTCCATCGAAGTACTGTAGTCAAAGGTCAGTTCCTCGCCTGCCTGTATATCGCACAGCGCATACAGCGTCAGCGACCCATCGATAAAGCCCAAATTTGGTCTGCAACTGTGATTAAGGAAATCATCGAGGCCCGGCCGTTGCGGATCTTCCACCAGGTAGGTATCCCGACCGATCTGCATCGCCCGAACGTCCGTCGCCAACTCGTGTGCGGCTTGAATTAGTCCACCGCACTGAATGACGGGTGCTCCCACGCGGATAAAACCAAGTGAAAAAACACCCCGTCCATCGATGGACGATTTGGCAAGTGCTAGCCGTCGTTCAACACTGGTTCGTTTTCGATTTCCTGAAGTGACGGTGGTGTGAATATGCAATGAAAGACTATGTCTCTTCTACTTCTTCTTCGAAATTGATCTTCGTATGAAGATAGGAAACGAATCGCTCATCAAAACCCGGAGCGAGTCTCGGCAACGCGGTTCTAAAGTTCTCGCGTTGCCCCCATTGTTCGATGTAAGCTTCCCACCCCGCCCACTGTTGTACTCGCACTTTGTACGACCGGTCTTTGTACATCAGGTAAGCTCGCTCCATTATCGAAATCAGAATCGAAAACATGATCAGCTCGCGATGTTGTTGATCGTCATTCAAAGGGCCGACGGGTCGCGGCGCGTCGGCTACATTCAAATCCGGATAGTCCAGACATAGGTTGAGGTAGTCGATATATTTGTCGTCCAGCGTGTCGTACGTGCCGTAATCCTTGTCTCGACGTTCCTTTCGCTTATTGAGGACGTAAAGAATGATGGCGACCGGAATACCGATCAGTTGTGTGAACTTTACGATCGTGTCGAGGTTAGCTACCAACCAAATCCAGAACCTGTGCAGCATAATCACCTCTGGCAAAATAGTCGCCGGGACATTTTTGACCCTGCGGGATCAAGTGACGCGCAACTTATCGCGCCAGTCGCGGTCGAATGTTCGATAATCGCAAGTCAATTCTTCTCCGACGTTGATGTCTCGAGTCGCAATATCGGCGTCTTCACCGGTGGGCAGGCCGGCAGTATTAGGGTTTTCAGAATGATTGAAAAAACGTGCGTCGTCAGCGCATAACTCGTACAGACCCGTAGCCGGGTCGACGTACGAGTATTTGAGAAATTGTTCTTTCGCTGGATCGGACAGGATGCTTAGAATGGACTCCGGCAGTCGCTGATCGAAGCCGTCGAGATATTTCCAGATGACAGTTCCGTCCGGAACAAACTCAGCGGCAAACACACCTAAGCCGTGGATTGGACTTAGTCTGACTTCAGTTTTTATTAAAAGCATGCGCTGCTCCATCTGAGCCGAGCCATAGGGCGACACCATTTTTGGTTCAGGTTCGCCAGTCGCCCACTTTCATTCGCATCGTGTCGTATGTATGAGGCCTGCGATAATCGGAAAGCTGAGATGATTCAGGCGGAGCGTACTATCAAATGCGCTTCTTGGCAAGACTTTTACAAATCGACCCTGCGACAATGCGTTGATGCCTGCCGCAGGTCGTTTTGGACAAGGTTCTGCCACTCATCTTGCACTAATCGCGCTGCAAAAATGTTCGCAACGTGCGAACTGTGTCAACGGAAGCGCAGCGCACTTTTGAGGCAAAGCCGAGTTATGAGATGCTTCATCCAGACGCAAGGGGGATTGAAATGAGAACTCACGAAATTCTTAGGTCGAGGGCTTTTGTAGCTGTCACACTTCTGCTGTGCAGTACTGCACCTGATGCAACAGCTTCAACGAGACAGCCTGTTGTAGACGGGATTATCCGAGATGGCGGTCCCTTCGGTGCTAAGGATGGAATCGGTGACGTCGTCCTGGATGGAAGCGTTGTCCAGACGCTGCATGTTCCAGCTTTCGAAGATCGTGGAATCATCGAATTCAATCTTGCCGGACTTTCTCAGCCGATTCGCTCCGGTGCACTTTTCTCTTGAGGATGTCGATGGAGATGGAGACATCGACATGGTCCTCCACTTCAATACCCAGGACACGGGTATTGTGTGCGGGCTTACCTCCGTATCGCTCATAGGATCTGATTCAATCAAAACGGTCGGATGTAAGTAGTTGCGGGGGTACACCTCCGAAGCTGGATCATGAACCAAACGGGCGGCGATTACCGCGTTTTGATTAATGGCTTCGTGAACTCCATCGATTAACTATTTCCGACGCGTCGCTCGAATATCAGCCCCATTGATCCGCATAATCGCGTGAGTTACCTCTCCCTTTCGATTTCTCATGAAGATTACCTGCGCATCGCGACCTTTCAGGAAGAACTCCGCTTCCGATTCCGGTAATAGCTCACCAGGAGGGCGACCTTGACTGGTGCGTGTCGCGTACCGTTCTTTGGGTACAGCCATCAGACGTTCTCCCTCTTTGACCACCGCAAAGTCGAATATCGGACTTTCATATTCTCCGACGTAATCGTCATAAACTTTCGCGTCGACTTTGGTGGCCGTGCGTTCGGCTGGGATCGTTTCGGTATGTTCAGCGAGCAATTGCCAGCGTCCTTGTCGCTTTATATAAGTCCGCACGTAACGGGCGTAGGCAACACCTTCGCGATTGTTATCTTCGCGTCTCCGCCTTTCAACGCGCCGGCCGAAAACGATCGCAGTATCGCCATCGATCTTAACGCGCGTGTCTTCGGCGGTCAGCGTAAGAGTCGGATCGATCGGGCTCGATTTCATAAAACCTAATAGCGTCGTCTTGTCGCCGATGTCCCGCCCCGATGTGAAAATAAACTCGTCCGCAACCAGCCGCTCAGTTTTCGCGATGTCTCTTTTCAAATATGCATCACGCTGTTCTCGCTCAGTTCTTAGAACCTCTTCTACCGCCGTTGCGTGGGTACGCTCAGTTTGACTGACAACGATCATTGGCGCCGCAGTCAATACTAAGACAATTAGAAAAATGAATTTCATGATCAGATTCTCCTGCTGAGTGCGCTGCTTCAATCAGGCATTTACCTAATCGGATCCCGAGGTACATTTCTTCGGTAAACCAAAATCATCACGACGGCGTAACCCGCGCCGAGCAACAATGCCAGGTATCCCATATTCCGATGCGGCGGTAGCGCGCCGTACACGTGGACCAGAAGCGACGACACGCCCGTGATGAGTACCAACGAGCGCGCGGCAGTCCACTCACGCAACATGGCAACCGCTGAAATGATGAACAGAATGCTGACCAGGATTGCGGCTGAACTTAAGACGAATAGTTCGAGCTTGCCGTAACGAATACCGCCAATCGCAAATTCCTGAACTGCACCGAATCCCAGTGCCAACGCAACCAGGATGTTGATGGAACCGAGAAACAGTCGCGTTTTATTGTTTTCAAAGGAGGCGACGTCGCGCGTTGCCCCTGCCACCTTTGCCGATAAATCAAGCTTGCTTTTCATGTTGAGCCGATTCCGTTTCTCGAGCAGCTGCCAGCGATTAATGATTTCGGCTTCCCACTCTCGGCGCCAATCCAATCGCGACTGGAACGGAATCAGCACACTCATTGCGCGAATGAAAAGCAGGTACAGGGCCGGGCTGTCGAAGCTAAGTTTCATGCGGTTGTGCGTTTGGATTTTCTCGTCAGCGTTCCTTCCAGTCGCCGATATCTGCCAATCGCTTCGGACAGAGCTGCTTTGCCGGTTGGCGTTAACTTGTAGTACTTGCGCGCCGGTCTTTGGTCCTTATGCGCGGCGGTTTCGTCTTCCCACTTCGATTCGACGACACCAGCCTTCTCCAGTCGTCGCAACGCCGGGTAAACCGTGCCACTGGGCAATCCGGTCACGTCCATGATGTCGAACCCGTAGCGATAGCCGTGCGCCAGTGCCTGGAGGATCGCGGTTGCCGACAGCGAGAGATTGGCGTTGGTCATTGGCAGTCTATATAGCATGCTACATAGTACCAATGCAAGCTCAGACGGAGATGATCTCGCTGACCAATCTACCCGCGAGGGTGGCCTCAAGTTTTTGATGTGGGTTGTTGAGTAATGCTTCGGTTGTTACCTACGCTCGGAGGCTTTACCTCAAAAGTCTTTTTCATTCACACCAGGCTTTAGCCTGGTGCTGTGCAGCGGGCATTTTTCAGAAACCGTTTTAACGGTTTCCGGGCGAAAAGAAGGGCAAACCGTTGAAACGGTTTTCTGCATGGTGTTACGTGAAGACACCAGGCTAAAGCCTGGTGTGAATGAAAAAGGCGCCGGGAACCGAATCCGGTCTGTTCGAACTTGATCGCACAACTGAGGCGTTCTTGCGTTGCCGGGAGTACCGCAACAAATCGTGAGCTGGTCAAAAGGAATCTAAGTGCGCTTTCAATGTTGCTTTAAGTTCGTCACTCTCATCAAGAGTCTCAAGTTTAGCTTTGGCCTTCTCAATGATTGCATCCATTCGCTGCTTTAACTCAGAATGCTGCCGCCAAAATTCCCGGCTGATCCCAAGCACGTTCTTGAGAAGATCACCTGGATAAAAATCACCTTGAGCAAGAGGGTCTTTCTCTAAATCAACAAGTGCGATAGGCAGGAGATATTTCAAACCGATCTCTTGCCCGATCATTATTCGCAAATCTTCAGTGCTGAAGTCCTTCAGCGGAACGCGACGCAAACGGTAACAATTCTTAACCAGGGAAGAGTCATAAGGCGGCGTTCCCCAATCGTCACCATCGAGTTCCTCAAGAGTCGCATTCAGATAGTTCAACATAAAAGAAGATCGATGGTCTGCTAACGGCCCTCAGGTAACGGCATTTCAATAGCCCTGCCCTCTTTGATGGTAAAGCGAAATACGTTCATGTTTGCGCCAGATGACGGGCCGCCCGCTTCGTAAATCTTTCCTTCGACCAGTGGGGCTGGCGCTCCTCGGGCTGGGATCTTCTGCGTAAAGCCGGGAGGAACGCTTGCATAGGTGATGTGTGGCAAATCAGAGATAGCCGTACTTTGAATTCCCTTTGGCCAAATCTGCCAAAGTATTCTGTCGCGGCCATTCATGGTTTGTGCGTCTGTAGGTATTGGTGGCGTGGCGTCTACCTCTGATACCCAAAAGAAATTCAAATGGCCGCTGCCGGACAGCGAGAATGTCGGTGGATTCTTGCTCTCACGAATGGCAACCGTTGTGTCTCGCTCACAGGAAGCATGATTGCATCCAAGAACGCTCAGTAAGAGTAGAACGAGCGGGAGTACATGATCTCTGTTTCGAAGCTTGTTCATTGATGCTTTGCAGGAAGATGCCGAACGCCGCGCTCCAGCGACTCGCCCACTGCAAATTAACCAAGAAGCCGCTCATTGACTAACTGAACTTCCACCGTGAGTCCTCGCGCAGCCAGGCGGAACTGTGTAAACATGCGTAACTATTTTTCACTTGATGAAGCTGTCAGCGCAAGCCTTTTTGCTGAGGCACGCTGAGGCAGGCATATCAAAGTCGTACTACTAACGGTTCTTTTGTTCACGTAACAATTGTTATTCTTGCGACTATTGAAGGTTCAAGAAACGAGTCCTATCAAAAGCGTCTTTCTGATTAGGCGCGTCGTTGGCAACTACCTAAAGGTGCACAACGGATTGATTGATATGAGGAGGAAGATTATGGGCTGTAAGAAGGTTGGTTTGTTTGTCTTGACGCTCGCCGTTTTACTGTTGACTAGCTGTGGTCGCGATGCCCAAAGGGACGTTGTTCAAAACCCGCAAGACGGTCTGGCTTGCGTAAAGAGAGCGGATCTGAAACTTATTGCCGCAGCCCTGAATAGAAATACTGCGACAATGCAAGATGCAATCAAATCTGGGGCTGATGTAAACGTAACAGTTGAGGGGTTGGGTCCGCCCATCGTCATTACAGCACTGGGCCACAACTATGATGGCGTTAAGCTACTACTGGATAGAGGCGCCAATATCAACGCAGAAGATAGTGAAGGTTATACGGCGCTGATTAATGCGTCGCTTAGCAATAGCCCGGATATGGTGCGGCTATTACTTTCAAGGGGCGCAAATGTGAATGCTCCATCGAATTTGATGGTAAATGGGAAACGAGCCCGATTTACACCAATGATGATTGCTAAATCAAAAGGACATCAAGAAATTGTGAGATTGCTGACGGAAGCAGGCGCGAAGGAATGATAGGAGCGGCACTACGTCGAGGCTGCTGGATTTTCTGGTTGAGGTCATAAATCGAAATGCTTATGGGCTGAATAGGCCCTGCGCAGGGTTCCGCACGAATCGGAGGAACTATGAGCAGACACCTCACCTTTGCGTCGTGGCTACGCTGGATCTCAACTACTTCTGCGCAAAGCCTGCTAAGGAATTTCGACAGAAACTTCTTCGATCTCTTTCTCAACTGCCTTCAACCCGTTGAGCAGAACGCGGCGATGTGCCGGATGTGTGGCGCGCTCGAGTTGTTGAAGCAATCTCGACCTGGACAGCTTCAGCGAGTCTAGTCGCTCCCTCAGCACTCGTTGTTCCGGTGAGGTCTCAACTTTGGAAGCTTGCTGCTGGCGTGATTCCTCTTCCTCGATTTGATCGGCAATCGCCTTGCTTTCCCAGCCACGAGCCATAACTTAATTCATCCACCATCCCATATTGACACACTGACTGAATGAAGGCGAGTACAACTCTTAAAAGCAAATTATGGGAGCCACCATTCACGAAGGTCGCCGGAGCTAACTGCCGCGGGCCTTTTCGCTTTGCCAAGTTATGTCGGAATTGCTAGTGCTACAAACCCATCCGGTGGAGGAGATCTGAGTATCTGGGATCGCTCCGTAGCGCATCATAATCTGGGCTCACCTTGATCAGTGCCAAAGATCCAGTGTGTTCCTGATATGCCTTCTCGAGCCATTGAAAAGCTTTGTCGACGTTACCAAGAGCAGCATAAACACGCGCAAGCCCTAAAGGTGGGAAGTATTCGCTCTGCGGCGCTACAACATGCGTACTACTTGCTCCTTTAGTCCGGGAAATGGTCAGCGCCTCAATCTTCGCTATCATCTGTCGCGCTTCGCCGGATTTGCCTGTGAGCGCATAAATAAGCGCAACATCGAGTGAGGGTTTATCTTTCTGTCCGGACAGAGTCACAGCCTTTTCAATCTCCGCCAACGCCTCGGCATGCAGAGCTCGCCTCGCATATGCGAGCGCCAGGCCTGTATGGACCTCGGGCCGGTTCGGATACAACTCGAGTGCAGTGCGATATTGTTCAATCGCTTCGTCATAACGGCGTGCGGTGTAGAGAATATTTCCAAGACCGCCAACAATCGAAGGGGACAAAGGATCGATTTCACGAGCCTCCTTCATCTCATTGATCGCATCTTCCATGCGTTCAAACAGCATTAAGATGTGGGCGCGGATTTCATACCCCTCTGCATAGTTGACATTAACCTCTACTGATCGTTTTAGATCCTTTTCGGCTCCAGACCAATCCCACTCATTGAATTTCGCCAACCCAAGCGAAGACCACGCCTCGGCCAGCGTCCTATCCATCTCCACTGCTTTCTGCGCAAAGTGCTTCGCCTTCGGAAACATCTCCTGCGCTGACAGATAGTGTGTACCGAGGACGTGATAACACTTCGACAATCCCGCAACGGGTGCGGCATAGTTCGGATCTGCTTCAATTGCGAGTTGATAGTAGTCGATGGCTTGATTAACTCCCTCAAGCGTCCATTTGCTAAAGCTGTAGCGTCCTTTTAAGTAGTGCTCATAAGCTTTCAAGCTGGCGGTGTCGCGCTTCGCGATTCGCTGACGTTCTTCGCCCGAGAGCTGAACGCGCAACGCTCGCGCAACTTCAGTTGAGATCGAATCCTGAACTGCAAAAATATTCGTCAGGTGATCATCAAAAGTCTGGGCCCAAACCACCGCGCCATCGCTTGTTCTAACGAGTTGTACTGTCAATCTGATTTGATCTTCGAACTTTTGAAATTGACCGGCAACCACGGCATCTACCCGCTGCTCGTGGCCTACCTCACGTGGTGAGACTGCGCGATCATTATATTGGAGCACCGCAGTTGTGGGACGCACTGAAAGATCCTTCACGTTACCCAATTTCGTAATCAGAGCGTCGGCTAGTCCAAACTCCAGATAATCATCCGCGCTGTTCACTACCAGTGGCTTAAACGGTAGTACTGCGATTGAACGGACTGCGTGTTCAGGTGTCGCGACTGCTGATGGTGCCGTGTCTCCGCGAAGGAAAAGTGAGGCCAATCCCAGCGCTAAGATCGCCAGACTAGCGATCACCACTGACCGTTTCGTGGAGCGTGCCGGAAGAATATTTTCTTTGGCCACCAACATTACACTGTCTTCCCGCGTTCCATTCACTTGTCCAATGAAACGATACCCACGCCGCGGTATAGTCTCGATGAAAGCGGGTTTCCGTGGATCGTCGCCCAGGACTTTCCGCAAAGTGGAAACGTTATCGGCGAGATTGTTCTCCTCGACAAAGCTATTCGCCCAAACCTTTTCGAAGAACACCTCCTTCGGAATTAAATGGCCGCTGTTCTCCACCAGAAGAACCAGTACCTCATAAGCCTTTGGCGTTAGTGGCAGGATCTCACCGTTGCGTCGGAGCTGTTTTTCCTTGACGTCGAGTCGAAACTCACCAAACGAATAGAAATGCTGTGTTTCGCTGCTCATGAACCCTAAATCTTGGGACTCCGAGAAAAGAACGAGGATTTTCCGAGGACTCGAGTGACTGAATCGATTACCGTGCGGTATCGGCGAAGCAACGCCGATTGCGCCAGGGAATGCTACTCCAGAGAAATAATCCCGGCAATGTCTCACCTGGCAACACAAATCGTCAAACGAGGAGAACTGACATCTATGGACAGAGACCGCAATCTGAGATTTATCTGTTTTCTGGTTGTTGTGACTTGCCTTGTCGCGCCAGTTCACAGCTTCGCAAACCACGCGAACGATGGAATCCCACCAATTACTCAGACTCTTGCGTTCAGTGTAGACCATGAATTGGTCGGAAACTGTGGTTCGTTCCACATCATTGCCGATGGGGAAGGGACAATACGCGAGACGATCTACTTCAACGACGGCGGCGATCCCTCACGTGTAAATGTTCAGGCAAGGTACCGTGGGACGCTGACGAACTCAGTGACTGGAGCAGCGGTAGCTGACGAACCCTCGGTAATACAAATCTTTGTGGATTTTGAACGGATGAGAGAAACGCACGTAGGTCAATTTTTCAATATCAATGTGCCTGGAAAAGGAACCGTTGCCTTAGAGGTCGGAAGGTACGTCGTTGATGCAAGTGGCAATATTAGTTTTATCCATGGTCAGTTTGACGTGAGTGACAGTGGCTTAGGTGTGTTGTGCGCTGCACTGGATTAGTGATTTTAATCGTCGCCTTGGGGCCCGAGAATTTTCACACCGCGTATGAAGGAGGCATCAGATGGCACTGGAACTCGCATTCCATCATGACAACAAAGGTAATCCGGTTAACGGCTCTGTCGATACTCTCATCAAAGGTATCGCTGATGGCCGCCGAGTCCGAGCCGTTTTGAAAGATAGCGTTGGGCACATCGCTTACAACTACTTCTCGACCATCCGGGTCGATAGAAAGAAAAAATTGGTCACTGCAGCTCTGCCGCTTCGCCCGGCGACCGATGACTTTAACGTATTGTTTGACACCTTCGGCGTGAACGTGGCAGTCATTGATTCAACCGGGAGGTTCACGAGACGGGATGGTCTGGGGGCAGCTACTCAAAGTTTAACGAAGCAGTTCGAAGTCAAATGGTTCTTGGATTAGACTATTTGTAATTGCTTGTGAAAGACAGGAGGGTGAAACTTCCAGGGAGGTGATGGAACCAGAAGAGCAAGATTGGGGGGCATGGAGTCAGGAGGCCGTGCGGCTTATGGAGACGCGAAACCGTGCGTCCAGGGAGAAGTTCGACCTCGACGGACGGCCTTATCGCTGGAACCTGGACCATGCTCAGATCGCCTTCCTTTTCCCTGATCACGCGGTGGTGGCCGACCTCTGTGATGTTGGCTCAGTGTCCAAGTGCGAAGGGACCTTCCTATGGGCATGGGCCAACGAGGCCGTTGGCGACCGGGCCAAGGCTCGCCTGCACGAAGTGCGAGCATTCGGTGAGAAACATGATCTCGGCCTTCTCACAACTGCGGAATGGCAGGGTGGGCGATCGGAAGGGCTGGAGATGCTGGCAATAGCGGGCCGCTTACTAGACGCGGACGGCGTGTGGATCGACGACGTCCAAGGCGGGCTGACGTTGTTCTTCACGTTACATCGATTTCGCATCCTGCCCTTGATGGACGTGGCCTGGTTAACCGAGGCGTCGGACTCGCCATGATTCCATGGGTGTAAGTTGGCTTGCCTCAAAAGTCAGAAGTCATCCTTGGATCGATGTCAGTACACCTGCGGTAGCGGGTGGGTCGATGATGAGCATGCGATATTGCCATTGATTTTGAATTCTGACGGTTGACCCACCCGCTACCGCAGGTGGTACTGACACGGATCCAACAGCGATTGCTGACTTTGAGGCAAAGCGGCTGGAACAATGCAGCCACATTCCAGTCGCTGTATGCGTGCAACTCGTCCACACGCATGTCCCACCATTCTGACACTGGGTATTGACTGCCGTCTGACAGGATGTCTGGCAGCCGCCTGATATGCAGCTGGTCCATCCGGGCAACGTACTACAGTTAGGAGATGGAGAAGGAGGCGGACACTGGACGTCGGCAATCTCTGTAGCACTGGTTCAGGTCTGTGTACGCTTCATAATCCACACAGTTTGGATCGTTGGGCGCCACACTGACGCAGTAATGGCGCTAAAGCCCGGTATCAGCCAGGTTTTCCTCAAAAGTCTCTGTAATTGAAATTGCTAGTGAATATGTTTTCATTGCTGTAGTACCACGCGCTGAATGCCCCGCGGGCCGTCGTTCTGCCGCTGTCGTTATCCACCACGTCGAAGGTGGGAGGGGACACCGGCACTCCGCACTCTTCAGCCTCTTGCCGGCTGGCGGAGCACGGGTATATCACCACCTCGATCCAGAGTTGGATGAGGCCCGTGTCAGGTTCACCCTCCTCACGCAGATCATCGCGGTTGATGTCAATTGTGTGGAGTCCAACGATGAGACTGGGAAGCTCACGACTCCATAGGAGAGCGCCAGTTGAGCCACTGAATGCCTTCACCTGCCCCCCGGAAGCGCCCACTTCTGCGCCGACCATCACATCGGGCGCTCCGGAAGGCTGACTGAGAGAACCGCTCGAAGCATCAGTAACCTCTATCCGGATGCGCACCGTCTGTCCGGCTACCGGCGAGATGTTTACGTCGCTTCTTAAACTCATGCTTAGTTCTAACTGAAGTTGAGCCTGCGCGGGCATGGCGGCCAGGGAGAGCAGAATCGCGATTGCGAACGCTGCCAGCCCCCCACGTTTAATCAACCCTTTTATCGTAGTTAGTCCGTACATGATCTTCGTTCTCCTGCTTGAGTTTGATTGTCTGTTTTGGTGGACCACTGAAAATCGTCAGCCGCCCAACCCACTCGCTCCTGTAAGGCGTGCAAACGACCTGAAAACTATCAATTCGCTGGATATTTTTTGGACTCAGCTTTGGTGATATAATCCGGTCTGCCAATCCCGACTAAGCAAACACGCACGCCTCCCTTGAGTCCCAGTACCTCATCGTCACTGCGACGTGAGACTTACCTTGGAGGAAAATAAAATGAATGATAAATCCGATAGTGCGGAGTTGGTTGCACAGTGGCGCGATAACGGAAACCAGGATAATCCTGCAGGTCCGCTATTTGCCGCTGGGGAGTTTGCAGAAGCGGATATCGTTAACGCAACTCCAGGCATAACCTGTGGCACGTATTGCACGGGCTCGGTGCGCGTCCAATGCTGCTAAATTGAAATGACGTGGCGTCACTTCGATAGGTCGCTGGGTTGCCTGATCTCGCCCGCTCTGGACGAATTGGCAACCCAGCTATCTTTCGTCGAAGGGTTGAGCGCGCGAGAGCGTGACGTCATCACCGATGCAACGCGGGAATCGCTTTACACAGTCCTGCACAGTAAAGTCAGCCGGTTGCTCGTGCTGGAGCTCAATGCGGCACGCGTAACCGGACGACTAAGCGGCGAGAACTCGGAACAACGCTGGCAGCAATTCCTCGAGCTTTCGTCCCAGCAGTCGTTCTGGGATGACTTAGCCAGTCAATATCCCTCTGTATTATCGCGAGCAGACACGATCGTGCGGAAGCGGTGCGTCGCAACGCTGCGCTTTGCGCAACGTTGGACCACGGACCGTCACCGGTTGGAAGGTCTGTGCGCGGGTGACCCGGGCGAACTGCACGAGCTCAGCTTCGAAGCCGGTGACAGTCATCGCGGCGGAGAGACCGTGGCGATTGTGCGCGGTGAGGGCTGGCGTGTTGTTTACAAACCGCGTTCATTGGCGATCGACAACGCACTACGCGGCTTCGTCGCCGAGCTTGGCAACGATCATGGCAGCGCGCTGAATGTTCGCATTCCCCAAGTCGTCGATTGTGGCGATTACGGGTGGGCTGAATTTGTGACCCATCGCTTCGCGGCAGGAGACGAGGAGCTGCTTAGCTTCTATCGCGGCATCGGGCAGTTACTGGCATTAATGCGGGTGCTCAGCGGCAGCGATCTGCACGCTGAAAATGTGATCGCGCAGGGCGGGACTCCCGTGGTAGTCGACTGTGAAACCCTTTTCACGCCCAAAATTCCGCCGTCTCCATCCGGCTACGGAGGTGCCGTGGACCGGGCCAGCGAACTCATAGCTCGAACCGTACTCAGTATAGGCGTGTTACCGGGTCGCGGAATGGGTCTTGGTTGGCGCGGTGTTGACCTTTCCGCGGTGGGCATGCTTCCTGGACAGCAGCCGATGCAGCAGCAGCAAGGAATCATTGACGCGGGTACGGATGAAGCGCATGTCGGTCCCATCCTTGTTGAAGCGCCAGTGTCGCAGAATCATCCCAGCCCCC
>DATEDU010000053.1:0-2899 GCA_035281525.1 Pyrinomonadaceae bacterium | reverse complement strand
TGGCGATTCTGGTGGCCGTGCAGCAACTCAATTTCATGAGCTTTATGCGGCAATTGAACAAGTACCGCCAAAAAAATGCTTAACTTTCAGCGAGGCTGGCAGTCGTACCACCTCTTCTATCACGACAATCTCGATACGCCGCTATTGAAATGCGTCGAGCCTTTGGTTAGAACTCTGCACCAACTCGGATGGCTTAAGAAATTCTTCTTCGTAAGGTACCAGCTCGGCGGCCCACACCTGCGCCTGCGTATTCTGCCCACCCCCAATTGTGAAGAACAAACTCGTGAAATGATCAGGCGCGAGGTCGAGAAGTTTCTAAAACATTACCCTTCTCTGAACACAAAAAATGAGACACAGATTCGCCGGGCCAATAAAGTCATACTCGAACACGATTCACACGAAGACGGCGATGAGGTTTATCCGAACAATAGTTTGCTCGAGGCGCCATTCGTTCCCGAGACGGAACGGTATGGTGGCGCCAGGTTGTTGCCACACTCGCTCGACTTCTTTGTCGTTTCCACTGTGGCGGCCCTGCTCAGCTTGAAACAAAATAGCGCCCGCGGCAGGACCACCGACATGGGCAGTACGGCGCGTTATCAAATCAGGCTGGCAATCGGTTTTTCTAACAGCTTCGAAGAACTGGACGAATTGTTGAGTTATGGAATGCGGTGGGGTTCTCTTTTTAATCCGAATTTCGAGCTTCTCACGAGAAAACTTTACGAACAGCAGAAACCTAAAATTAACCGTCTCCTTGTTGATGAGCTTGCGATAGCGTCAACAAGAGCGTCGATTTCGTCCGCGATAACGACCGCTGGTTTATGGACCAACGCCGCGGCCTCTCTCGCCGTCTCGCTCGCCGAGACAGACGACACATCGCGCCGGCATATCCTGGAGAGTCATCTACATATGTCAGCGAACCGGTTTGGTCTCAACAATGCCGACGAGTTCTATCTCTCTGGGCTGCTCTATTACGCCCTGAAAGAATTGGCGGACACAGACAGAATCGAGATTGATCGCTACCTTTCGACTCGTCCGCGGAGTACGGATGGTTTGGCAACGTCTCTGGACGATGTTATTGGGCTACTCGCAGCGGAAAGTTTGCCGGCAACAAGCTCGCACTGCGCATAAAGCTCTTGCGAGTAGGGCCAACAAAGTTTATGCTGCCCCCGCTCAGAACAAACTAGTTGGTCCGAGAACCGATCAACTTCCCACTGGTCGGCTCCCATCCTCGGCCAATTGCTTCCCTTAATTAGCAATGTCAGGAGTAAACCATGAGTGCTGAAGCCCTACGTGAAACTCCAGGTGTGCCTCTCGTAACCGCCCGTCCAAAATCGCAGATCCGGACGATTGTAGAAAAGGAGATCATGGAGAATCTGTATAGCTTCAGATTCTACCTGATCATCATACTGCTCACCGCGTTGATGATCGGATCGCTGATCGTTATGTATCGCGACTACAACGTACGTCTTTCACTTTACGAGGCGCAGCGTGCTTCTCTCACTGCGAACATTGCGACACTCCCACCTAGCCAGCTCTCGATTCTCGTGAAAGGACTCGACGACACTTTAAGCGCCACCTATGACGTCAGCATGGTCAATGGCGGCATTCAACGAAACTCGACCCAGCAGAAGACCAACACACTTTTCAGCATAATTTCGACGCCTGACCTGCTCTACATTATTCGGATCATCCTCAGCCTTGCTGCGTTACTGATAACTTTCGATGCTATCTGCGGCGAGAAAGAAAAAGGGACGTTGCGCCTTATTCTCGCTAACCAGATCGATCGCAATCGCATGTTGGTGGGCAAGTGGATCGGATCTTTTCTAAGCCTCGCAGTGCCGTTTTTACTGATCTCGCTGATCATGATCGTCATATTTATGGCTCTGCCGAGAGTCTCGTTCAGCCGGCAGGAACTGTGGCGAATCACTGGGGACATCGGGCTTTCGTTGCTCTATGTCTCGATCTTTATCAGCCTGGGACTGTGGATCTCCGCGACTGTGCATAATTCGTCTGCAAGCATGGCCGCGTCACTTTTGATCTGGACCTTCCTGGTTTTCCTGATACCCCAACTGAGCCCCGTAATCGCAGAACAGTTCGTCCACGTTCCTCCGGCGGAATCCGTTGACGAACAAATAGCGCTGGAACGCATTCACAATATCCACCTCGCGACACAGGACGTGAGTCGCCTGTCAGCGGATCAGGATAAGGAGCGGACACAGGTCTATATCAAGCGCGAAGGGGATAGCGCGAACACTATTTTCAGGATCGAAGAGGAATATCTCGCGCGCTTGAATCGTTTGGTTAACCTGACCAAGAACATCGCGCGTCTTTCGCCGGCTGCTTGCCTCTCGTTTGCAGTGAGCGATGTTTCAGGTACGGGCCTGTCAGAATTGGAACGTGCCAGAACCAATCTGCTCGCGTTCAAGCGTGACTACGCGAATACTATCTTTGAGAATCGAGTTTTGCCGCGCGGCTCACGAAAAACGTTGCCGCAATTCAACTACCAGCGGTTGAGCGGCGCGACCGGCCTACAGGCTGCCGGTGTTGATCTGATCCTGCTCATCATCTATTCAGCCATTTGTTTTGTCGGCGCTCAGCTTGCGCTTTACCGATACGACATCCGGTAACGGTTCATTCTGTCGATAGGAGAGTAAGACATGATCTGGCAAATATGCAGAGCGGGGTTGATCGACAACCTCTACTCGCGACGGCTTCAGTTCGTTACCATCGCGACCGTTGTACTAATCGTACTTAGCTGTTTGCTCCAGATAAATCTCTATCGCAAGGCGTTGCAGGACTACAATGGAAAGCTGAACACACAGGAATTATTCGTTGCCGAAGAGGGCGAGTTAAGCCGTCTTTACGACATGACTCCGCCGGAAATAGCACCGCCGCCGCT
>DATEDU010000052.1:0-2447 GCA_035281525.1 Pyrinomonadaceae bacterium | reverse complement strand
CTTAGCATGACGACTCGCTTGCTGCGTGCGAACAGGATTCGCGACAGGGCGATCCTGGTTTATAGGCACGTACGTCAATGGTAGACGGCTTCCCTTACAAGGAAGAGGTTGGGGGTTCGAATCCCTCCGTGCCTACCAAGCCTTAGTTTTTGCGGAGTCGTAGTTCAGTTGGTTAGAACGCCGGCCTGTCACGTCGGAGGTCGCGGGTTCGAGTCCCGTCGGCTCCGCCACTTAATCAGCGAGTATTCATCGAAGACCTGCCTCGTCTGGCAGGTCTTAACTTTTTTGCCTCACGATCAGCTTAAAAAGGCCACTCGGCGATGATTAGTTTCGGGGTTTTGGAGCTAACTATGCAGCCGGAGCAGGTTTCGAGCCGGATGTCCATGGTGCGAACGACTTCCAATGCCTGACGAAGGTCGGGTGGGAGTTCGATTCCCTTTCGTTGCATTGCGATCAGCGCAAGTGCGGCGTACATCCGTCCGCCGGGGTTGTAGCCCTTCAGTATGTTGCCTATCAGGTCTAATCGATTCGCCGCGACGAGTGTATCGATAGCTGTTTTGCCGATGGGCGTTACGCCACCGTAACCACACGGACCCGAGCCGATTCTCGAATTGCGTCCGAGCGCGACTAACTCTTCGTACGTATCCTTGAGGTGTCGAGGTACGGTCACGGGCTGCAACTCACCGAGTTGCGCACCAATGGTCTTCTTGAATTCCGCAATGACATCCGGAAATTCCCTTTCGTAATAGATGCCCTCTTTCCATTCTTTGAATTCCAGGTCGCTACTGCGTTTCCATGCCTCAATGAGCACGCTACTTATTTTGGCCCAACTGGAGCAGTCGAGAGAGATCTCGTATCTTCCGATCGTGTCGTTGAAGGCGAAGCCGTTCACCCTCAAAGAGGTGTAACCACCGGGTTTTGAAAAAGTGAATGTGCGTCCGCCAAAACCTAAATCCGTGTAATCAAAATGTCTTTCGCCGAAGATTGTTTCGAGTTTCGCCAGCGTCAGCGGTTCGCGTTGCAACTGCGGCAGGAAGCGCTCAATATGTGCGACGTCCTTCGCAAGCCAGTCGGCTTGAACCGGTTCCTTTTTCTCCTGGGCCAACGCGACATGGCCACACAGCAACAAACAAAAAACGAACGCGATCCTGTAAAACTTCATCTTCATAGCGGGTCAGTTCGAGATTCAACCATCAGAGGTTTAATTTCCGCAAGCGATTTCGGACCAGTAACCCGTAAACAATTCCAAGAAACGCGGCGGGGACTCCGCCAAAGAACAACACGATACCCAGCGGGATTAAAAACCCGATCAGAACATTTAGGGGATTAAAATCGACACTGCTTAGAATCTGGGGTGCCTCGCCTATGAACCCGACGAATGTACCTGTCACGACCGCAATCGCTATCGATCCAAACGCCACGCCAATACCCACGACTACATTCAACGCCCAGTTGTGACTCTTACCGCAGAGATACATGCCCGCCTTTTTGCCGAGCGAGGCAGCCGCAACGAACAGCGCGATTAACCCGATGATTATTTCTTTCGGTGGAGGGTTCAGAGGGACAACAAATTTGGGAACGCCCATCGCGCGCAGCATCAGGAAAGCGATTCCGACACCCGCCGCGGCGCACAAGACCGCCAGCCACCTGCCAATGCTTCCACATCCGTGCTCGTCTTCGTCCAGCATCACTGCCTCCTAACGTGACCTTACAAGGAAGTGAAACTACAAAACAATAACGTTTTTCGCATTGTTTGTGTTCGCCCGCGTACACAACAATTAAAATGCCTAATACTATTGACCCGCCGCGCTTTTTGACTAAAATTCCCTCAACGGTGAATGTGGTTGCCGGGGTGAGGACGGTGACCAATCGAGGCTGAATGTCTCCGCCAACCTTGAGAGGCCGGTCCAAAACCGGCCTTTCGGTTTTTAGCCGCAAAGAGGCACCAAAAACACAAAATGATTTCGGTAGCGGAAGCAGTTCAAATAGTACGCCAACACACGAAGCCACTTGGCACCGAGAAAGTTGATCTACCAGGCGCATTGGGCCGTGTGTTGGCCCAGGAGATCGTCGCCGACTCCGATCTCCCGCCGTTCGACCGTTCGCAGATGGACGGCTACGCCGTGCGCGCCGCTGACACAACCGGCGCGCCGGTTAGTTTACGAATCGTCGGCGAGTCAGCGGCCGGAAAAGGCTGGCATCAGCAAATGAACGCGGGCGAGGCTGTGCGAATCATGACCGGCGCGCCTGTTCCGACCGGCGCCGACAGCGTGCAACAGGTCGAACTTACTCACGAACTGAAAGACGGCACAGTCGTCGAATTACTCGCCGCAGTCGAATCCGGGCGATCGATCGTGAAGCAGGGAGACGAGATCAAGGCGGGCGAAATCGTGTTGCGTCCGGGCGTCGCCATCAACGCGGCGATGATGTCGGTGCTCGCTGCGTTT
>DATEDU010000051.1:0-16167 GCA_035281525.1 Pyrinomonadaceae bacterium | reverse complement strand
AGCACTCTGCGGTGAACAGGCTTGAGGCCGTCCCGTACATCAGGCAGCGCGCGGCCGATGATGACCGACATCGCGTAGTCGAGATAAGAGCGTCTCATCTCGTCTTCGATATTTATGTGATTGCGTTCAGAAGTTTCCATCCGGTTGACCTTTCCAGTACAATCCGCCGGTCGTAAGACCGGTCGCCACCAGCGCGTTCAGGCGGAGCAAGAGCCCGGCTCAGGATCTTTGCAGCCGTTTACAAGCGTCGGTTGAGTGCTTGATTTCAGCTTTAAGGTACTCCGCGGGACCGACCCGGAACGTGGATCAAAAGTACGCGTTATTTTAGCCTGATCGGGCGATTTTGGCAATCGGGGAGACACTCACAAAGTCCAATAAAATCAATAGCTTCGGGATGACTGATAAAGTACTTCAGAAGCGTATTCGAGAGCGGCTGGGACTTAAACTTCCGGTTAGGGTTCGATGCCGGGAAACGCTCGAATTTGAGTGGACTGAGATCACCCGTCTGATAGATGTGACGCCCTTCGGCGCAGGCTTTACGCTGAAGCGTCCTGTCGAGAAGGGTCGCCTGGTTCACATGACCATACCCATGCCGAGGCAGCTTCGGGTGTTCGATCATGTCGAAGAGCAATATAAGATTTGGGGACTGGTGCGCTACATGAAACCTCGACCATCGGAGGGCGGCAAGTTGCCGGTGTTTGAAGTAGGAGTAGCTTTTGTCGGGAAACGTGCGCCAAAGAGTTACGAGGAGGATCCTGCGAGGCGTTACGATATAGCGACTTCAGTTACTGAAGCTATTGCCCTTCAGGATGTACGGCCGACGCTTCAACCTTATTCGGCAAGTGGAAAAGATCTTCGCGAGCATACCCGGCATAACATTGCCGTGGACATGCTTGTGGACTTTCTCGATGAGAATGGCGAAATCGCATATTCAGAGAGTACAGTTTCCGAAAACATCAGCCGCAAAGGAGCCACTCTTTTTACAGCTCGTGAGGTGCCGATTGGTCGCTTTCTTCGGATCACGAGTACCCAGTCTGACATTGTGGTATTTGCAGTAGTACGTTCCCGGAACACAGGGCCGGGTGGAGTTCAAAAAATAAATGTGGAGTTCATAGATCGCGAATGGCCGCTGTGAAGGAAAAACGAGTGCGTGATTCTGCAGCCAGCTTAAGCCAAAGATCTACAAACGGCGCTCGGACTAATGGGTTTGTTCTCCCACAGTGGGGCATTGATCTCATGCGTCCGGTCGTGAAGCTTGTGGCACGTGCAGCCTGGGGTATCACCTTTAGCGGTGTCGAGAATATTCCCGCAAAGGGCGGATTGATCATCGCCGCTAATCATCAATCGTACGTTGATCCATTCCTGATTACGGTTCCAGTTAGGCGGCCGGTGCGTTTTTTAGCGTGGAGTGTGGCTATGGGATGGCCGGTCGTCGGCCCGGCAATGAAGATATTGGGTGCCTGGCCGTTGCAATTGGAGGGAAGTGATCCAGCGGCTATCCGGCGCTCGTTACAATGGCTCCGCTCAGGAGGCGCGTTGATGATCTTTCCCGAGGGCGGTCGCAGTAAACCAGACGGATCGATGGCGCGTTTCAAGGCTGGTGCGGTACGCATAGCGTTGGAAGCAAGGGTGCCAATTCTGCCGGTCACGATTCGCGGCGCTAACCGAGTATGGCCTGCCGGCAAATATGCTCCGCGCCTGGGAAAGATCGAGGTTATCTATCATCCGCTCTTTCACCCGGAAGCAAAGGAAGGTGAGGAGTCTCGCGAATGTGCTCGCCGCGAAATTCAACGATTAGCGAGTATCATTGAATCCGGTCTCACCCCGTAGGGGTGATATGTTTATAGTTCGACGCGTTTATCGACAGGCGCGCCGTTCGGAGGAGCGGAACTCAATGTTGACAAGTGTCTGGCTAGACTCATTCCGCTCCTCCAAACGGCGAACGTGTTTTTGGCTTGGCCGTCTATAAACATCAGACTCCTAACGGAGTTACAAAGATCGCTTCATCACTTCGCTTTCAAAAGCTTTGAAGTCTTCTTCAAGCTTCCACTGCAGCTTTGCCTTCTCACTCTTCTCGATAAACTGCTTACACGAGCTCGAATTCAGTTGAGCACACTGAGATACCGGAACAAACTTGCGTCCGTCGCGCCATAAGCTTTCTCCCGCAATAAAGGCGTACTGAAGACTATTGCGAGCCATTGTTTTCAGTTGCAGGTATCCAAGCCCCTGCTCCTCCGCAGCTTTTAAGAACTCCATCGAAATCTCTGAACGCGCCACACCTTCATCGTCCGTAGCCAAAGCGACGGGCACTCCATATTTCATGTAAGTCAGGAGAGGATGCCGCGCGCCGCTTACTCCCAGAATCAAGTCATTGCTCGAGAGGCAGATCTCTACCATCACATTGCGGCGAGCCATTTCCTTCAGCAGATCATACGGTTCGTTTTCATGCATGATATCGACACCATGACCGATGCGTTCGGCTCGGGCGGTCATCACAGACTCGCGTATGTGACTCGTTAAACCTTCAGGAGGGACAAAGCCTGAGGCTAGTTCACCGGCATGCAGCGTGACGCGCGCCTGCGGATAAAGTGGCCGAAGAGAATTCAACATCTGCATGTGCGTCGAAAAGTTATTCATGGAGTTAAGTCCGTCCTCAGCCTGGACTAAATTGACACCCACGACTTTTGAGGTGGGATCGTTAGCTAAGGCAAGGCCGGTAACCATTTGTGCGAAGACTGGCCCAAGCGCTCCATTGCGCGAGACCTGAGCCACATACCGAATCGTTACCGAACATCCGGCATCTGCTTGCGACGTCCCACACTTCAACAACTGATCCTTCTTTGCTTCAGCGTCTTGCAGATTCTTGATTCCCAATGCTGCTGCGTTCTCAATGCCTTTACTCTTAAGTTTGGCCAGTGTGCTTTCGGCGTTACCGTCCCAGCCAACCTCCCTGCCCAGATCGCTGGACATCACGCCCGTGGGCGTGCCGTCGGGAGTCAATAACAACTCGACGTAGAGAACCTTGCCGCGCGCAGCACTCTTCACAGCCTCCGCAAGCATTTTTCCAGTCTGCTCGTAAGTAGCCGGCCCAAACCGCGAGAAGGCGTCGAAGAAGTGATCATGACCGCTTTGCCCCGACAGCTGCCAGTTACGCATGGACCACGCATCGATCATCTGCCGGAACAGGACTGAATTAGTTAGTGCGGCGCTGGCGGGTGGCTGACCCGACTCGAGATCGCAAGCAGTCCCTTCCGGCGGTACCGACAAGGTCATGGTGACAGTGTTGATACAAAGACCGTTGGCTGCGGCCCATTCGATGTAGCGTTCGGCATAGATCGAGCCCGAAAGGTGATTGTGCAGGTCGGCGCCTTTCGGCATCTTCAACAGAAAAGCTACAAGTTCCGGCGGCGACTTGCGTATCGATTCAAAGTGGCGCGCGGTCTGTTGTTCCGATGATCCCTGCGGCGTCTGGGATCGCGGGGCTGAGCGGCGGCCTTGCGCCGTCAGAGGAATCGCGCAGGCAACAATAACTATTAGAGTTAAGGTGAACCTTTCAATCACTTTTAAGGAGCCAGCTTTGCGCATAGTGAGAATCCCTTCGTGGAGCAGTCATAATTGACAAGATATTTAGTTGAGCTTAGGGTACTGAGCGATTTCCAAGAAAGCGGATCAAACTGAGCACCGGAGACTATAAATGTCTAGAGCTACCAATGCTATGAAAATACGACGACTGGCTTTGCTGGTCCTGTTATTTCTTCCGAGCTCCGCCTGGGGGCAGAAAGAGCCGCCTGTTGCTCAATTCGAATTGAAGAGCACGTTGTTGGGACGCTCGATTGATTATCGGATCCTTTACCCCGTTCAATATCAATATCCGGATAAAAGAGAAAAGCGTTTCCCTGTCATGTATTTGCTGCATGGTGTAACCGGCCAAAGCTCAGACTGGATGGAACGCACGCGTATTGCGCTCTATGCGACGCGCTACGATCTCTTCGTGGTAATGATCGAAGGCGGCAACGGTTGGTACACCGACAGCGCCACCGTTCCCACCGACAGATATGAATCATACATTCTTCAGGAATTAATTCCCGACGTTGAAAAGAGATTTCGTGTGAGCCAGGAACGAGAGGGGCGCGCGATTGCCGGTCTTTCGATGGGAGGCTACGGAGCGATCAAGTTTGGCCTGAAGCACCCTGACAAGTTTGCGTTCGCCGCGTCGATGAGTGGCGCATTTGGAGCAGCGTCCTGGACTGAAAAAGAAGTGCGCACTCCCGGTCCAATCCTCGACTCAATCTTAAAAGCATTTGGCCCGCTGAATTCTCCGACGCGGACATCGAATGACGTCTTTAAGCTCACTCGCGAAGTTCAATCCGACCGTATTTCATCACTCCCATACTTCTACCTTGATTGCGGCATCCAGGATTTTCTCTTTCAGTTCAGCCGCGACCTCGCTGGTTTGTTTGTTGAGCGGAAAATTCCGCACGAGTACCGCCAACTTCCCGGCGATCACAACTGGCAATACTGGGACCGCCAAATTGACGACATTCTAAAGCTCGCTGCCCAACGCCTTGCGTCACCGAAATAAAACATTAACTCGCTGGAGAACTCATTGCTCAATTTCGCCATTCAAACAGCTCGTGAGGCAGGGGCCATTCTGATCGATCGCCTCGGTCGCGCAATACAAGTCTCGCATAAAGGCGACATCGATTTGGTAACTGAAGCCGACCTCGCCGCGGAGAAATTCATTATCGAACGCGTCCGATCATACTTTCCGCGTCACGCAATACTGGCGGAGGAATCGGGCGACTCTGAGGACGAGGCTACGCTGATCCCCGGTAAGAGCGTATGGAAGTGGATTATCGATCCGCTCGATGGCACTACCAATTACTCGCATGGTTATCCCTGCTTCTGTGTCTCCATCGGTGTCGAGCGCGCCGGCAGAATTGAAATTGGCGTGATCTACGATCCCACTCGCGACGAAGTCTTCGCAGCGGAACGTGGCCAAGGCGCGACGATGAACGATCGGCGGATACGAGTATCAGAGATTGAAGACTTAAACCGTGCGATGCTGTGCACCGGCTTTCCTTACAATGTCCGTGAACGACCGAATTTCGCTCGCGACTTCACGAACTTTACGATGCAAGCACAAGCTGTACGCCGCGATGGATCTGCCGCGCTCGACTTGGCCTATGTTGCTTGCGGGCGCTTCGACGGATTTTGGGAAGATGGTCTTAACGCATGGGATGTGGCGGCTGGCGTTTTATTGATTGAGGAGGCTGGAGGTCGCGTTACGGATTACGAGGGAGACCGGTTGGATATCTACACACCGAAAGTGCTGGCGAGCAATGGGTTGATACACGAGGCAATGATGCGAGTTTTACGTGAGTAGTGGAATCTGAATGCCTTTGCTACGCGCGGTGGTTTCTGCTTCTTCGTAGCCTGCGTCGACGTGGCGCGCGACTCCGATTCCCGGATCGTTGGTGAGCACTCTGTTGAGTCGTTCGGCTGCGTCATCCGTCCCGTCGGCGACTGATACTTGTCCGGCGTGAAGAGAGTACCCAATACCCACACCTCCGCCGTGATGAAACGACACCCAACTGGCGCCACTCGCGGTATTCAAAAGCGCATTGAGGATGGGCCAATCGGCTACGGCATCGGAGCCATCCTTCATAGCTTCAGTTTCCCGAAACGGTGAAGCAACAGAACCGGTATCAAGATGATCGCGGCCGATGGCTATCGGGGCCTGTAGGTCGCCCCGCCGGACCATTTCGTTGATGGCCTCTCCCATCTCTGCTCGCTCTCCGTAGCCCAACCAGCAGATGCGCGCAGGCAATCCTTGAAACTGAACTCGGTCGCGCGCCAGCCGCAACCATCGATTGAGAGTTCGATCTTCAGGGAACAACTCGAGCGCAAGATCGTCGGTCTTTTGTATATCGCTCTTATCGCCTGACAGCGCTACCCAACGAAACGGGCCTTTGCCTTCACAAAAGAGTGGACGAATGTATTCAGGCACAAAACCCGGAATTTCGAACGCATCTTTGCAGCCGGCATCGAACGCGTGCTTGCGGATATTGTTGCCATAGTCAAACGCTATCGAGCCCGCACGTTTTAAAGCGAGCATCGCATCGACATGTTGCGCCATTGATTGCAATGAGCGCTCGATGTACTCGTCCGGGCGTGCTTCGCGAAGATCGCGGGCGGCATCGAGAGTTAAGCCTGCGGGAACGTATCCATTTAAAGGATCGTGCGCGCTTGTTTGATCTGTTACAGCATCAACCTTGATTCCACGCCGGACTATCTCCGGAAGGACTTCGGCGCAGTTTCCAACCAAACCCACAGACATCGCGCGGTTTTGGATCCGAGCGTCTTCACAGATTTCGAGAGCTTCGTCGAGGTTCAGTGCAATTCGATCGCAGTACCCGGTGTTTACACGCCGTTCGATCCGAGCCCGGTCGACATCAATGCCAAGAAAGACAGCTCCATTCAGCGTCGCCGCGAGCGGCTGAGCGCCACCCATGCCACCCATGCCGCCAGAGACGACCAGCTTTCCAGAAAGGTCGCCGCCAAAGTGCCTGTCCCCCATCGCGGCGAATGTCTCGAATGTTCCCTGAACAATTCCCTGCGTTCCGATGTAGATCCAACTGCCGGCCGTCATCTGGCCATACATCATCAAGCCGCGCCGCTCGAGTTCGTAAAACTGCTCCCAGTTGGCCCAGGCGCCTACGAGATTCGAGTTCGCAATTAGAACTCGCGGAGCATATTCATGCGTTCGAAAGACTCCAACTGGCTTGCCTGATTGGACGAGAAGCGTCTCGTCGTTTTCGAGTCCGCGAAGTGCGTTTACTATGGCGTCGAAAGCGTTCCAATTCCGCGCTGCCTTACCAGCTCCTCCGTAGACGATAAGTTCCTCGGGTCGCTCTGCAACATCCGGATCGAGATTGTTCATTAGGCAGCGTAGCGCCGCCTCCTGATGCCACCCCTTACAACTGAGCGCATTGCCTTGCGGGGCACGAATCGTTCTCTGCGACATACGTCTCGGATGCCTTCAATTCTTAAGTCCGGCTACCCCACAACCTGTTAAACCAACCGCTTTCGCGCTTCGTCAACTGCTCCAACTCTCCCGAGTCCAGCCAGACGCCTCCACACTTGTCGCAAGTGTCAATTTCCACTCCTTCAAATGACGTTACTTGTAACGTCCCATCGCACCTCGGACATTTCATCGACGAAGTACCCGCTGCCTTCGCCTCCTCAGAGACAGTCATTTGAGCACGCATCTTCTCAAGTGCTTCTTTGTTCTTGCGATGAAAGTACTCCTCTTCCAGGCCTTTCCTGCGATCCTCAAAAGCGTCCGACATCTATTGTTCCCTCCCAGTTTGGATCAAGTGTTACATATCAAATTCATCTGCGCGAATTGCCGCAACTATCTTTTGAATATCGAGCGACATCGACCGATCGGCGGTGAGCCGAGGTACGTGCGATCGAACCACGTCATAAGCCTGCTTGACGCCTCGACCCGGAGCAAGTGGAGCTCGATACTCGAGTGCCTCCGCCGCCGTTATCAACTCAATTCCAGCCAGCAGCTCGGCGTTATCAACCACGGCACGAAGTTTTGTCGCTGCAGTCATTCCCATTGAAACGTGGTCCTCTTTTCCTCCGTCCGTAGGAACATTATCAATACTGGCCGGATGAGCAAGTATTTTGGCTTCGTTCAAAAGTGCGACGGCAGTGACCTGAAGCATCATGAATCCTGAAGATTCGCCGGGCGAAGAGGTTAGGAATGCTGGTAGATCCTCATTGATGTTTGGGTTCACCAAATGGTCCACACGACGCTCACTAATACTCATCAGGTCCGTCAGCGCAATAGCCGCGTAGTCAAAACCCAGCGCCAAAGGCGCACCGTGGAAGTTACCGCCTGACAGTACTTCTCCAGTTTCAGAAAAGACCAACGGATTGTCAGTAGCGCTGCCTGTCTCGATTTCGACTATTTCACGGACGTGATCGAGTGCTGCCCGCACGGCGCCGTGCACCTGCGGCATGCAACGCAAACTGTACGCGTCCTGGACTCGTGGATCATTCTCTAAATGTGATGTGCGGATTTGACTGTCGCGCATTAACTCGCGCAAGTGAGCTGCTACGTCTGACTGGTGTGGGTGCGGGCGAGCTCGATGAATCCGTTCGTCAAAAGCGACCGGCGTCCCGCGTAGTGCTTCCAGGCTCATCGCGCCGGCAACATCTGCGATTCGCGCGAGTCTCTGTGCGCGATGAAGAGCAAGGCCTCCAACTGCAGCCATGGCCTGCGTTCCATTCAAAAGAGCGAGGCCTTCCTTCACTTCAAGCTCCAGGCGTTCGAGGTTTGCCTGTTGTAAAGCATCGGAGCTTGCTAAACGTTCGTTTCGATAGAATGCTTCACCTTCACCGATTACGGTAAGTGCGAGATGCGAGAGAGGTGCCAGGTCGCCACTTGCGCCGACGGAACCCTTTTCGGGAATGACCGGAGTTACTCCGCGTTCAAGAAGCTCGATTAGTCGCTCGATCAAAATTGGCCGTGCGCCGCTGTAGCCGCACGCAAGTACATTCGCGCGCAGCAGCAGCATTGCCCGCGATTCAACTTGCGAAAGCGGTGGCCCCAAGCCACATGCATGACTTCGCACCAGGTTGAGCTGAAGATCCCGCAGCGCAGAGAGGTCTATGCGAACGTCCGAGAGTTTGCCAAAGCCGGTATTGACGCCATAAACCGTGCGGCCTTCAGAAACTATTTGTTCGACGACGCGACGCGACTCCTCAACACGCCGGCGAGCTTCGGCGCCAAGCGTCACATGTTCACGGCCAGTGGCTACGTCTGCGATTTGTTGCAGACTGAGTCGTTGCCCGTTGAGTTCGAGCATATAAGTGCGATGTAGAGCCCTCTTTCGTGTGTTTTCGTATTCTTCTTTCGTGTGATTTCGTGGATTGAGCTATTCTCTAGGCACAAATCTATCCACGAAACCACACGAAACGAAGACACGAAGAATTACTTCAGCCCCTGGTTAGTGTTTCCGCGGGCTCTCCGCGCTGCGTGTCGCTGATGTCTAACCTTCTCGAGCCTCTGTCAGGCGTTTCTGAAATATCGATCTTCTTGAACTCTCCGGTGGCAGCGACGCTGCTGCGCACGCGTTGGCGCGCACGTCGGGCACGCAGCGCAGTGCGTCCGGTGCCGGTTGCTGCTTTGGTCCAACGCCTCATCGTCTGCAGCGGCCGGAGTGAAAACTCATGTTGTGGCAAGACTTCACCCGTTGCTTCACGCAGCCTGACGGTACCAATCGCAAATATTGCTATCGCCGCGTTGAATAAGACGCCGACGACAAATACTATCCAGCCTGGAACGATCCCGACCTGGGCTCGAGCAATGAAGACGTTGAAATTTGCTGCCGGAAACGGGTGCAGGTACACCTTGAGATTCCACGCTAGCGCGAGCAGCGCGAAGATCCACAAATAGTTTCGACGCAGCCTCCGACCGATTGCCTCAAATTCACTAATCGTGAAGTGGGGAGTGATCAGATCCGCGGCCAGGTGTTGTGCCCATGCTTCATCAGACGGCATATTTTCTGGCGCCAGCAATTGAGCGAAATAACCCGTCTCCATCACTCGTACGCGGCTGGACCAGATCTCGTAGTACCGGTAACGGCGCGCTTCCATCAGCAGAAAAATAGCTACCAGAATGGAGTTGATCGGGATCACGAAATGGGGATTGCTATTGGAGCTAAAAACGAATGACAACGTGGCGCCTGCGGTTAACACTGCCCAGTTCGTCGTCGTGTCCAGCCGATTGCGCCACGTGTTCGATCTTTGTACTTCACCGCGGTAGAAGTGAATCATCGCGGTGTTGAACTCGCCTGCCGTCATGCGACGCATCAGGCTGATAGGAGTCTGGCCGGATTTGTCGGCCAATGGCGGTTCTGCGGGCACGGGCGGACGCAGTCTCCCAGTTACCCGATCCGCTTTCAATGGGCCGCTGACGCGATCCGTTTTTAATGGGCCGCTTACGCGGTCCGCTTTTAACGGGCCGCTTACTGTTTCCTGTGCTTCGGTGGTCATCGATGGCTCGAACAGGTGGTCGCGAAGGGAGAGAGCGCCCATCCGGACTTCGTTTGTCATAATAGCACGCGCTCAACATGCACTCGTAGTGAAGTTTTCAAAAGTGCGGGGAATTTGAGGTTGAAATGGGTGAGTTTCGAGTTTAGAGTTTCGAGTTTCGACTTTCGCGTTACCTTAACTCGGAACTCGGAAGGCGACACCCGTTTGACAGTATTTGAGTGTGACACCTATAGTTCAGAGTTTGCGCTGTTTGATTGTTAGACTCCTTTCATAATGCTCCCGGGAGAAAGAGAAAGAGACGCGCATTGGATGCGGCTGGCGATTGCCGCAGCCCAAGAGGCAGAAGCGCGTGGGGAAATTCCCGTCGGGACTTGCGTCGTGAAGGGAGACACACTGCTGGCCAACGCGGGCAACAGGACGCGAACGGACGTCGACCCGACTGCCCACGCTGAAATTATCGCGCTTCGCGAAGCGGCACAGGCGTTGGGGAATTATCGGCTGACGGAAGCGATCGTTTACTCGACGATTGAGCCATGCGCGATGTGCGCGGGAGCACTCATCCAGGCGAGGATTCAACGACTGGTTTATGGCGCGCCCGACGAGCGAGCAGGCGCCGTGAGGTCTCGTTTTGGCATCTGTGATAGTGAGTTTTTGAATCATCGTGTCGAAGTGACGACGGGGGTTCTGGAGGATGAGTGCCGCGAGCTGATGCAGAAGTTTTTTAGGTCGCGGAGAGGTCGCATAGTGGATTAGTGCACCGGTCTCGAAAACCGGAGTGGGTTTACGCCCACCGTGGGTTCGAATCCCACCCTCTCCGCCATAAGAATTTTGAATTGCGGATTGCGGATTTCGAATTTAAAAGACGTGAGGGTGTGGGGGGGGTAATTCCGCAATCCGAAATTCGAAATCCGAAATTTTTCCGGAGAGGTGCAAGAGTGGCTGAATTGGCAGCACTGGAAATGCTGTGTACGGGGAACCGTACCGTGGGTTCGAATCCCACCCTCTCCGCCACAAGAATTTCGAATTTCGAATTGCGAGTTTCGGAGTTAGGAGCCAATACGCACTCCGAGCTTTCTTAATTCCGCAATCCGAAATTCGAAATCCGAAATTTCTCTACGCTGCTGTAACAATTGAGGGCTCGCCTATGACCGAGTCACGAACTCTCTGCTCCTCCATGTAATTTCGCCAAGTATCAAACGTTAATCGATCCTGCCCCGAGCGCGAACGGGGCTTAAAATGTAACCCAAAGCCCAAGGTGGGAAGGTGGAAAGCCACGACTCCCCATAGCTGTATGGTAGTTCCGTTGGGTAACTGGACCGTGAGCTTTACAGGTTTATTGCCTGGCTCTTCGACTTCGTCCTGCACGAAACATCCATGAACGCTATAGTTCGTGATGGTTGCCTCTCGAACACTTGAGTCTGTTTCCCACTGAACGTGTAGGTGGGACTTGAGTCGCTTCGATTGTCTTCGTTCTTCCATTAGTTCACTCCTGGGTTTGTCACGATCACTTAACTATTTAGTCTCTTCTGCAAATGTCACCCTTCTAATTTCTTGCACTGTAGTAAGGCCATAAAAGAGCTTTCGCAGTGCCGAGGCACGGAGACTCTTTAACCCTTCCGCCTGAGCCACCCTGCGTATTTCCGAAGCTGGCCGTCGATCTATGATCAGATTTCGGACCCCATCAGTGACACCTAGCAACTCATGAATTGCCGTACGACCTCGATAACCCGTGTAGCTGCAGTGGTCACAGCCAGCACCAGCATAGAAAAGCCGGTCGCGATCTTCTTTAGACCGCAGCCCCGCCTGAATAAGTTCTTCGTCAGAATAACTATGAGGTCGTTTGCAAACAGAGCAGATCAGGCGTACCAGCCGTTGCGCCAGGACACAATTCAGTGACGAAACGAAGTTGTATGGCTCTACCCCCATGTTTAGAAATCGTCCAATGACATCGATCACGTTGTTGGCGTGTACCGTAGTAAAAACAAGGTGGCCTGTGAGCGCCGACTGAATGGCGATCTGTGCTGTTTCAGGATCGCGGATCTCTCCGATCATTATCTTGTCTGGGTCATGGCGCAGGATCGAACGTAATCCTAGTGCAAAGGTCAGTCCCTTTTTCTCATTCACCGGTATTTGTGTGATTCCCTGCAATTGATACTCGATGGGATCTTCGATGGTAATAATCTTGTCTTCGGTATTCTTGATTTCGTTCAGAGCGGCATACAGGGTCGTTGTTTTGCCTGATCCAGTTGGGCCGGTTACAAGCACCATCCCATAAGGCTCGGAAATATACCGGCGAAAGTCTGATAATTCGTCCTCCGAAAAGCCAATGACATCCAGTCGCAGATTCCTGAACTCTTCATTGATTTGCTCCTTGTCCAGAATGCGAATTACAGCATCTTCGCCATAAGCAGTCGGCATAATGGAAATGCGAAAGTCAACATTACGTCCCTCATATCGAACACGAAAACGACCGTCCTGAGGCACGCGACGTTCGGCAATGTCGAGTTCTGACATGACCTTAATGCGAGAGATCAGTCGCTCATGATGAGCCCGATCAATCGGACCGACTTTTTCGTACAAGGCGCCATCGATGCGAAACTTTACAAAAACTGCAGTATCACCCGTTTCGATGTGAATGTCTGAAGCGCGAGATTCGAGAGCGTTGAAAAGGATGGTGTCAACCAATTTGATGATGGGGGACATCTCGGCATCTGTCGCTAGCCGATCCAGGTTGAGCACCTCTTCTCCATGTTCTGTTTCTTTAACCAACGAGATTCGAAAACTTGATGCTGCTTCAGAAAGCACTCGTTGCGTCGAATCCCCTCGCGATAGAAGAGTTTGAATCGCGCTCGCTGTACTCACGTACGGCGCAATCCGAGTTCTCAAGGCCTGCCCCAACTCATCAAGTCTCTCAAGATCGGTGGGGTCGGCGATTGCCACGTGAAGTCGGTTCTCATCCCGGCGCAACGGAACGAATTGAAAACGGAGCATTAAGTCGACCGGAATCTCATTCATCAACCCATCTTGAATGGGCAACTTGGAGGAAGGAGATAAGAGATCGATATACGGATAGCGATATCTCCGAGCCAGATCCTTGGCCTCACGGACGTGTAGCGGATCGTCCTCAGAAATAGCAGTTAGGTTCAAAAGCCAGGTCTCAATGGCTTCGGCAGCTATACCGCTCAACTTCGCAGCTTCGGCCTGAGATCCTTGCCAAAGATCCATTAGCCATACGTAATCTGATTCTTCAGTTACAGAGACACTCGGTACAGAAATGTCTTCAACTCCTTCTGTCATTTTGCTGATTCTTAACGATTTCCGTTGAGAATGCTGAGTTCTACGCGGGCAAGTAAGAATGGAGGCCGGCGACCTTGTAAGCGGCCCTACACCGTTAGATTGTCAAATTTTTCTGGAAGCGTCAACAATTTATTCCAGTTTTTCTGGCCGCGATTATAAAACGTTTGCTTCTTACGGTTAGGAAACCAAACTGACGTTAAGGTTGGCGGCGCGATGACGTGACGAGACCAGCACGGATACGCTATGCTTTGGTGACTGCGTCGCATGAATTATTAGGTTTTTAATTCCGCATCCGAAATTCGAAATCCGAAATTTTGCTATGGAAGACAACAAACTTGCGGCTGATGAGGCCCGACGCTCAACTCAACACGAGAGCGTCAAATCACAAGTCGAAGCTGACGTGAATGCCGACATAGCGGGCCGCGCGAGTGCGCAGCCGCCGGCGGGCGAAGCCCGCAAGATCGACGAGGTGGCGGGACAGTTTAGGTCTAAAGCCGTCGACGAGGTAGTAGACACCGAGCGCGAGATTGAACGCGGGCGAGGCGTGGCGCGCGTTTCTCAAGTCGTCGATTACATCTTTTATATTCTTTATGCGCTGCTCGGAATGAGGTTTCTGTTGGCGTTGCTCGCTGCTCGCAGCAGCGCGGGCTTCGTGCAGTTTATTGTCGCCGTGACGAACCCGTTCTATGCGCCGTTTCGAGGAATAGTTGCGAGCCCCAGCACGGATCAGGGGCACACTTTGTTGCTTCCGATCATCGTCGCCATCATCGCTTATATAATTTTGCACCTTGCGATTAACGGGTTGCTGCGGATACTGGCGCATCGCAAAACACATGTTTGAACATTGCCAATTGCCGATTGATGTCATTGCCGATTGCCGATTGCCGATTTGATCTTTATTATTGACATTGAATCTTTGAGCAGCCAAAAGCACCACTCCAATTGGCAATCGGCAATTGGCATTTGGCAATGATTCGAGTTATCAGACTTCGGGCTCCGCACAACGTAGCGCTGGTGAACCCCGCCAGGCCGGGAACGGAGCAACGGTAGCCAAGCGCGCGTGTGTTGCGGGTAAGTCCGGAGTCTGGCCAACCTGGTAAATGGTAAATCGTAAATAGTAAATGGTGAACAGTCGCGATCGGACCGATTGTCCATTCACTATCTCGTAAATAGTAAATGGTAAATAGTAAATAGTGAACAGCCGTGATTGGACTCGATTGTCCATTCACTATGTACCATTTACTATTTACGATTTACTATTTACCGTCCTCTCATGACCTATCAAGTAATCGCACGCAAATGGCGCCCGCAGAGTTTCGAGGAAGTCACGGGCCAGGAGCCCATCACACGCACGCTCAAGAACGCCATCGAACACGATCGGCTGCACCATGCTTACCTCTTCTCTGGCGCGCGTGGAGTCGGCAAGACGACCACGGCTCGACTCTTAGCCAAGGCACTGAATTGTCATAAATCACCACGACCCACTCCGACCCCTTGCCGCTCAGACGACCCGACGGCTTGTGCTTCATGTAGAGAGATAACCGAAAGCCGTTCAATCGACGTGCAGGAAATCGACGCTGCTTCAAACACCGGCGTCGACAATGTGCGCGAGGCGATCATCGGTAGCGTCGCCATCGCACCGGCGCGCGATCGTTTCAAGGTGTTCATCATCGACGAAGTTCATATGCTGTCCGGCGCCGCTTTCAATGCGCTCTTGAAAACAATTGAAGAGCCGCCTTCACGCGTAGTCTTCATCATGGCTACGACTGAACGGCACAAGGTGCCGGAAACGATTATGTCGCGTTGCCAGCAGTTTGAATTTCGAACCATAGCGAACGCGAAGATTCTCGAGCGGCTCCGTCTGATCGCTCAGGCTGAAAAGATTTCGATCCCGGAAGATGCTTTGCGCGAGCTGGCACGAGCCGGCGAAGGCTCGATGCGTGACGCACAGTCGGCTTTCGATCAGGTCATTAGTTTTGCCGGCACGACTATCAAAAAGGAAGAAGTCGAGATGGCGCTGGGCGTCGCCGGCGCGGACATTCTGATTCGAGTCATGAATGGAATCGCCGAGAATAAACCCGCGGAGGCCCTCGCCGTCGTTGAAGAAGTCGTCATGCGAGGCCACGATTTGAGGAATTTTTGCCGCGATGTGCTGGCCCATCTGCGCGATTTATTAGTGACCAAAGTAGCAGGAAGCGCTGAGCTTTTGGAGTCGGCGGTGTGCGATGTAGATGAGCTTAAGAGACAGGCTGCGCTATTCTCTGAATCCGACCTGGTGCGCTTTTTCCATTCGCTGGCGGAAACGGAAACAAATCTTAAGACTGCTGCCCATCCTCGGTATCAAGTGGAAATTGGGCTGGTCAAGTTGATGGAAATGCAGCGACTCGCGCCGTTGAGTCAGTTGTTGGAGCGCCTCGAGCGGTTGGAGAAATCAACGCCAGCCGGAAGCGCCGCCCCGATTAGGTCATCGACGTCACCTAAGACGTCCGCAACTTCTGCTTCGCAATCGATGTCGTCCACGTCTGTGACGGGATCGTCAATCCAATCCACGCCGTCCGTTTCGTCCGCCGCTTCCACCGCCACGGCCGCGCGCCCTGCTCTCGCTGTTGAGATGGAACCAGCACGCGTTGAAAGCCGTCCAGAAATCGAGAGACTCAAGGCCGGGTTGGAAAGTCGCCGCAAGATGTTTTTAGTCACCGCACTAGAAGGCGCGCGCCAGGCCACACTGAGTGAGGGCGAACTCTACATTGAATTTGCGCCTGACGCTCGACATCTGCGCGATACGTTGGCAAAAGGCGA
>DATEDU010000050.1:0-45050 GCA_035281525.1 Pyrinomonadaceae bacterium | reverse complement strand
CGCTCTAACAACAAAAGGTTCGTGCTCAATCAGGAACAGGCGTCGCATTTCGCTCAACTTGCGCTCAAGTGTGCTCGGAAGGAATACCCAAACAAGATAGACCATGTCATGAGTGATGAAAGTCAGGTGAGAGCGCCGAAGGCGCTCCATCCAGCCTTTTATGGGTGCTTCGACTGGCATTCTAGTGTGCACGGCCATTGGTTACTTGCACACCTGCTACGTCTTTATCCTGAACTGCCCGAAGCGCGCACCATACGCGAGACGTTGAGCGCGAACCTGACGGAAGAAAACATCAAAGCTGAAAACGACTATTTCAAGATGTCGGGGAGGCAGTCGTACGAGCGCCCATATGGGTGGGGCTGGCTTCTGAAACTTCATGAGGAGCTCTACTTATGGAATGACGTGGATGCGCAAAAGTGGTTCAAGATAGTGCAGCCACTGGCCGACACGATTGTCGAAAAGTATGTTGATTTTTTCGGGAAGCAAACTTATCCGATTCGTGTCGGGACACACTTCAACTCTGCTTTCGGGCTTTCGTTCGCGTTAGACTATGCGAATTCAGTTACGAGCACTAACCCCGAGAGACAGCAAGCACTCAATAAACTCAAGGCGCGAATCGTCGAGAGCAGCCGAAGATATTACCTGTCGGACGTAAATTATCCCGCAGCGTGGGAGCCTGGCGGCGACGATTTTTTATCGGGTGCGTTAGTTGAGGCTGACTTGATGAGGCGCGTTTTGAAGCCAGCAGAGTTTAGGCGGTGGTTCCACCGATTTTTGCCAGGAATCGCCCAAGGACAACCAAAGAATTTACTCAATCCTGCAGTGGTCTCAGATCGATCTGATCCGAAGATTGTTCACTTAGACGGCCTCAATTTAAGCCGTGCATGGTGTATGCGGAGTATAGCTTCGACCTTGCCACCGACAGACCCTGCCCGTCGCGTTCTTGTTGGGTCAGCAACGCGACATGCTGAGGCCACGCTGATTCATGTTGCGAGCGGGAACTATGAAGGTGAACACTGGCTCGCTTCCTTCGCAGTGTACTTGTTAACAACCCCGGACCCAGACTGAAGTTTGCATGAGTGAAGTGGTAATTGAAACTGAGAGGCTCAGGCTCATCCTTGAAACTACGGAGGAAGTCCTGGCGCGTATCGACGCGATGAGTCCCGCAGATAGGGCGGAGGTTTCACCCGACTGGATAGCGCGGGTGCGCTCCTCGATAGCTGCGGACCCTTGGACGCATGGGTTCCGCATTTTGGAAACGACTAGCGGCGCGGTCGTCGGGAGTTGCGCCTACAAAGGGCCTCCGGACGCGGAAGGGTCCGTCGAGATCGCTTACGAAGTGCGGACTCAATACAGGGGGCGTGGGTACGCGACAGAAGCGGCCATGGCGCTGGTTGATTTTGCATTTAAGGATAGTCGAGTCTGTCTCGTCCGCGCACACACGCAGCCAGAGACCGGCGCCTCACCTCAGGTGCTCACAAAATGTGGGTTCGACCATGTTGGCGAGGTAATTGATCCAGAGGACGGTTGGGTGTGGAGGTGGGAATTACATCGAAGCAGCGCCTAAAAACTATGTGAGGAATAACATGAATACCACGAGCGTACTGTCGCAACTCAAGACAGGACAGAGATACTTTCAACATTATGGATATTTGTGACGGCCGATTGAATGTATTGTGTTATGAGATGGCCTAAATTAGCCATTGTGACCGTTAGATGGAAAACAGCAATTGAAACTCTGGAGCACGGCGCAGTCGTCATTCTGCTGCTGTGGTGTTCAGTGCATGTTGCGGCCCAATCTGACAAATGGCAACGTGTCTTCACTGGCGAAGACTTTATTGTGGACGTGAAACCTTCGACATTGACCTATCAACCCGGTCGTGTTGTCCGATTACAATTTCGAACAGTCCTCTCAAAACCTGAACCTCTCGACGGTAAATTAAAATACAAGACCCGCTTCGAAACTATCGAATTCAGATCGGACAAACGATATCGCTACTACGAAACGACTTTATTGGACTCTGCGGATAAAACCCTGGCGACCTATCCTTTGTCGCATGAGTGGAAAACTTTCAGACCGGGTGGCATAGCCAATCGGCTCTACGACGCTGCGATATCGCTGGCTTCGTTTGGCCGCTGGAAGGTTGCAACTTATCGTTACGCAGACGGAAACCCAAACGGGACACCCGAACCATCGGAACTTGTGAAGATGAGTGGTACGGATGTAATGCTTGGATTTGACAGCGCTACCGTTGGTTCGGACCGGTGCTCATCACCATCCTATGAGTCACATAGTCTCGCCGACAAAGACTACTATCGAAAATTTGGAATCTCGCTCGAAACACTTGGAGTCGTTACTACGCAAGGCCATGCGGTCGTTCTAAAATGTGAATCGCATGACTGGTCTCCGGCGCAGAGTTTGATCTTGCCTTTGCCAAGTGGCAACCTGCTTCTTCTTTGGAAAGGTGTATTCCTTGAACTGAAAAAACGGCGATAACGAGTTGTTATCATTGAGTTGCTATGAGAAAGGTGTTGGTGATTGGCCCGGGGGGTGCTGGAAAGTCGACATTAGCTACTCAATTGGGCGAACTGCTTAACATTGAAGTCCTTCACCTTGATAAGTTCTATTGGCATCCAGGATGGATTGAAACTCCAAAATCCGAGTGGCTGGAAACAGTTGAAGAGCTGGTGCGGCGTGACTCATGGGTTATGGACGGGAATTATTCCGGCACTCTGGATGTGAGATATCAGGCGTGCGACACGGTAATCTTCCTGGATATATCTCGCACGATCTGTCTCTGGCGCGTGATAAAGAGGGCGATCATGTACCGTCGCAACAGCAGGCCTGATATGGCCGAAGGTTGCCCTGAACGTCTTACCCTGGAATTCATCCTATGGATATGGAACTACCCGCGAAGGACGAGACCGAAGATTGTTAGGATGCTTGAATCACATTCTGATAAGAAGATAGTTTGGTTAAGGTCTCAATCGGATGTGGAAAGATTTCTCGCAGAGCACCCGTGATATCCGTGTTCATCTGGTGGCTATGTTCATCAAACCTCACGTACCACTTCGGGGGCGGGTTTGTCGTCGCGTAACGCCACGAACCGAGAGTGTCTTAAATGATTTGCCTCGGTCCATTCCGTGTACTCAATGTGCGCGACGAGCTTCGGCTTCAACCATTGCATCTGCTTCATGACTTCTGCAGTCAATGGCTCGCCGCGACGCGCACTCCTCGACTCAGGGAGATTCGCAAAAGGACACACATTCGTCTCGAGCTTTTTGAAGCGCTCCGCGACCTTGCGCCGCAGCACGGGCGTAAATCCGTTTTTAACCTTCGCCACAAAAATGAGGTTTTTCCCTTCGTAATAGCCAGCGAGAAGATATTCAAATCCGTGCGTACCCGGCTTGTATCCCCCGATGACAAACTCCTGGCCCTTGTCCGTTTTGTACTTAACCCACGCTCCGCTGCGTTCACCTGATTCGTAAGTACTCTCGACACGCTTAGCAACTACACCCTCTAAGCCTTCCTTTTTTGCAGCAGCAATCAGATCCTTCGCACGCGCGGAAAATACTGCAGACAATCTGACAGGCTCACGCATGCTGCGCAGGACATCTGCTTCGAGCAGCTTGCGGCGGTCTCTCAGAGCTAACTTGCGAACGTCTTTGCCGCGATAGGCGAGGACATCAAAGACGTAAAAGTACAACGGCTGGGTTTGAGACCGGTAATTCTGTAAAGCATTGAATGAAGGTTGGCCGTTCTTGTCGATTGCGACGATCTCGCCGTCGATCATCGTGTCGTCGGGAAGGAAATCAAACGATCTTGCGATCCTGTTGAAGCGGGAGTTCAGGTTGTTGCCCCGGCGAGAATAGACAGTAACCGCGCCGTTCCTCTTAATTACCAGGGCTCGGTATCCGTCAAGTTTGATTTCATATAACCAGTTTTCGCCTTCGGGAAGGCGGTTGGTGAGCTTCGCCAGCATCGGCTCGACAAATCCGAGATTGGCAACCGGCAATGACTTTAAAGAGACCACGAAAACGATCCGCGAAAGAACACGAAAAGAAAATTACGAAGGTACACGAAACAGTTCGCGGTGAATCTCTGCGACTGCCTCACTCGAGACTTTGGGTTTCCGATCGTAGGTGAGGAGCCCATTCAGCTCCTGCTCTATATCCGTTAACTGTGTGTAGCAAAAGCCTGCCAGAAACTTGAGTGAAGCAATGCCCGTCATCAGATCCCGGTACTTCTGAATCAACTCATCCGGGTCATGGAACGAATCATAGTATCGGTACAAATTGTCTCTTTTCTCAGGCGGAACATCAGGAGGAATTGTCAGAAACCCTCCAACCTCGGATAGCACGATCGGCTGTCCTCGATATTTTGAGCCTCGCGCAAACACAGGCTTTTCGCCAATCCAAACCTTCGACGGCAATTCTCCACCTTCGAGAGTTTGAAGATACCGTTGGCGGAGGTGATCGGCTGTCGGCGAGTAATCATGTATCGCGCAAACATCAGTTATATCCGTATGCTCCCACCCGTCATTGTCAATAACTGGTCGAGATACATCTAAGCGGCGAGTGGTCCTGACCATCCGTTCAATAAATGCGTACTGCCCGACATGTTCGTGAGCGAGTCCCGGAAAGCCCATGCTTTCATTCACCGGAACCCACGCAATGATGCACGGATGGTTGTAATCTCGTCGCACAGCTCTTTGCCACTCCGCCGACAATTTTTCTTCGGCGTGCACCGACCATTCGCGCGCGTTCGGCATTTCCTGCCAAACCATCATGCCCAGACGGTCACACCAGTAGAGCCATCGCGGGTCCTCAATTTTCTGATGCTTGCGAACGCCGTTGAAACCGAGCGCCTTGGCCCATCCGATGTCTGTTTGCAGAGCTTCGTCGGAAGGAGCAGTGAGATATCCAGTAGGCCAATAACCCTGGTCCAACACCATCCGCAGGTAAGTGCTAGAACCATTTAATACAAACTTGCCATTGCGAAGTTCTATACCACGGAAGCCGAAATACGATTTGACTTCATCCAACAACTCATCACCGTCAAACAGACGGACGGTCAGGTCATAGAGGTTTGGCGAGTCGGGCGACCACAATTTCGCGTACGGAATGTTCAGCACCAGGTGCCCCGTAGCGACAGCTGTATGTGCCTCACCGCGTGCTACTACTTTTCCGTTCTCTAATACGTCCACTTCTATTCGCCATGCGAATGAGGGAGCGTGCAGGTAGACAAACAACTCGACGAGGTTGCGATGTGGATGATCTACGACGCGAATCTCATCGATACGCAAGGCCGGCACTGGTTCCAACCAAACGGTTTGCCAGATCCCAGTAGTGCAGTAGTAATCGATCTCGCCAGGTACGCCCGTGTAAGACTGCTTTCCGCGCGGTTGCGCAGGGTCTTGTAAATCTTCAGCCCAAATGGTCAGACGATTCGTTCCGGACTTTAAATAAGGCGCGATATCAAATTTGAAAGGAACGTGACCACCCTGATTGTGACCAACTTCCTGACCGTTAACCCAAACAGTCGAAGAGTAATCGACTGCTCCAAGGTTCAAGAGCAGATCCTGATTACGCCACTCATCCGGCACCTCGAAGTTGCGCGCGTACCAAACATGCTCGTGCACTGACTTATCGTTGATGCCGGATAGCTCAGTCTGATAGCCGAATGGAACTGTGATGCGGTTCGGCAACTCGCGACCATCATGCCAGCCTAGTTCGGCGCCTTTGTTGTCGTCATCAAAAGCAAATTCCCACTGGCCATTCAGGTTGAGCCAGCGATCGCGAACAAACTGCGGGCGAGGGTACTCAGGGCGTGGAATGATTGGTTGATCGGCCATTACGTAGTCTGATCACGGGTGCGCGCACACGCCCTCATCTGCCTCTACGATAAAAATATCAGCTTCTCGTTGTGTCGCCTTTCGGTAGCCGTCGGCGATGAATCTGCAAAAGTTAGAGACCTGAGCAGGCGCAACCAGATTCACCGAACACCCACCGAAGCCTCCTCCGGTCATGCGCGCTCCGAACACTGCCGGGTGAGACCACGCGAGCTCGACAATAGTGTCGAGCTCGAAACAACTTACTTCGTAGTCATCGCGCAGCGACTCATGCGACAACTTCATGAGCGTCCCGAGTTCGCCAATGTCACCTTTAGCAAATGCTTCGGCGGCGAGCAACGTACGCTCATTTTCTGTCACGACGTGCCGGCACCTACGCCGAATCGGTTCAGGTAAATCATTCTCATGAGCGACAAAATCGTCGACGCTGAGGTCTCGCAGCGCAGTGATTGACGGTAACTTACGTTGAAGGATTTCAACAGCTTCTTCACACTCCGACCGTCTTTGATTGTAAGCAGACGACGCGAGCTCATGTTTGATATTTGTATTGCAAACCACAACCGTTGCGTCAACGTGATCGAGCGGAATATGTTTCACCTGCAATGATCGGCAATCTATCAGTAACGCGTGTTCTTTTTTACCCAGAGCGGCCGTCAACTGGTCCATATTACCTACTCTCGCACCGACGAAAACATTTTCTGCTTCCTGAGCCGCCAAGGCCAGCTTAACCGGATCGAGAGTTGCGCCGGCGAGTGTAACGAAAGCTTTACCCGAAGAAACTTCGAGTGCGGCGGACGACGACACGCCTCCACCGACGGGAACCTGCGAGGTAATCATGAGATCCGTCCCACGCAAACGAAAGTGCCGCCGGTCCAGCACCCATGCAGTGCCACTTACATAAGCAAGCCACTTCTTGTCTAATTCAGTCGTCGGTTCATCGAGTTCAAAAGCTGCCTCGTCATTCAAGTCCAACGTCCGTACTCTCACACGGCGATCTTCACGTGCTGCAGCCGCTACATACGTGCGGCGATTGATCGCCATCGGCAAAACAAACCCATCGTTGTAATCCGTGTGCTCTCCAATCAGATTCACGCGGCCGGGCGCAGAAAATAATCTCGGCCGGGCGCCGTATGTACTTTCAAAGATGCTCGCAAGAGTTACGGGATCACTCATCACACTTTCGACCACGTAACCGGTTCCACATGTGACCGCAATTCAGCAGCCTTTGCTTCCGGCAACGTGTCGTTGATGAACATGCCGGCGCCTGTCTCGCTCCCCGCCAAATACTTCAGCCGATTAGCTGCGCGCAGCGGGGGATAAAACTCGATATGAAAATGGTAATGATCGTAGTTGTTCCCGTCCGTTGGTGCCTGGTGCATCACCATCATGTAAGGGAACGAGATGTTAAAGAGCTTATCGAACGCAACCAGCACGGTCTTTAGCATTTCCGCTAACTGCTTTTGCTCGTCGCGAGACATATCAAGCAGAGTTTGAAAGTGTCGAACGGCGTAGATGTGCGTTTCATACGGCCAACGCGCAAAAAATGGAATCACGCTCACGAATGAATCGTTCCGTGCTATCACTCGCCGCCCGTCCTTTAGCTCCTGATTGGTGAGCTCGCAATACAAGCAGCGATCATGCTTGTCCTTATATATAGCTGCCTGCTCCAGCTCTTTTAGGATTCGAGGTGGGATAAAAGGATAGGCATAGATCTGCCCATGCGGGTGATGAAGCGTGACTCCTATCGCTTCGCCTTTGTTTTCGAAGATAAAAACGTAATGCACAAAGTCGTGCGCGCCCAATTCAGCAAAGCGATCGGACCAAACGCGGACCAGCTTGTCGATCTGTTCTACGGGTTCTTTGGCAAGAGAAGAGCTATGGTTCGGACTATAGAGCACGACTTCGCAAATCCCTTGCGCAGGTCGCACGGGATAAAAGTCCGAGCCTTCTACCGCCGGAACGTCCGGATCTTTTTTCAAACTGGGAAAACGATTCTCGAAAGAGACTATGTTGTAGGTGCTCTCAGGGACTTCGGTTGGAAAGCCGCCTGGTTTAGTTGGACAAAGCGGGCAATAGTCTTCAGGAGGGAGGAAGGTTCTGTCCTGACGGTGGGTTGCCGTGGCCGTCCACTCGCCTAGTATTGGGTTCCAACGTAATTCAGACACGCCGCGGTTGATCCCTGGACGCTCGGTTAAGCACAACCGGCTACTCTACATTCGCAGAGTCACCGGAGTAAACCGGTGTGACTTCCTTTCCGCTAGTGTGTTCAGAGGTGATTGGCCGAAACCAGTACAAAATCAGGTAACGGCCATCCGCGAGCGTGATCCTCTCGGAAAACATTTCTTCATCCAGACGCGTCGAGTTAGTCTCAGGCTTGTTTCTGGAAATAGTTTCAGTGTGCGGTGACCTCGTCCGCATTACGCCCCGTATCCCTTAAGTTCGAAATATCCCAAGCCGTCACGCGACCCTGGCATTCGAGCCGCCCCTCAGCGGTAATGACGTATTCGCAAAGCTCGAAGTGATCCCAACCGCTCAGTCGGAATCGCGCGCGAGGGTTTGAAGGCCTGTCTAAAACTACAAGCTCGCGGCCATTCGGTAGACTATAAATTCCCCCTGTTCTCAACTCCATATGTTAATTCCCCCTTGTACGTTGGTCCAAAATCCGAATACACACATTGTTCCGCTTTTAGGTGCTCGCACTTTGTGAGCTTGGTGTCGTGGGTGGATTAATGCGCTGAATGTCGGAAATTGGTACGACGCTATGCTTCCCGATGCCACTGCTGCTGGTTCCGTGCGCGAGTACCAAAGCCTCTTTCCGTTTCATGCTGCTCATTTTGGAGTAAACGGTGAGAGCCTGAGCTACGATCTGGTCCATGTTGTAGTACTTGTAGGTAGCCAGCCGTCCCACAAAATGCGCTTCACGCGATGCATCGGCCAGCGCCTTGTATCTGGCGTAAATGGCCGCATTTTCTTTTCGTGGAACCGGATAATAGGCATCGCCTTCGCTTCTGGGGAATTCATAGACGATGCTCGTCCTGGAATGGTCCTGGCCGGTTAAGTATTTGAACTCCGTTATCCGCGTGTATTGATGTTCGTTTGGATAATTGATTACAGGCGCTGACTGGTACACGCGGACGTCGTGAGTCTCGTGTTTGAACTCTAACGATCGATAAGGCAGCTTACCGTAGCGGTAGCTAAAATACGCATCGATTGGTCCCGTATAAATCATTTCACGATGGGGAATTTCGTTTTTGATTTCGCGGTAATCGCAGTTCAGCAACACCTTGATATTGGGATGGTCCAACATGTTCTCGAACATGCGAGTGTACCCATGTAACGGCATGAACTGGTAAGTGTCCGTAAAGTATCTGTCATCGCGGTTGGTACGTGTAGGAATGCGTGAAGTCACACTTGAATCCAGCTCAGATGGATCCAATCCCCATTGCTTGCGCGTGTAGTTGCGAAAGAACTTTTCGTATAACTCTCGTCCAACCTGGCTCACTACTACATCTTCTGAAGTTCTTATTCTGTCCCGCGGCTCCGCGACTCTTTTGTAGAACCCCTCAACTTCGGCAGACGTAAGATTTAAACCATAAAGGGAATTGATCGTATCCAGATTGATCGGAATGGGAAGAATTTTTCCGTCGACAGACGCCCTTACACGATGCTCGTAGGGTCTCCACTGAGTGAAGCGCGATAAATATTCGAACACTTCCGCTGAATTAGTATGAAAAATATGCGGTCCATATTTGTGAACCAGGATGCCGTCTTCGTTGTAGTGATCATACGCATTGCCGCCGATGTGCGGACGCTTATCACATAATAAAACCTTCTTGTTAGAACCCCGGCCAAGTCTTTCCGCGAGTACGCTACCCGCGAACCCAGCGCCAACTATCAAGTAGTCAAACATTCTAAGTCCCCTTGTTTTAAAAATTTTTTATGCTGCTGCGCCCGTCTGAGCCCGAGCGGATCTCGCCAAAACGTTGCGGTTCGTTTTAGCCGCGACCATCTGGTCGACCAATTGAGACATACGACTCCACGTTTCGTCCCATGACATGTTCGCGAGGAACGTGTCGACCTGACTTAGCCAGTCACGCTGCCGTGATCGTTCCGCTAACGCGGCATCGATAGCTTCGACAAATTCTGTCGCATCTCCAGCGATGCGAACGAGACCGAGTTGTCCGTACGGGAAAACGACATCTTTGATTGGAGTCGAGACAACAGGCTTTCCGGCTGCGAGATATTCCGGCGTCTTAGTTGGGCTAATAAATCGAGTAGCTTCATTTTGGGCGAACAACAGTAATGCCACGTCCCATCCTGCTATGTACGCCGGCAGCTCCTGATATTTTTTGCCGCCGAGATAATGAATATTCGATCGTCGCGGTAAACTGTCCTCAGAAATCTTTACAACTGGTCCAATCATCACGAATTGGTAGTCAGGACGTAACCGGGCGATCTCATCCAGCAGATTCGTATCGAAGCGCTCGTCAATCACTCCAAAAAATCCTAATCGCGGCTGTGCGATATGTTTTTGGTCGGCTGGCTCGGGCAGAGACGCGCGAGCCTGCATGAAGTGCTCGCGATCGATGCTGCTCGGGAACGCATGTACTGAAGGATGGAGATTGCGTTTCACTTCATACAAGCTTTGGCCGCCGGTGAATACGAGGTCGGCAATTTTAAAGAGCTCGCGTTCACGCAACACCAGGCTCTCAGGCGCGCCTTTGAATGCCGATAGCTCGTCCATGCAGTCGTAAATGACACCTAACGGTTTCAAGTGTCGCGAGAAATCGAGCGCCATTGGCGTGTAGTACCAAGTCAGATAGTTCGAAATATGATGTTCAGTTATCAGCCGAAGGATCATGTCCTTCAGAACGGCCGTAGTGGCGATCTCACTTTGTAAACCTTCGGGAAGATGCGGCACGACGATCTTTATACCGCCTTCGCACTCGCGTACATTGAGGTGCATCGAGCCGTTATCAAACGCTGGCTCTTCGACAAAAAACACCCGCCGAGTTGCGGCGCAACGTTTCAATAAGTGTTGGGGACGCTGATAGACGAAGTCCCAGCGCAAATGAGAGAAACAAATCAGATCAGGCTGCGCCGTTTGAGTGGGGTTGTAACCAGACACGGGTATCCTCCTGGAACCATTACTCTTTTCAATTTAACTGGAGATAGACCGGTTAGCCGCGGTAGTTCTATCTCTAACGTCACGGAAGAGGGATCAGCCTGAATCGGGCGATGTGCATAGCGATTCGGGCGGCATGCGTCTCTGTGAAGCCCTTGACGACGAAATCATAATTCCTAATGTTGTCATAAATATCGCCGTCTCGATCAAAGTTCTCAAACCGCTCGGCTCGATTCAATACATCAAAAAGCAACTGCGTTTTTCTTCCGTTCGCAAAAATCTGAAATAGCTTTCGCGCGGACGAGAGAAGCAAACGTGATGCCGAGTTGAATAAACAAAATTGCAACGGTTGAGTCCGGTAGCGTACAAAGATTTACAGGTTGGGAAGGGGGCAAGGCGCGTCAGCGCCGCGCCCCCGCTCCAAGACGTTGAGGTCAACATTCGAATCAACACAGTCCTCGAAGGTTGAAGGCATGGGGAACGTTAGGCGGGCCGCGGCGCTGATGCGCCTTGCCCCCTTCCCAACCTGCAAATTTTTTTCGGAGGGGTACTGACTGGCTACTCTCCCCCAGTTTCGTCATGAGGACTATCGACAGGCTTCGACTCGGGCGAGCCTCTTTGACGCAACCAGATTGTGAGGATCACCATTGCCGCTACCGACAGGAATTCGCTTTGCCAATTTTGAAAAGATTCGAACCAGAAACGTGAGGTCGTCATGTATTCAACAGTGGAAACCTCAACTGCGTTTCCATGTTCCCTTTGCGCTTGATTGTATTCTTCGGCGCCTCCAACAGCGTGAAGCGCGAACGACACAAGAAACAGCAACAGAAACGCTATGGACAGCGAGTGCTCGTAGAGCGTTAAGATAAACCCGCCTTTGCGGACCGGCGCGGGTGCGTCTTTTTTATTGCGTGACTTACGAGGATCTCGATCCACTGGCTCAGCCTCATCCAACTTCTTCGACTCCGCAGAACCCTTCTGAAACAAGAATGCAGTTAGTACTACGAACCCGAACATCTGCAAAAATTCGCTTTCCCAGTTCTCCATTGTTGCTTCAAGGAAATGAGGGCTGCTTAAATAGCTGGCGAAATCGACAGTTGCTTGGCCGTGCTCGCGCTGGTCCTCATTGTACTCAGCGTGACCCGTGATCGCCTGCCCGGCAATGAACGCGACGAATAGCAGTAGCAGCACGATTGAAAGACCATTTTCCTTCAGTACCTTCTTCATCTTTCAGAACTCCAGAATCTTAGGAATTGCGTGGATTCACGAAACTGCAAGTGCAATGCCGCTGTTTTGTTCGGTAACGGACATTGCACGGTAACGAACATTTGTCGCCGAACGTACCGAAGGATTAGGCATGCAGTTTTATACTAGGACATTGGGAGACTACTTTGGCGGCCAGAAAAGAGAACCTATTGCTTGCATCTTTGGGCTCTCAGGAGCGCGAACGGCTTGAACCGTTTTTGCGGTGGGTCAAAGTTGAATTGTCTGAGGTACTCATTTCGCCTAACAAGCCAATTACCCACGTGCTGTTCCCGTACGACGCCGTAACATCAACACTCCAACCTCTGAGTGACGGCACTACAATTGAGACCGGCTTGATGGGAATCGAAGGAATGGTTGGTATTCAGTACTGGCTGGGAGTTCCGTCAACGCCGACTCAAACAATTGTGCAAGTCGCGGGCAGTGGGCACCGCATGACTGTCAAGGATTTTAAGCGAGAGGTAATGGACAATCCTGAATCAAGACTTGACAAGCTGGTGGGCAAGTATACGCATGCATTTATGAATATGACGTCACAGGTAGCGGCCTGCAATCGCATTCATACGATCGATCAGAGGATGTGCAGGTGGCTGAAGTTAGTGCATAACCGCGTGCGGCGAGAAGAATTCCAGATGCGACAGGAGTTCATGGCCCAGATGCTCGGCGTGCACCGCCCAACGGTATCAACCGCTGCAAATATGTTGCAGAAAGCGGGTCTTATTACTTATTCACGCGGTAACATGAGGATTCTTAATGCGGAAGAACTGGCGGCCGGCGCTTGCGAATGCCTTCAGTTAATGGAAGCCCAGTTCGCTCGCGTGTTTGATCATAATTCGGGTAATCGGCATCGCGAAAAGTAAAGTGATAAGTGATGAGTGATGAGGTAACGGAGGAAGCCCTTATTACTCATCACTTATCACTATCACTGATCAGTTACATCTTTCGATAGCAAATGCCAGGCAGCCCGCTGCGCGTGGATAGCCTCGCGTTGCTGGCTGAGAGCTTTCTTTTCTTCTTCAATAGCCCGGCCGAGTTCGTCACGCCCTTGGGACGACGCGCTAAGGCTTTTCATTCCGGACGCATGTGCGCCGAAAAAGGCTTCAGCGCTTTCCGCGAACAAACGTCGCCCCACCGAAGCCAGCACCCACGCGTCCAACTCTTCGTACATGCCCGCTGATTATATGTCAGGTACATGACATAAGCCAGCATTTTCGGTAGCCGAGTTTTAGAGCATCTGACCGCGGGCACTTTTTGCGCGCGCCGCACCAATTGCAGTCGTCACATCTTTTTCTTCTTCCGGTGGCGGCAGCACTGCCTTCATGCCTAACGATTCCAGCCACAACTCACGACCCCACCCCATCGTGTGGTAAAGGTGTCTGTCCTCTTCCTCTTCAACCTCCTCGTGAGCTTTTTTCAGAACCGTTGCAACATCTTTAGCCGCTTTCTTAGCGCACTCGCCAATCAACTCCCAATTCTGGTGATCCTTAGTCTCAGCCAGCACGACGCATTCAGCAGCCACGAGTTGTGCCGCTTCGGGCTTGTCCGACTCGAGAGCCATTTCCATCGCTTCGACAAGAGACTCGCCCAGATGCCGAACCACTTCGCGTCCCGGAGTCTCTGTTTCCGGGTCAAGGCCTAGCTGGTTGAGTACCTCTTCCATGATTTGCACGTGACGTTTAGTCTCGTCGAGATACTTTTCCCACTCTTCCTTGAGGTCCTCGTTGACGGCACATTCGAGAGCAGTCGTATAAACCTGTACTCCTCCCATCTCCGTCTCCAGCGCCTGGAACAAAAGCTCATTCAGCTGTTCGTTGTTCATGATATCCCTCTCTGATTAGTTTTAAGCCGTTTCTTCCGGTGTCTGTAAGATACCGATACATCTCGGACTGCGACTCGTCACCGGCAGCAGCGGCAATACATTTATCGTTATCGGAGTTCGCGTTTTGCTTTCTGCAAACAAGGTGCCAAGCCACTGCCTTGGCTCGCAACTTGTCTGCAGTTAGCCAAAAGGAGTAAGCCATGGAAAGCAAAGCAAAACTGTTCGGACATGCTATTCATCCGATTCTGATCGTTTATCCGCTGGGCTTATTGACGACGGCGGTAATTTTCGACGTGATCTACCTGGTTACCGGTAATTCGACGTGGACAACGGTCTCATTCTGGGTGATGGCAGCCGGTATTGTTGGAGGACTGTTAGCTGCGGTCTTCGGATTTATCGACTATCTGAATATTCCTACCGGAACTAGGGCAAAACGGATCGGTATGTTCCACGGCCTGGTGAATCTTGGGGTCATGATCCTGTTCATCGCCAGTTGGTGGTTGCGGAACGATCAGCCGTTTTCACCGACAATCACGGCACTGGCTCTATCTTTCACCGGTGCGGCAGTGTCTCTCATTGGTGGCTGGCTCGGCGGTGAATTGGTTGAGCGACTCGGCGTCGGCGTGTCATCACACGCGAACCTGAATGCGCCGAATTCCTTAACGGGAGAGGAGCCGAAAGAAAGGGCTCGCGTACGTGCGGAGCATGTGCGCCACGCATAGCGTCCAAGCAAACACTATGGTCGTAACAACTGTGACTGACGTGGCTCGGCTGGCCGCGCGGAGCCGTCCTGAAGGGCAGCCTGTAATGCACCAAAACTGGGGCAAACTGCTTTTTATGCACTGGCGTGTACATCCAAACGTCATCCGACCACATGTTCCGGCTGAGTTGCAGGTTGACACGTATGGCGATTCTGCTTGGATCGCAATCACTCCATTTACGATGTGGGATGTGCGAGCTTTACCTCCTTACGTGCCGGCCATACCTGGACTAAGCTCCATGCACGAACTGAACGTACGTACGTATGTTCATTATGAAGGAGTCCCAGGCGTCTGGTTCTTTTCTCTGGATATAAACAACGCTGCCGCTGCTTTGTCAGCCAGAACCTTCTTCCATTTGCCTTACCACACTGCCGACATCGAACTCGAGGCAAACGGCAGGAGCATCGATTACAGCTTGAGCCGCGATGACGATTCCGAAGCTGAGTTTCAAGCATCCTGGAAGATCGGTAAGCGGCTTCCGCAGTCACAACCCGGCTCGAAAGAGTTCTTCCTTACCGAGCGCTACATTCTCTACACGGAAAATGATGGAGAACTTTACCGGGCGCGTATTTACCATGAGCCTTGGCCACTGCACGAGGCAGAACTGACGACGTTTAGCTCGACCATGCTGGAGGCGAACGGCCTAGCTCAGCCTAACGGCCAGCCACTGCTGCATTACGCTGATGAAGTCAATGTCGACATTTGGTTTTTGGAAAGCGTTGATGATTGATGCCGAGTGTGTAGCTCACGTATTGAATAAGTTCTGTATGTTATTGAGGCTTGTAGTATTGCAAGACAATAACAATGATGTGTGCGCCACCGTACAACATCGGCCGCCAGTAAGTAATTAACCTTTAAAGCTCACGTTTCATTTGCAAATGTGCATCCATCATTCTGTTAGATTCAAAAATGTGATCGCGACCGTGCGTGTTCGACTGATACGAATGATGGCACGCGAATTGACCGCCACGTGCATGAATGAAATCCGTGGAGTCTCACGTCATGAAGATCAAAAACATTCGCGCACTCCCCGGCCCGAATATCTATACGTACCAGCCGGCGATCATGATGAGCCTCGATCTTGGTACGTTAGCCGACCGTGAGAGCAATGAGTTCAATGAGCTCAACGAGCGGCTGCTCAGTCTTCTTCCTGGAATAAATACTCACCACTGCAGCCTTGGAAGACCAGGGGGGTTTGTCATCAGGCTTCAGGAGGGCACGTTTTTTGGACATATCGTCGAACATGTTGCGTTGGAGTTACTAGATCTTGCGGGCATTGGGACAATTCACGGCAAGACTCGCCATGACGAGCGCAGCATTTATACGGTCGTCATCGAATATCGCGCTGAAAAAGCAACGATCTATTTGTTGGAGAAAGCCGTTGAGCTAGTCGAGGCCATCGTTCAAGAAGAACCGTTTTCTCTGTCAACGGTCATAGAAGAAGCCAAACACATCGCGGCAACGACGGAAGTCGGGCCAACTACTCGCAGCATCATCGAAGCCGCAGAGCGACGCGGAATTCCTCGTTGGGAAGGCACTGGAAGTGTCGCCCAGCTAGGGTACGGCAAGCACCTTCGTTACATTCAAGCCGCTATGACGGATCGAACGTCAGCAATTGCGGTTGAGTTGGCACAGGACAAGGAAAAGACGAAGAACCGTTTGCGTGAAAACGGCATTCCGGTTCCCGAAGGACAGGTTGTTCATTCACTTAAGGAAGCTAATCAGGCTGCGAAAAACATGAGGACGCCCGTTGTCGTGAAGCCCGTTGATGGCCATCAGGGAAAGGGCGTTTCTCTGGAAGTTTCGACGGAAGAGGAAATGGAAGTTGCATTTGAAGCTGCCCGAAAGTTCTCGTCTGCCGTGCTCGTTGAGGAAATGTTTTCGGGTCGCAACTATCGAGTGCTGGTGATTGACGGTCGCATGGTTGCTGCCAGCGAACGATTCCCGTGTCACGTAGTTGGCGACGGTGTTAGCTCGATTCAGGAGTTGATCTCAAAAGAGAATAGAAACCCCTTACGCGGAGACGGTCACGAAAAACCTCTAACGAAAATTCGGGTCGATGAGGAGGTCACTGCACATTTAAAACACGCCGGAATGTCTCTTGATACAGTTCCGGCGCTCAACGAACAAGTTGTTCTTTCCAATAGAACTAACTTATCAATCGGAGCCACTGCTCGTGACGTCACAGACAATGTACATCCTCAAATCGCACGCATGTGTGAACGCGCGAGTCGCCTTATCGGCTTGGACATAAGCGGTGTCGATGTCGTGGTACCTGACATCTCTCAGCCTCTTGCGACGGGCGGAATAATCGAGCTGAATGCGTCGCCGGGTCTGAGGATGCATCACTATCCTTCAGAAGGAAAATCGCGTGACGTCGGACAAGCAGTAGTCGACGCGTTGTATCCAACGGAAACTCCAAGCCGGATACCGATTATCTCGATCACCGGAACAAACGGAAAGACTACCGTCACTCGGATGGTGGAACACATCCTCAGTAAAACCGGGCTATGTGTGGGAATGACGACCACGGACGGGATCTACATCGGAGGCGAGCTGGTTGTTGAAGGAGACACGACTGGGCCACGTTCTGCCCGTGTGGTTTTGTCAGATCCCGCTGTGGATGTGGCTGTTCTCGAAACAGCGCGAGGCGGCATCATGCGTGAGGGGCTTGGCTATGATTGGTCAGACATAGGGGTCCTCACAAACATTGGCGACGACCACATTGGACAGGACGGGATCAAGTCAACCGACGACGTTCTCTTCGTCAAGTCGCTGGTAGCCGAGCGGGTCAAAGAGGGTGGATCGTTGATCCTCAATGCAGACAACGAACACTTAGCTAATTTGATGCAGTCTGCACGCGTCAAAAAGATTCCGAAGAAAGCAATTTACTTTTCGTTGAGCCCGGACAATCCGGTGTTGAGAGCGCATTTGCAAAACGGAGGCACCGGCTACTTTGCAACTCAAACCGCGCTGATCGAAGCGCGCCGCGAGGCGCAGCGGACAATCGCGGAGCTCACGACGCTGCCGATTACGATGGAAGGCGCAGCACAATTTCAAGTGGCAAATCTGTTGGCCGCGGTTGCAGCATCGCGGGCCTATGGTATTGCTCCAGAGATCCTCTTCCGTGGCCTCGTTAGTTTTTCGAGCCGGGCAAACAATCCGGGCCGTGCCAACCTTTACCGCTTGAATGGTGGTGTTGTGATGGTGGACTACGGCCACAATGCAGACGCGTTTGATGCGATCTGCCGCATGACGTCACATTGGAAAAGTAGACGTGTAACCGGAATCATCACTATACCGGGTGATCGTGACGACTCTGTGATTCGGCGGGCAGCTCGCGTCGCGGCGAAGGGTTTTCACAAACTGATTGTGAAGGAAGATCACGAATTGCGCGGCCGCAAAGTAGGTGATGTAGCGAACATTCTTTGCGAGGCTGTTCGCGAAGTTTCGCCGGCAATCGAATGCGAAATCGTCCTGGATGAGGTGTCAGCGTTGCGGCGAGCAGTCAACGAGATGGTTCAGAATGAATTGATTGTGATGTTTTATGAAAAACTCCACCCCGTTCAAGAGGCTCTAGAAGAGCTGGCGGCTGAACCCATCATGAGCTTGCCACGCGTGGAGACACCACGTTTCACCCTCGTCGAGAACGCAGGACTCAGCCGTCATGCGGCAGCCGTCTCACACAAAGCATAAGTGAAGTGTCGGTTCAATTTTGCGTACGCGTCGTCCTGACAGCTACAGGACGAAGCGGCCTCCAAGTTGCCAGAACAAAACGATCACGAACACCAGAAGAAAGACAAGAAATAATACAAGGGGGACTTTTATGGCTACGAAACCGCAAGCATTACGTAACGAAACAGATGCATCTCCAGCTGAAGAATTTACGGGTACATCATCTTCAGGAGGTACATCTTCATCTTTCGACGGCACAAGCTACGCCGAAGAGCGAGTGCAACAAGGATTGCCCTCCACCAGCGCAAAGCGTTTGGCAAAGGGTTTAGGTTGGTTCAGCATCGGTCTTGGTCTCACAGAACTGTTGGCGCCGCGAGCTATAGCAACAATTTCCGGTGTCTCAAACGAACACACGCGTTTAATACGACTGTACGGTCTGCGTGAGCTCGCGTCGGGCATCGCCATATTTACTCAAACGAAGCCGACCGCCGGAGTCTGGTCGCGTGTTGCCGGAGATGCGATAGATTTGGCGAGCTTAGGGGCGGCGTTTGCCTCTCCGAATGCAAAACGCGGCCGAGTCGCATTTGCGACCGCAAATGTCCTTGCAGTGACAGCTCTGGATCTGATCGCTGCGAAGCAGCTCACCAATGGTCAGCAGGGAATTCATGCGAAAGCCAATTGTGTAGTGAATCGCTCGCCCGATGAGGTTTATGCCTTTTGGCGCGATTTTCAAAACCTGCCGCGCTTCATGAGGCATCTGGAATCCGTGGAGGATTTAGGCGACGGTCGCTCTCATTGGAAAGTTAAAGGTCCTGCCGGTACTACTGTCGAATGGGACGCTACCATCATCGCGGACGATCCAGGCGAAGTCATAACCTGGCGTTCTCTGGAAAACTCTGATGTCGATCATGCAGGTGCTGTGCGCTTTGAAGAAGCTCCCGGCGGCCGCGGCACGATCGTAAAAGTCAATTTGCAGTACAACCCAATCGGAGGCGTACTCGGCGCAACGATCGCGAAGTTGTTTGGCGAAGAACCAGGACAACAACTCGATGACGATCTCCGTCGCTTTAAGCAGGTGATGGAAGTCGGCGAAGTTGTGATTTCCGATGCAACATTGAGAGGTACCGGTTACATGGATCAAAGGCCGGCGCAGCCTGCCCATTCGGGTGAGCTCGAGTATCCGCAGCCGAGCGGGACAGACTTGAACTATCAATCCGCAGAAAGGAGGAGCTCATTACAATGAAAGCAAACTGTTGGTACGGCAAAACAGTTGTAAGCGTTGAGGAAGTACCCGATCCACAAATCCTCAACCAGCAAGATGCGATTGTGAAGATCTCGTCAACTGCAATCTGCGGTTCCGACTTGCACTTATACAATGGATTCGTCCCAACGATGCAAAGAGGCGACATTCTCGGTCACGAATTTATGGGAGAAGTCGTTGAAGTGGGAAGGGAAGTCACCAATCTCAAGGTGGGTGATCGTGTAGTAGTGCCTTTCCCGATTGCGTGTGGCAACTGCTTCTTCTGCAAAAACGAGATGTTCTCGCTTTGTGAAAACTCCAATCCAAATGCATGGATGGCCGAGAAGATGTTTGGACACGCAACGGCCGGCATATTTGGATACTCTCATTTGACCGGCGGCTACGCAGGCGGCCAAGCGGAGTATGCGCGCGTGCCGTTTGCGGACGTTGGTCCGATCAAAGTGCCCGACCATTTAACAGATGAACAGGTGTTGTTCTTGTCTGACATTTTTCCGACCGGTTACATGGGCGCGGAAATGTGTGACATCAAACCCGGCGACACGATCGCGATTTGGGGCTGCGGTCCCGTCGGACAATTCTCGATTCGCAGTGCCTATCTATTAGGGGCGGAAAGGGTGGTGGCAATCGACGAAGTTCCTGAGCGATTGCAAATGGCGCAAGATGGTGGCGCCGAAACCATTAACTATCGCGAACAGAACGTGTACGAAGCGCTGATGGATATGACTGGTGGCCGCGGTCCTGACGCGTGCATCGACGATGTCGGCATGGAAGCTCATGCACCGGGAATCATCCACGCTTACGATCGCGTGAAGCAGGCAATGATGCTCGAGACTGATCGACCACACGCGTTGCGTGAGGCGATCATGTGCTGCCGCAACGGCGGAACTGTCTCAATCATTGGTGTCTATGGTGGATTCATTGACAAGTTTCCAATAGGGTCTGTCATGCAACGCTCGCTGACGATCAGGACAGGGCAGGCTCACGTGCATCGATACATGCGACCGCTGTTGGAGTTAATCGAGAATGGTGACATCGATCCGAGTTTTGTCGTGACGCACACGATGAGCCTCGACGATGCACCGCGTGCTTATGAGATGTTCAAGGACAAGGAGGATAACTGTATTAAGGTTGTCTTGAAGCCTGATGGGAATGATCGCGCCGCCTCAATGTCGAGTGTGCATTAGGACGAGCTAAAAGCACGAAAGCCTGTAGTAAAGGGGAGCTGTAACGCCGGCTCCCTTTTCTATTGGAGCCCGCTTCATTGCGGCGTGGAAACAATGCTATCTTCTTGCCTTCGGACACTTCGATCGGGTTAAGGGGCAACAATGCATCACCATCCATCTCACGCCGTAATTCTGTGGTTCGTTGTTTTTGGTGTGGTTTTACTCGTGAAACCGGCGGCGGCTCAGCAGGCGTGCTTTTCAGCGGAAGAGCGAGAGCGCGCCGAGCGAACTGCCAAAGTCTATCAAGCACCCGATCCCGGTTACGACCCGGTGCTTGGCTATAATCCGAGCGTCGGGCCACGTGCCGGTGCGCCGCCCACCGACACGAACGGTGTTGCTAAACCTTTAAAGTGCTCGGCAAACAAAGATGAAAATCCAGGCGCCGGTACTACTCCGAAATTCCACTGCTCAGTTTCCGGAGTGACTGATAACGACGGCGAGCTGATCCGTTACAAAATCAAACCTCACTTCAAGGGTCAGTCAAAGGATAGAAGGAACGGAGAGATCTACGGCGAGTTTTTATCGTCACGCTTTTCAAAAGCACTTGGCTTTTTCGCCGACGATGAATGGGTCGCCGACGTGACTTGTCCGGATTGTGAGAAGAGTCTGACCCGAGGTTTTCAAGGGGCACCATTCTCACCTTACCAACCTGCTGCAGGTATAGAACTTCCGTTGGCGAGAGGGATCGACGTGAAGTGCAACAACAAGGATTCGGGACCGTTGGCGGCTTCGCTTCAGAAGCTGTTCGACGGCGGAGCGCCGCGTGCAGAGATCGACGCATTCAAATTGTGGCTGGCCTTCATCGATCACGGCGACACCAAGACGGACAATCATAAGTTTGCGTGCCTCAAGTCGAGCCGCAACGGCAACGTTAGGACTTGCGAGCCGGGCCAGGCGGTATTCTATGTCAGTGATATGGGATCGACGTTTGGACATTCAAGTGCGAGTGAAAAGAAAGCTACACTCGAGGGCTGGAAAGCCAAGGATCCGATCAAGGTGAGTGACGGCCGGTGTACGACGACTGCTAAGAGTGTCGGCAATCCCGATATAAGTGAGGCAGGTCGCCGGCTGCTGGCTGATGGACTTCAGCGACTACTTGATGCGGAGAAACAAGACGGCACAATTACCAAAGTCTTTCGCGCTTCACGAAACGCCGAGCGCGATCGGCCGGCTGAGGAATGGACTGCCGAGTTTGTGCGGAAGGCAAGAACGATTATTGACGCCCGCTGCTCAAAATAATTAGGTCTTTGGCCTTTGGTCTTAGGCCTTTGTTTTGTAATGTCACTTGGACTTTAGATTCCAAGACCAAAGACCAAAGACCTAAGACCATAGACTTCAAAAATGTCATCTCACAGTAATAAAAGAGCGCAATCTGAATCGCCTGCTCACAAGAAATCAAGGCCCAAACGTTTTCTGGCCTGGTCAGTACTCAACCGCGACTTGTGCCAGTTGGAGTTTTTTCGACGAATAATCGAAGAAGCAACTGACAAATCGACACCAGTGCTTGAAAAGTTGAAGTTCCTCGGCGTGTTCTCCTCCAACCTTGATGAATTCTTCATGGTGCGCGTGTCGGGCATCAAAGAGATGCTCGGAATTGAAGACATCGGGTCGATGCCGGGCGAGCTCACGCCGCTGGAACAACTAGCGGTCATTCGCAAACGTGTTCTCACTCTTGTAGCAGAGCATACGCGCTGCCTTCGCGAAGAAGTTCTCCCGCAGCTGGAGTCCAACGGCGTCGTCATCGCTCCTTATGAGTCGCTCTCAAAGAGCGAAAAAGAAAGCCTGGCTCGATATTTCATGAAGAATATTTTTCTGGTGCTCACGCCCCAGGCTGTCGACCCCTCACGACCCTTTCCTTACATCTCGAGTCTGAGTCTCAACATTGGTCTCACGGTTGAAGGCGACCCCGGCCATTCGCTGGCAGGAACGTCCATCGGACATGAAGCAAGATTTGTCCGCATAAAAGTTCCGCCAGTGGTGCCACGATTAATCCCCGTAAAAGAAGGTGAGCTGAAGTTTGCTTTGGTCGAAGAGGTGATTGAGGCAAACATTCACGCGTTGTTTCCGAATATGCACCTGAGCAAAGGACATACGTTTCGGGTGACGCGCGACGCTGATGTCGAGATCCGGGATGACAAAGCTGCCGATCTACTGGCCCTCATAAAAGAATCGCTGCGCGAGCGGCGGTTCGGCTTACCTGTCCGCCTGGAAGTTTCATCGACGATGCCCGCCGAGATGGTCGAGTATCTCACGCAGTCGCTCCATATTGAGCCGGACGATGTTTATGAAATCGGCGGACTGCTGGACGTACCAGACTTGATGCAGATTTATGACATCAACAAGCCGGAGCTAAAGGACAAACCGTTGAAGGCGACAGTCGCGCCGGCGTTGCGGAAAAAGGAGTCACTCTTCGACGCGATCAAGAAGCAGGATGTGCTGCTGCATCACCCGTACACTGCCTTCGGAACGGTTGTAGATTTCATCCACGCAGCAGCACACGATCCTAAGGTAGTGGCCATCAAGATGTGCCTCTACCGGACAGGTAAAAACTCTCCAATTCCGCAGGCCCTCATCGAAGCCAGCGCGCGCGGCAAACAGGTTACGGCCGTAGTCGAAATCAAAGCGCGATTTGATGAAGAGAACAATATCGAGTGGGCCCAACGTCTCGCTGAGTCAGGCGTCCATGTGGTCTATGGGCTCGTAGGCCTGAAGACGCACAGCAAAGTGACGCTCGTGGTTAGGCGCGAGGATGACGGGCTGCAAACTTACACTCATATAGCCACGGGTAACTACAACCCGACGACGTCAAAGCTGTACACAGATTTGGGACTACTGACCAATGATTCGGTAATTGGGGACGATGCAACGGACTTTTTCAACTTTCTGACCGGCTTTTCAATGCAAAAGGAATACAGCCGTTTAATGGTTGCGCCTCTCAATCTGCGCGAGCGAATGATGGCGTTGATTAAACGCGAAACGGAACATGCTCTGGCAGGCCGGCCCGCTCGCATTGCCGCTAAAGTCAATCGCTTAACCGACCTCGATATTATCGAAGCTCTTTACGAAGCATCGCAGGCTGGCGTGAAGATCGATCTAATCGTGCGCGGCGCATGCATGATCCGCCCCGGCGCACCAGGACTCTCTCAAACCATCCATGTTCGGAGTGTTGTTGGACGTTTTCTTGAACACAGTCGCATTTTTTATTTCGCGAATGGAGGCGACGACGACGTTTACATTGGTTCTGCTGATTGGATGGCCAGAAATCTCGACCGTCGCGTCGAAGTCGTGGTGCCAGTGCTCGATCCGGAATTGAAGAAATATTTAAAGGACACGGTGGTGTCCGCATACTTGCGCGACAACGTAAAGGCCAGGGTTATGACCACCGACGGTGCCTACGAGCAGCCGGCGATGGCGATCGGAGAAGAGCCCTTCAACAGCCAGTTGTTTTTTGAAGGTCAAAACAGTTCACCGCCTGTGGGAAGCGTCCACCCATTGAAGAGAAAGCGATTGTGGTCCAAGCAATCGTAGTCGAATTCAGCCGCGGATGAACGCGGATGAACGCCGATCAGATATAGAAGTAAACCAGCCTTATATTTCAGTCTCAGTTCTGATCCGCGTCCATCAGCGTTTATCCGCGGCTCTACTAGGAAGGATATCGAAAGATGACCCGTGTGACTCTTGCGGTGCTGGCTGCGTTTGTCGCGATCCTGCTGCTGACCGGTCTATTGGCTTACGTGTTGCACGATAGCAGCGGGCGTCCGGCCACTGCTGTTATCCCTTCAAGCTCGCCTGCTGCCATACCGCAGACCCCCACCGAAATTCAGCAGACTCCCCAAAGGTCGCCGCTATGGGAGCTCTTTGGGCCAGACGCTGCCGGCCTCGCGCCTTCAAACTTATCTAGTTGGGAGACGACGGCTACACGAATCGCTCTGCGATTTGCATTGGCTGCGTTTCTCGCTGCAGTGTTGGCGTTTCGACCACGGCGCGGTATTGCCAGTACGCGCCGTAATCCCTACGTAGCCCAGACTCAGATATTAATGGCAGTCGTTGCAGGCGGCATGATGATGGTAGTCGGCGACAGTGCAGCGCGCGCTTTTGGTATTTTTGCCGCTGCTTCGCTCGTTCGTTTCCGCACTAACATTCGCGATCCCAAAGAGATCACCGTGCTGTTGGTTTGTCTTGGAGTTGGCTTGGCGGCCGGCGTCGGACGCTGGGACATGGCTGTGATCTTGACGATCTTTGTGCTGCTCGCTCTGTCGATCCTGGAGTTTTACGAGCAGTCTTTGGTGTTTCGCTCGATGGAAGTTTCTGTAGAGACGCGGAATGTCGACACGACGAACGAGGTTCTCACGCGGATTTTCGCGCGTCACAAATTTGAGTCGGAGTTGCGAGAGCTGAACCGGCAGGATCAAGAAGAGCCCTTGGGAAAGATCGTCTACTTAGTGAACCTTGATGCGCATGTAAGCACGAATAGGTTGACTGAAGAAATATTATCGGCTGACCGTGAGAATATAGATGGCGTCGAGTGGGATCAAAAGGAGAGTAAAACTTATATTTATCGGTAAGGTTCGGCAGGAAAAAAGATTTGCAGGTTGGGAAGGGGGCAAAGCGCGTCAGCGCCGCGCCCCCGCTTCAACTTTGCTCAGCATCTTCGAGTAATAGTCCTCTACAAAATCCTTGAACGCACCGTGCCCCCACCTGGTATAAAAGTCATACTGCTTCATTTCTTTATACACCTGCTCAAAATTCCAGTTGTAGAACTGAAAGCGGTAGACGGCGCCCATCGCTCCCGTGCGATGCCGCCCACCGGCGCAGTGTACGAAGAATTTACCGGTCGCTGGGTCGCTGACCGTCTTAAGAAACATCGCTGTCGCCTCTGGCGTCGGATACTTCTTAGCAATCATGGGAATGTGGATGTATTGCATTCCCAATGACTCGACCAATGGCCGCTCGTATTCTTCCGGATCCTCTCGCAGGTCGATGACGGTCCGAATGCCGAGCTGCGCCAAGTCTTTATAGTCGCTCTCTTTCGGCTGGCCGCCTCGAAAGAACCGCTCGTCCATCTGACCAAAATTCTTGATCTTGATGGTTGGAGAGTCTGGACTGGCTTTCTGTGCTAAGGAGACTGCGGTGAGCGAAAAGATAGAAATTAATATCGCCAATGCGTGGCGGACGCGCTTCGTGGCCAAAGGAATTGCCATTATGTTTACCTTCTGAAGAGCGTAACTTGGTTCTGGCTGTTCTGGTTGTCGGGGCAGAAAGATACCACTTTAAGGAGCCTCGATTCAAGATCGTGATTTTCGTCGGTAGTGATGAAGTGACGGTATGGCCAGTCTTATTCACATCGGGCTTCAGCCCGGTGATTTAGCAGCGGTTGTTGTAATGGAAACCGTTTAAACGGTTTCCGGTTGACATTGACTTAAGGATCACCGCGCTGAAGCGCGGTGTGAATGAAAGCACCCCCCATTCGTTATCGATCCTTTTTGGCCGCGAGGCCTGTTGCGAATCATCGATTTGATTGAATGTCTGCAATCGACTAGACTGCAAAGTTCGCTCAGGTGAACCCGACATAATGCCTAAAAAGATGAAGAGTCGCACGATTGTAGTTGGAGACATTCACGGGTGTTACGACGAGCTCACGGAGTTACTCGAGAAAGTTGATCTCGGGGAAGATGACCGGGTTGTTTCCGTGGGCGATCTGATCACCAAAGGCCCAAAGAGCCGCGAGGTTCTTGAACTGTTCATGACTGATGCTCGCTTCACTACCGTGATCGGAAATCACGACTTGGCGTTACGCCGAAAGTGGAATGGCGAGGACGTAGAGTTAAAGCCTTCACAGAAAGAGGCACATAAAGAGTTAAAAGCAGAAAAAGATGCTTACGCCAGCTTTTTCAACAGGCTTCCTTTTACGATTGACCTCGACACGCACCTGGTGGTGCATGCCGGTCTGCGGCCCAACGTGGAGCTTCATTCACAGACGACTGGAGACATGACTCGGCTGCGCACGCTCGGGCCAGACCGTGAGAGCGATGAAGGCACGCCGTGGTATCACGTCTATTTTGGAGAGAAAGTCGTGCTGTTTGGACACTGGCCGGCGCCCGAGCCGCGTCGCGGCAAAAAAGCGATTGGGCTTGATACCGGATGCGTGTACGGGCACACGTTAACTGCTTACATTATCGAAACAGATGAATTCGTGAACGTCCCCGCCAAACGCTCCTACGACGAGTCGTAACAGAACCGCGAGCGCAGCGAGGGGCGTAAACACAGAACCGCGAGCGTAGCGAGCGGGTAATACGAAATCGCGAACGGGCAGCGTAAAGCGTAACCGGACTGATCAAAACAAGCTGGGGGTGGTGCCGATTTCGTGATCGACTCGTTCGACTAGCTGCGGCCCTTCGTTATCCACATAATTCACGGCACTGCTAACTGGGTGGCAAATCATCTCCGAGGCTGGAAGGGGTGAGAGCAATCGCTTCAACGAAGCGAGATCCGCGTTGGGATCAAGCCACTCCTCGTATGATTCGGGTTTCAGAATTACCGGCATCCGATCATGAAGTTGTTCTACGATTTTATTCGCATTAGTTGTGATAATCGCACAAGACGTAATCGGTTCGCGTGTTCCCCATCGATCCCAAATACCAGCGAAGGCAAACGGCAATTCATCGATCAACTCAAAAAGGAAAGCCTGCTTAGTTCGCCCTGAGCGCTTCCACTCGTAAAATCCATCCGCCGGAATGAGGCAGCGTCTTTTCTGAAACGACTCGCTGAAGCTCGGTTTGTCTTCGAGTGTTTCTGAGCGCGCGTTGATGAAGCCCTTGTTGTCAGCGCTCCATGCAGGGATAAGACCCCAAACCAGTTTTGTGAATTCGAGACCGTTTCCAAAATCGCCTACTGCCCAGATCTCCTGGCTGGGAGCAATGTTGTAACGCGGCTCAAAGAGAAGATCCGTCTTTCGAATGCCCGGAAGCTTGACTCGGGGAGCAGTTCGCACTGTAAACCGACCGCACATGTGGAGCCTATTCTAAATCAAAGCTCGCAATCGTTCCTTAAGTACTGCTTCACGCGGTGTCCTAACACCTCTTTGTAGCCACTCACGCACTTTCGTCACGGTAAGAGTGTGCGTGACTGAGCTGCGCACTTCAATGTCCAACTCGGTTAGTCCGCCGGGTTCGAGCTCATGTTTTCGAAAACCCGCGAGACCGATAACAGCCGCTTCATACAGGCCCTCAGCCTGCACCTCGACGGAGTGACGCACTCCGTCCAAATCTATAAACGAAACAACGCATACCGCCATGATAGGCGGAGTTTAGCATTTTCGGAAATTTTCGCCAAAGCATTTCGTGATCTAACACCGGGTGATAGAGCTATTTAGCAGTACATCAAGGGTTCCGCATTAAGTCACTGGCTCTAATCTCCGTTAACGCTTCTGACTTTTTCAAAGGAATGCGCAGGAGTACAGTTATCAAACCATTGGGAGCACAAGATTCGTGAAGAAAACCAGGCGCGCAGCGAAAGAATATCTCACCATAAACGGCAGGCGCATCGCCGTTTCGAATTTCGACAAGTTGATGTACCCGGGCAAGAAGTTCACCAAAGGACGAGTGATCGACTATTACATCCGCATGTCGGACTACTTACTACCGCATCTCAAAAACAGACCCGTCACGCTCAAGCGATATCCGAATGGTGTGTTTGGCGAATTCTTTTATGAAAAAGATGCACCATCATTCACCCCCGAGTGGGTAAAGACGTTTCCAGTCCCGCGCCGCGAGATCACAAGCGACACCAAGGGTGATGACATTCGCTACATCCTCGTCAACGATCTTCCAACCCTTGTGTGGTTAAGCAATCTTGCCAACCTCGAGATACATCCGTTCCTTCATCGCGTGCCGCGAATCGATCGGCCGACCGCAGCAGTGTTCGATTGCGACCCCGGTGAAGGCGCAGACATCCTGAACTGCGCACGCGTCGCACTCATACTGCGCGATATGTTAAAAGACCTCGGCCTCGACTCTTTCGTCAAGGTCTCTGGATCGAAAGGTCTGCAAGTCTATATTCCATTCAATTCCTCAGTAACCTACGACCAGACGCAGCCTTTCGCCAAGGCGATTGCGGAACTACTCGCAGAACGCGAACCCAAGCTCATAGTCTCGCAAATGTCGAAACGACTTCGAACCAAAAAGGTGTTCATTGACTGGAGTCAGAATACAGAATTTAAGACGACTGTAGGCGTATACTCCCTCCGAGCCAAAACGCATCGTCCATACGTTTCTCTGCCAGTTAGTTGGGACGAGTTGAGTGAGGCTCTGAAAAAGAACGACCCGGATGAACTTTTCTTCACTCCGGAGGCAGCACTTCAACGCGTCGAAGAATTGGGAGATTTATTTGAACCGGTATTGAACAAGCGTCAAAAACTTCCTACGGAGTTGCGGCGATTCCTCTCGGGACAACAGACGAAGAGACGGAACACAGAAAATGCTCTGAAGCCCTACGCCGCCAAACGAAACTTCCATAAAACCTCAGAGCCGAATCCGAGTTCATTGCAACGCAGCAGGCAGGGGAGCCGCCGGCGATTCGTAGTTCAAAAACATGCGGCAAGTCATTTGCACCATGACTTCCGCCTCGAAATGCATGACGTTTTGAAGTCGTGGGCCGTGCCAAAAGGTCCTTCAGTTAAAAAGGATGAGAAGCGAACAGCGATCGCCACGGAAGATCATCCGATTGAGTACCTGGAGTTTGAAGGAACCATTCCGAAAGGCCAGTACGGCGCGGGTACGGTAATGGTGTGGGACATCGGGACGTACGAGCTTTTGGAAGGAAACTATTACAAAGGTTTTCTCCGCTTTTACCTCAATGGTCAAAAGCTAAAAGGCGAGTGGACACTGCGCCGTTTGACCAACGAAAAGAATTCACGCGACAAGAGAGACAAATGGCAACTCACCAGGACAGGTTCTTAGGCGGGAACCCCCATCACTGGGCGACTTCTTCGGCGTGATTTAGTTCTGTCCTTGACTGTTCGAGCAGTTCGCGGACTTCCTCGTCGGTGGTTTGCGAAAAGTCGCGATACCACTGTCCAACTCCGTAGAAGGGCTCGGGTGTGACGGCGCAAACGATTTCATCGACGCCCATCTTGTACTCGTTGCAGGTTTGGGGCGCCGAAACCGGAACAGCGACCACGATCCGCGCGGGATCTTGTTGCCGCAATGCGGCGGCGGCTGCGCGCATGGTTGAACCGGTTGCCAGCCCATCGTCAACCAGAACGACTGTTTTTCCTCGCACGTCAGGTTCAGTGCGATCGCCACGATAGACGTGCTCACGCCTTTCCAACTCTCTTTGCTCGATCAGGGTTACTGAATCAATTATGCTGACTGGTATTCTCAGATGTTCGATAACATCCTCGTTTAGAACACGGACGCCGCCGGTGGCTATTGCGCCCATCGCCAACTCGCCATGACCGGGTACGCCGAGCTTTCTGACAAGGAAGACATCGAGGGGCGCATGTAATCTTTTGGCGACTTCGTACGCTACGGGCACACCTCCACGCGGCAGAGCCAGGACAATTACGTCATGACTATCCCGGTAGCTCGAGAGCTTAGTTGCAAGGTGCTTGCCTGCTTCAATTCGGTCCCGATAAATCATGTTTGTTATGATTTCATTGAGACAAGCAGCGTGCCAGTGAGGTCGCACATGTTACCGCTCGCTCCGCTCGCGGTTCCGGTATCGTCTCTGTATCAAATTTCGGCATTTTGTTGTAATTCAAGACATGTAGGGGTACCGTATTTCGCGCGTTCTGCGCTTGAGAGGAGAGTCTTCGGTGATAGCAGAAAAGCGGTTGCAGGACTTGATCGTCGACATCGCTGAAGGATACAAATCTGCGCTCTCTTTGAAAGGAAACTATAACGATCCATTTGTCGCGCTAGCGTTGGCGGAACGACACGCGGCTACAGACGCGGACATAGAAAAAGCGGAACGAATTGAATCAATAATCAAGTTTCTTATTAACGAGATCCTATCGAAACCTGTTTCCGGCGAAACAGGACGACAGCTTGCTGCGTTCCAACAACGGCTCGGATTTCTATTCAAGTACAAGTCTTACACCATCAAGTGTTCGACTCTCCCAGGCTACTCGATCTTTCTTCATAACGCGGCGGAAGGCTTTAGCTTTCAACGCCACATCACTCACAAGACGGAAGCGTTTCACATTCTCGAAGTCAAAGAAGGTGGCTATGTCTTCATATGCGAGTATGCCGACTGGCAGAGGATCTACGACAAGACATCGTTCAACGCCTGGTTGGCCGGAGAGCAAAATGCGACGTACGACCAATACAAATACGAGCCTGAGCCTGGCGATTTCATAGTCGTTGACAAGCTCGGCACAGTTCATTCAGTGGTGGGATGCGTGCTGGAGGAGTACGCCACGATTTCAACGGACATGGTCGACCGGCTGCACGATCAAAACGAGGGGAAACAAATCCCAGCCCACTTCAACCGCGACTACGCAATACGGCAGTTGAGTAAAACAAGTGTTCCCGATCGCACGCGACATGTAGCCCTGGAAAATGGCGCGAACGATGGCAAAGGAGTTGAGATCAGGCCTCAGAAAATCCGCGGCGGGTTACGAACAGTCCTTCTCGATTCGTTCTTGACTGCGTCTCTCTATCAAATAGATCCGCGCTCACAATCTGAGTTTTTCCGGAGTAACAGCCAGGCTTCGGTGATGTTCGTCTCCGCCGGCTCCGGTCAACTATTGTTGGGAGACTCGTCTGAGATCTCATCAATGACTCCTCCCGCCACTCCGATTTCTCGCGGCGAGACAGTCTTAGTTGCTCCGGGTCTCAATTATGGATTCTCAAATGAAGGATCGGAGCCTTTGAAAATCTCTGAACAGCGAATTCAGCCGGAAGTCTCGCTGCTGTAACTCAACTACATAACAATCACGTACAACTCTTGTGGTCCATGTACTCCGATTGTGAGTGTGAGCTCTATGTCGGCTGTGCGTGAAGGGCCGGTAATAAAAGTGACGGCGGGACTCAGATTGTTTCCCTGATTCACTTTGGCTAGCGCCTCAGCAACTGTAAGGCAGATTTTGCTCGCTTCGACGATCGCGATATGAACAGGTGGGACCAGCGAAACCAGCCGGTGCCTCTCGGCTTCAGACTCGAGCACCAGTGTTCCAGTTTCAGCAATCGCGAATTGAGCAGCACTCACCCCGACGTCATAGCTGAAGATCTCTGAATGACTTGGACTGATAGTCATTTCGTCAACTTGTATACCTCTGCATACAGTTTGGACGAGCAGGGGATTCGAAAGCGCAATGCGACATGGAGTTCGCTGTAAGGCGGAGATTATTTGACTGAGCGCTTGTGTGGCTTCGGTTTGGCTTTGGACAACAAGGCAGTGACCACCTACAGCTTCCAGATTCTCCTTGAAGGTTTGTATGAGTGGACTGCGCTCAACTGGTGCTTCGGTGTCAAACACATCTCCATTGGGTTGCACCGGCTCAATTTTTAGGGTTGGGAGTGATCGATGAGTGGCATCGAGCGGGGAACTAACCGCCAAATGTTCCCGGATCGACTTTAGGATCGAGTCTCGCGCTGAAATGTTTGTGCATGAATCCATGTGAACGTTCAGCTCACGATTTTGGCACTACGGTTTACTCCGGCCGTCGACGATTCAATTCACTCCGCCACTGCTCGCGGAAAGTAGTTGGAGCTAGTGGCCTAAAGTCACGGGCGATGGTCCATCCGCCAAGCAGTGGTACTAACCCGCTCGTGAAGCCATTGACTTGCCCGACCTGTCCGCGTTTCACAACCAGTCTCTGAAGAATCCGTCCCACTCTTGTGCTCAACTCATACAACCATGGCCGGCTCATAACCGCCGCAAAGAGTTTGAAAACGATTGCCTCCGTCCTGCGCTTCTTAATCCTGCCTCCTGCTCCTGCCACCTGCCGCCTGCTTCCTTTTATTTCCGCGCGCAGATGTAACAACAACTCAGGAATATCAATCTTGACCGGACAAACTTCACGACACGCACCACAAAGGCTGGACGCGAAAGGCAACTGCGCTGCTTTATCCAGGCCAATCAGTTGCGGTGTAATCACCGCCCCGATTGGACCCGAATACACTGAGCCATAAGCGTGTCCCCCAATCTGTTGGTACACGGGACAAGCATTGAGGCACGCGCCGCAGCGTATGCACGCCAGTGATTGGCGAGTTACCGGATGCGCAAGCATGCGCGAGCGACCATTATCTAAAAGCACGATATGCAACTCTTCAGGCCCTTCATCGGAAGCTTTATGTTTTGTGCCGGTAATTATCGATTGGTAAGTACTCAGCTTTTGGCCTGTGCCCGACCGCGGCAGAAGCTTCAGGAAGATATCGAGGTCCGCGAAACGCGGCACGATCTTTTCGATCCCCATTAGGGCGATATGAGTTTTTGGCAAGCTCGTTGTCAGCCGAATATTTCCCTCATTTTCCAAAATGAGAATGGTGCCGGTCTCGGCTACAGCAAAGTTGACACCGCTGATACCGATGTCGGCCGCAGCAAAACGTTCGCGGAGCACACGTCGCGCGGCGCTTGTCAGTTTCTCAATGTCATCAGTTGGCTCGACGCCGATCTTCGCTGTGAATAATTCTGCAACTTGTTTCTTTGACTTATGGATTGCCGGAGCGAGGATGTGAGAAGGCGTTTCGCCGGCAAGCTGGATAATGTATTCACCCAGATCTGTTTCGATGACCTCGCAACCCGCAGCTTCCAATGCCGCGTTCAGGTGAATCTCTTCGGTCACCATACTCTTGCTCTTCACTATCTTCTGCGCGCCACGACTTTCCGCTAGCTTCCGGACTATCTGGTTGGCTTCAACTGCATCCCTGGCCCAATGAACCTGAGCGCCGCGTGCTTCGGCATTGCTGACAAACTGTTCGAGATACCGATCGAGATGCAGCAACACGTCGTCTTTAATCGCGCGAGCTTCCGTACGCAACTCTTCCCAATTTGCTAAACCCCTGGCTGCAGCAAGCCGTCGCTTGCCAAACTGGCCGGTCGCTTTGCGGAGCGCGCCACGCAGTTGCATGTCGACGAGGGCCGCTCGCGCATTAGCGTCGAAAGTTTCTGGTGTAAGGTGATTCATCTATCTAACAAGCCGCGGATTAACGCGGAAAACGCGGATCTGAAAAACACGAATAGCGGCAATTCATCTACAGCAAGTCTTATATCTGATCCGCGTTCGTCCGCGTTAATCCGCGGCAGGTCTATTGCAGTTGCGTGTTACACGCCCCCGCTTCATAATCGCGGCGCTCCGGGCAGATTCTACACGTTCCGCGCATCAAAGCCATGACCAAGACGAACGACAGTTCCAAAGCTCCCTACGATGAGGAAGCGTTACTCGCGGCCTGGCACACGAGCCATCGCGTGACGATTTACCTTATCGAGAATCTGCCGCCCGAGCTGTGGTCCAAGAAGGTTCCGGGCGTCCCTCGCCGCACGGTTCGGATGATAGCGGCACACATACATAACGCAAGGTGCATGTGGATCAAGTTGCTGGCGGAGCGGCATGGCATTGTCGTCCCACGGCGTGTGGATGGCAGTTCGGTTCGGCCGGCAGAGTTGTTGCGGGCTCTCGTCCGGAGCAGTGACGGCATTATTGCGTTAATCCGGTTCGGCGTGGCTCGAGGTGGCACGCTTCCGCCAGCGGCCTGGCAGAACTTCCCGACGGATGTTGTGCATTTTCTCAGTTACTTCGTAGCTCATGAGGCGCATCATCGTGGGCAGCTGGTCATGTTGGCGAGGCAACTCGGACATCGCTTGCCGGGAGAGGTGACTGCGGGACTATGGCAGTGGAAGAAGCGCGCTCGAGAGTGATCACGCTCGATAAATCCATGCCTGAGAACTAACTTCATTTCCTGCGTGGTAACCACCTGTAATCAAAACCTGACCGTTCCGTAGGCGTGTTGCAGTTGCAAACAAGCGAGGCGTCCCCATATCACCTGATGCGTAAGAGAAAGTATTTCTCGAAGGATCGAAGACTTCAGCTCGGTCTGCGCCACCCGCGACCAGAACTCTGCCGTTATTCAAGAGAATGGACGTGCCTTGAAGTTTATAACGTGGCGAGTTCAGGCTCGCTGTTGCAGTGAAAGTTCCTTTCAATGCATTGTAAATTTCGGCGCTCGTATACGCAGGCCGCCCATCGCGCTCATCTGCACCTGCTACGATGAGGACCCGGCCATCCGCCAGTAGCACGGCGTCGTGTTTATGGCGTACGCGTGTCATTTCACCCGTCTCGGAGAATTTGCCGGCGGCAAGGTCATAAATTTCCGCCGAGGAGTAAATCGTCATTGCCGCCCGCCTGCCTTTGTGTCCGCCGGTAATAAGCACATTTCCGTTGGCTAACAAAGTGGCAGTATGAGATTCTCGCTCGGCGAGCATATTGCCCGTCGCAGTAAAGCCGTTAGTAGCCGGATCGTATAATTCCGCGTCGGCGAGAAACGTCCATCCTGTGCCGACTCCTCCTGCGAGCAGAACTTTCCCGTTCGGCAGAAGGACTGCTACATGCCCGCTTCGAGCTGTGACCATTCTGCTCGTTGGAGTGAATCTGCGAACAGCCGGATCGTACAGTTCAGCACTCGCCAAATAATTTCCATTGTAGCCACCCGCAATCAGAACTTTTCCGTTAGAGAGTAGCGTCGCACTGTGACCGGCGCGGGGCGCGTTCAGATTTTCAGCCGGCGCGAACATCTCTGTTGCTGGATCGAATATTTCTACACTTGCAAGACTGCCTCCAGCGCCGGCGAACCCGCCAGCAACTAAAACTCCACCGTCAGCGAGCAAGGTTGCGGTGTGTGCGGCTCGCTGCCCTCTCATGTTGCGAATTGCGTTGACCGCACCTGAATCGCGGAGACTGCTATTCTCCTGGCTCGCGTTTAGTCCAACACTATTGGCGGTACAGCTTGAGGCAACCGAGGGAAAGATCAGCAACAGAAGAAATGATATTGTGCGGTGCCAGCTTTTCATGGTTACCTCCATTCAGTTATTAGACGAAGGGCCGTAACCTTTTCTTCACTGACTGTGTGTCAATTCAAAGTGCGGGCTGCCACAAAACTGTCAAGATTGTAGTTTTTCGCCGTTGCATGTTCGCTCGCCTCGGTATAACCTCGCGGCCAATCTAACGCCATTCGTGCCAGAGGAAATATCTATGATTAAGAGAGTACTAACACTGTTACTGGGCATCCTTGTGTTCTCGGGCATTGCTATTTCGCAAACGAAGAAGTCGCGGGCGCGAGATCTCGGTATTCCATTCGACGGTACGCCTGGCCAGTTCAATGCGATTACGGATGTGGCAGGTGTAGAAGTTGGTCTGGTGACTCTAATTTCCGGCGCTGGGAAACTCACGCCGGGTAAGGGTCCTGTTAGAACCGGTGTGACCGCGGTTCTGCCGCGGGGAAAAGAATCGCCCGATCAGGTCTTTGCTGCGTGGTTCACGTTGAATGGCAACGGTGAAATGACGGGCACGACTTGGGTGGAAGAATCGGGCTTCCTCGAAGGGCCGGTGATGATCACCAATACGCATAGTGTTGGGGTGGTACGTGACGCAGTCATCGCATGGCAGATGCGGAAACAGGGAAAGACTTTTCAGCCATGGTCACTGCCGGTCGTCGCTGAGACTTGGGACGGATTTCTCAATGACATTAACGGCTTTCATGTAAAGCCTGAGCACGTGTCTCAGTCGTTGGACCAGGCAGCTTCGGGGCCCGTAGCTGAAGGCAATACCGGCGGCGGCACAGGAATGGTCGCGCATGGCTTTAAGGGCGGAACAGGCACAGCTTCGAGGAGATTCGATGTTGGCGGTACGAGTTACGTGCTTGGAGTTCTGGTTCAAGCAAACTATGGCTCGCGAAGTGGGTTGATGATTGCGGGTGTGCCGGTCGGCCGTGAAATTACAGACCTAACACCGAAAGAGGGTCCAGCGGATACGGGCTCGATCATTGTTGTCATTGCCACTGATGCGCCACTGTTGCCACATCAGCTTCAGCGAGTCGTCAAACGCGCGGCACTTGGGATTGCAAAAAACGGAGGCATCGGAGGGAATTCATCAGGCGACATCTTTATTGCTTTTTCCACTGCGAATTCAGGCGTGGGAAAGGAAGCGAAGGTCGCTAATGTGGCAATGCTTCCAAATGATCTGATCAATCCAGTCTTTGCTGCGACGGTGCAAGCTACGGAAGAAGCAATCATAAACGCGATGATTGCTGCCGAGACGATGACGGGAGTTAACGGCAATACCGTGTATGCTATCCCGCATGACCGTTTGAAAGAGGTAATGAAGAAATACAATCGCCTCAACGTGCAGCGTTAACCTATGCCTTAGGCACGAGGTGGAACACGTCGATAAGTTTCGCCTGCAAATCGCTCCCGTCAATCGTGTGGCCACTAGAATCGACTTCTCCAATCTTACTTACGTCATCGACTGCAATCACATAACCAGTCAATCCTTCAGGGGTCAGACGGAAGCGAATGAATTGTTTGAACTCTTCGATGCGAGCAGCCCCACCTACTTCGTTGTTGTGGCCGTTGTAAAGAAAGCAAACAGCAAAGTACCAGCCAGTCCAAAGGCAACTAAAAATTGCGCCAGCCGCCGCCGCGGCAATTAAAGGCACGATAACCCACCATCCCACGAAATTGGCGAATACAGGCGTATACGGTCCTTTGAAAAGATGGACGATCCAGGGCAACATCAACATGACGATGCCATAAGCTACCCACAAGAGTGACAGCAAGACCCCCTGGTTTTTCTTCAGCAGAAATTGAGCCAGCGGAATCGGAAGCACCAACAGAATCGCAGCCAGTATCCAGGTGATGTAGTCGCCTTGCGTGATGATAATGAAGGGAACCAGCAGTTGCAGGAGCATGTGCCAAATTCCGATCAATAATCTCCCCACGATTTGAACCGGTCTCGGCTTCGTGTAAAACAATGCGCCGGCAGCGAAGAACGGCAGCGCTATGATGGCGGCTAACGCTGCGATCAAGACAAGCATGAACAGGATGTCAGAAATGAGAAATGCCGGAGGATTGAGTTTGCCATAGGACCACAGACAGAAACCAAAAACTCCCAGGCCAATTAACCAGCCAGCCACTTCCAGGACGGGATCAGTTTTTTCTTCAGGCACAAAACTCTTTTTGAACCGGTAATCGCCGTAGCGAAAACTGACAGCTATTGCGCAGACAGCCACGAGAATCGAAAACAGTATCAACGCGCTGATATGAAATGGTGCAATGTGATCGCGGTAGGGTTTGATACTAAACAAACCAATGAGCACGAGCAGCACCGTGACTGCAATTATGGGCCAAAGCTTCTTGGCTGGGTCGACGATTTTTTTGAACGGATTCTCATCGTCGAAAATCTTTTTGGTGAAGATACTGAAGTACAGAGTAACGAGCATCACGATCAATGCAGCTATCAGAGCCACCAAACCAAACACTAGATCCCGAGGCCAGGTATCCGTTAAGTGAATGTAACCAGGATTAGCTGCTGTACAACCCGCACGTGGTTGCCATTCATCAGTGACCACTCCCAAGCTGCTCCAAAGCCAAAACGGTGTGACGGGTGTGCACGCCTGAGGATTATTTGGCAGAACCACTGTTGGTTGAATCTCCGCAGGCTCGCTCAAGTTCAGAGTATTTAGCAATCCAATGCTGCCAAGGAATTGCCTGCTGCTTGGGGTGACCGAGGCGGCGAAGTAAATAGTTACCGCTATAACCACGCCGAATAACCAAACACGCCCACCGTTGAATATATTCCAAAACTTAAACAGCCTGTTGCCCGCCGCCTCGCGCGAAGGGTCTTCCGGAGGGTAAAGTACCTGCTCGCAAATCTCATCGTCATAAGTTGATGATGGGTGGTGGAATGCTCCGCCCGCGCCGGAAACAATTGACGCGTAGCTTTGGGCCGAAGGTCGTGGCGCAGAATTGTGCTTCCGAGGCGGTGTCGGCGATGGGGCTTGCGGCCCCCAGTAGCGAGCATAATGATGAACGTCGCCCGACAGATCTAGCCTGCATTCACCGGTTTCTAGTTTCACATCCCCAGTCTCTGTCAGATCAGTCTGGCCTGCCGGTGTGGCAGGTAAGAAAGGCCGGCGTAACTTAAGAGCCTCTTGTGGTCTTGCGACTTTTCGATCTCTCTCGTCGGCGAGATGACCAAAGACAGTGCTGGGCGAACAGGTAGCGAGGATCAGTTTGTCAGGAGGCTTGTAATCGCCGTTCAAGTCCGTCGAGGTCGTTTTGAAAAAGGTCTCTTGGCGTCGGTCGAGGTTTTGTTCTGATCGATCGGAAGGGGATTCGGTATCCAGTCCCCACAACTGCCACCCGAAAGGCAACTGTAAAGCAAGATAACTCGCCTCTTGAACTCGCTTAAATCCTGCTACGGTCAATTGGGCATTAGCTCCGCCCGCATGTTTCGGCGGTAATGGTCCTTCATCCCGAGTGGGTTTGCGAAATTGGCGACGAAACCCGTCTATCTGATCGTAATAATCGTGGTTACCTGGAATTCCGAAAATAGGTCGGCGCGCATCAGAATCTGAGATAAGGCCACGTGCCCTGAGGTCTTCGTAAGCGTAATTGAAGGGATGTTGTATCCGGTTAACAAGCGTCATGTACTCCGCGGCGTGGTAGGAGGTATCACCACCGAAAAAGAGAAATTCCCCTCGTGGCAATACAAAAGAGAACTTACCATCGTTTATGGTGCTTACCTCGCGCTCGGCGTCAGTCGCAGGCAAAACCTTTGTATCAGGATCAAGTTTTGTCCACAGGCTGCCCAACGCAAGATAAGCAATGCTATACATCGCTTTCGTGCCATCGCCCGCGTCGGATAGATAGTCAAACCAAAACTCTGTCTTGGATTCATTGTCGAAAGGGATGGGTTTAGCCGTCATCCAATCTCGAGGGTCGAGCTTGCTGCCATACGCCGTGTAGAGAAGCATTCCTTTCAGGCCGCCAATCAGTTGTGCTCCCAAAAGCCACGCCACAGGTTTTTCGAATACTCGCGGGGATGTCTTGTTTGGTGTGCTCATAGGTTCTCCGATCTCAAAGGCCTAATGGTTTGGTTGAGGAATGCGTGATAACTAACAACGGAACCAGTGAAAGAGCGGCAGGTCAGGCCCGTGAGAAATTCAAGGCCTCAAAGCCGGCGTGACTATATTCTCGTTGCTCGAGGTAGTCAATTATTTGTTGGGAAAGAGCTTGCTGCTGAGTAGGAACCCGGGCTCTCGAAAGGAAAATGACCCTCTGCTCGTTCTAGTCCTGGCCGTTGATGTCTATTCAAAACTCGCGCGTCTCTCTCATAGGAGCTGGATGTGAAGAGCGAGTTATGGTGGAGTCATGGGCGATTTCGTGGCGTGACGTGACTTTTTGGCAGCCGGAGCTTGGACCAGCGACGAAAAAATGATAGTTGTTGACAACGAATTGTAAGTTGGTCAGACGAGATAACTATCAAAACTTGCGCTAAGGACGAAAGGAGTAATCGATGCCCCGTTTCATGGTTACCCGTACACTGCCGCCTCTCTCTTCCGAGGAACTTAATGCAGTCGGCAAAAATGTCATCGCAGCTTGCGATCAGATCGGAATGCAATGGATCCGGAGCCACGTAACTGCCGATGGAAAGCATTCATTTTGTGAATTTGAGGCACCCAGTGCAGCGGCCTGTCGCGAGCACGCCGAAGTTGCAGGCTTGCCAGTGGATGATGTTATCCCACTCAGCATGGAGATTGGTCCGGATCAGTTCAAATAAAGCTTAGGACACTAGAGGAGGTTTGGATGAGGCGAGATGTAAACGCTGTCATCCCCTACGCTCTTGATTTTAATGTGAGGGACGTAGGCGTATATCTCTGCCGGCAAGACTGACTGATCGAAGAACCACGCCTCGCGTTGATGCTGATCGACCAACCACGAAATAAATCGCCAGAGTTTGCCATTATAAGTGTAGTGTTCATTTTGCTGTGAAATTCTATAGGCAGCTTCATCTGTTGTATTCACCCCTAACCTGTTTGCCATCGATCCGTTTTAAAAACTGACGCGCCATTCCCAGAAACGACGCGTCGGGCCGCAACAGCATGAAAACGTACCGGCTGAAGGAGATTCCACGATGCCAGTAGTGTTTTTTGACATTGGCGACACACTCGCGACACCCGTCTTTACGCAAGACGACCGGTTGGAAGGGTTTAACGTTTTTCCGGAAGCACGCACTGCGCTCGCATCCGTTAAGCAGCGTGGTTTGCGCATGGGAATCATTTCAAATCCCGGCAACGAAAACCCCGACAATGTGAATTTGGCACTCGACCGGGCCGGTATTCTGCAATTCTTTGTAAAGGAGCTTGTTGTTTACGGTAAAAAGGATTCACCGGCTATTTTTATTTCGGCCGCGGAACGCGCAAGCGTGTCTCCTGCTGAGTGCGTCTTTGTCGGTGAGAACGGCAGAGAACGATCTTTTGCGTTGGCGGCGGGTTTCGCCGGTGTGGCTCCGCATCCCTCACTCGCGCTCGATGTGATTGACGGCAAGACGCTCTCCTACGCTCGAGTCAAGCTGACGAAAGAACAGCTTCGTGAGTGGATTGTCAGGCGATCTTTATCAATCGTTCCGCTGCAGGTGACCGGCGGAGCGCAACAGAGAATTGTGGTGATCGCTTCGAATGAGGCTATTGAAATCCTGCGTTCCGAGAGTATCGATGTTGAAACTCTCGGCCAACCAGATGCTCCCCTCGAAACCGATTTGTACCTGGTTCGCGACGATCGCGTAGCGCCTCAAGGATTTGCTTCTTCTGCAGACTACTCTGCGAGCTTTCTTGCTGAGCAGGGTCAGGACGATTTGGTGATAGCCGATTCCCCTGAAGGTGTTTATGTGGCAATGCCGGCCAATCGATCGATAGAGGAAATTCACTTTCCGGCGGCCCAACACGGTCATAACGAAAAGTTAGTACCCGATGCGTCACTGTTGGATTCGTCAAAAGGACTGTCCAGTTTTTCCGGAAGTTCGTTCGACTCTGCTCTAGAGGCGGAAGTCGATCTTAGCGATGCGCAATTGGAGGCGTTAAGAACAATCGACGCCGGCAATTTGCGAAAATTCCATGAACCGTACGCCGGCCTTTCACCTCTCGAAGACGGCAGCTCGGTTGCCTCACGCCACATTCGGCATCCCGATAACGCGAAAGTGGTAGAAGCGCTACAACGTCACTTCACAGCGATTGGCGGTTCAGAAGTAATCGTCAGCCGTCATCGGTTCCAACATGAAGATCTCTTTCTGCACAACGTAGTAGCCGAATTTCCCGGGACCGTGCCTGAATCGCTGGTACTGGTGACCGCCCATCTGGATTCGACTGCAGCATTCACAGGCGGTCCCTACGATCCGGCGAGCGACCCCGCCCCCGGATCTGATGATGATGCAAGCGGAATCGCTGCGGTGCTGGCAGTAGCTGAAGTCGTTGCGAAGCTAAACAGCACGAACAAACCAAAACGAACGATCAGATTTGTTCTCTTTAACGCTGAAGAGCATGGATTGGTAGGAAGTAAGGCTTATGCTCGCAGCCAGGCCGCGCAGCAAGCGCAGATCGACGGTGTCTTCCAAATGGACATGATAGGTTTTAGCGGAACGCACCAGTCGCCTCCACGAAATTATGAAGTCCATGCCGGGTTCCCGCCGTCCCCGGATGTTGAGACGCTCTCTCTCGCTCTTGCCAGGATTATTCAGTCAGTAACTACAACCGTCTCAGCGGACCTTAGCTCTCCACAAATCTATCCAGATCCAGAGACTGGCAATGAGGATCCCGCAGCCGGACGTAGTGATCACGGTCCTTTCAATGAACGAGGGTACGCGGGTTGTGTGCTTTCAGAAGATTTCTTTGCGGGTCCTAAGTTCAGCTCTCCAGATGCTGAGCCCAATCCCAATTATCATAAGAACACGGACCGTTCAATTGATTACAACTATGCCGCCGACATTGCTCGGGTGGTAGCGGCCGCAGCGCTTGTCGCCGCAAATTTGTAAAAACTTTCGCACTGATTCTAGTCACTAAGGAGAAATGCCATGCCTAAGAAGATAGATACTCGGGACTTTACATATTCGCCCCAGGCAAACAATTTTGCCGCAGCCGAGTTGCTTTCAGATGCCTTACCCGGTGAACAACGAGTAATACCCGATCGAGTCAACAATTTCACCGGCAGCACTGATAACCTGCGGTCGGTTAATCCTCCCGCTCAATTCTTGGGGGGCGCAGAAGCGTCACCGAGCGACGCTGCGCTAATCGGAAAGGCGCTCGAATACATAAAATCCGTAGCTCCGGCGCTCGGATTTGCATCTACCCAGCAGCCTGAATTTGTTCCCGATCCACATGTCAAGACGACCAGCACAGGAACTCGCATTGTTAACCTGCAGCAGCAATATCGAGGCATTCCCGTATTTCATATGGAACGCTCAGTGTGGTTTGAAAAGACGGGCGAAATATCAAATGTTGCCGGAGCGAACGTTGAACTGCCGCCTGACCTGGAAACTCTGCCTGTCGTTTCATTGGAAAAGGCGGTCAAGGTGGCAGCAGAGTACGTTGCTTCTCCAAGCGATCGAGTGGATTCGTGGACAAAGAAGCCAGTTCCGGCAATCGAAATTGATGTTGCAGGCTACCAACCTCGAATACTTGGGAGAACCATGACGCCGGCCCAATCCTCAGTCGTAAGTAGGGGGCCGTTCGCCGAAGACATCCCTGCACACTTAGTCTTTTTTTATCAGGGACCAACGACGCGACTTGGCTGGCGTATGGTGCTCACGACGCCCAATTTTGAGGAGCAGTATGTGGTGATCGTGGAAGCAGATTCAAAGGTGTCGGGCGAGCCGCAGATTCTGTACGGGCAAAAGACGTCAAGCGAGATGGCTGCACGAGGAAGTGTCTGGCTGCACAATCCGGGCGTCAATGCCACTCGGACGGTAGTGGATTTCCCAATGCCATTAGCGGATTACCCCATTCCAACAGGCTCGCTGAATTTGGCAGATCCATCATTCCCACGAGCGTGGGTGGATGACGGCGGCCAGGCAACAATTGGAAATTGTACTGTTGCCGTCAGCGGCTTCACCACAAACTCGGTTAACGGAAATTCTAACGGCGGCATTCTGTCTTTCGATTTTGCCCAGGATCAGGGAAACGATCAAAAAGTAGTAAATATTTTCTTCTTCTGTAACTACATGCATGACTTTTTCTACATGCTGGGGTTTGACGAGGAACATGGCAACTTCCAAAAAGTGAACTTCACGGGGCTCGGCACCGGCGGAGATGCTGTTCTCGCTCGCGCGCATCCTGGAGCAGTGAATGGAACCGCTAATATGGTAACCAGGGCCGACGGCATAGGAGCATTGATGAACATGGGACTAGTGACCAGTGCCGGCCGTCACACCGCGTTTGACTCTGATGTGGTTTTCCATGAGTTTACGCACGGCGTTACCAAGCGACTTGTCGGAGGTAGGCTTGATGCTCTGGCTTTAGAGGATCCACAAAGTCAGGGAATGGGCGAGGGCTGGAGCGATTACTTCGCGCTCACCATTCAACACTGCAGGGCTCTTATTCAGGATTCAGCGGCACCCGAAAAAACTGTTAGCGGCGATTGGGTGCTCGACGATGCTAGGGGAGTTCGGTCGGCTCCGTACGATGACAATTATCCGAACACGTTTGGCGATTTGGGAACCCCACCGTTCAACGAGGAGCACTTTATCGGCGAGATCTGGTGTGCAGCCCTCATGAAAATGAATCGCGACTTTGGCGCGGCACTTGGCGACCGTGTGAGGGCTCATCAGCTCGGTTGGCAGATTGTAGTTGACGGGCTGAAGTTGACACCAATCAATCCGAGTATGCTGGACGCCAGGGATGCAATCCTGAAAGCTTTGGAAGATCGCAACCGCGCTGGTTTGCTTTCTCAGGGCGATTTTGAGGCGACCAAGCGCGCTGCGTGGAGAGCGTTTGCCAGGTTCGGCATGGGTCCAAATGCTCGTTCAATTGGAGCGTCTCTTCAAGGAATCGTCGAAGATCGAAACCCGCCTCCCGGCATGTAAG
>DATEDU010000049.1:0-45798 GCA_035281525.1 Pyrinomonadaceae bacterium | reverse complement strand
CGAGTTTGATTTTATCGAGCAGCTTCGAGCAAAGGCTGGAGACAGCAATACGCCGGAGCTTTCGCTTGGCATTGGCGATGACGCCGCAATAATCAAACAGTTTTCCGGCCGAGACACGCTCGTCACCTCCGATTTACTGGTCGAAGACATCGACTTTCGCCGAGACTTCTCCCCACCTCACTTACTTGGTCACAAAGCTTTAGCGGTTTCTCTTTCGGACATCGCTGCGATGGGAGGACGGCCTCGCTGGGCAGTGCTTTCATTGGGCGTTCCGGAAGACATTTGGAACTCTGATTTCGTCACACAGTTTTATGAAGGGCTTTTTGGTCTTGCTCGCCGATATGATGTGCAGCTAATCGGCGGTGACCTGTCGCGTACAACTGGCAAAATTGTTATTGACTCAACTGTCATTGGTGAGTGTGCAAGCAGCCAGGCAGTTCTTCGCAAGGGGGCTCAGGTTGGCGATCAGCTTTTCGTCACCGGCTCACTCGGCGGCTCCGCTGCCGCGCTGCGACTGCTCGAGCGTGGCCTTCATCTGAAGCAAAATCAGATGAACGATGAAGCGGAGTCAATTGAACAACTGTTGCTCTGCCATTTGCGGCCTGAACCTCGCGTTGGCTGGGGGTTAGTATTGGGGGAGGAAGGCCTCGCCTCAGCGATGATCGACATCAGCGACGGCCTGTCATCAGATATTCATCACCTATGCGAAGAAAGTAGAGTGGGCGCGTTGATCGAATCCGCGCGTATTCCGAGGAACGAACACGTGACGGCGCTGTGCGGTCGTCGAGCGTTGGATCCGCTGATGCTGGCTCTGCACGGCGGCGAAGACTTCGAGCTACTCTTCACAGTTCCTAAAGAGAAGATGTCTCTTCTACCAACGAAGGTCGACGGCGTCTCACTTACGCACATCGGCGAGATTCGAAAAGTGTTTGAAGGCATTCATGTTGCCGAAGGTTCGCGAACGTGGGAATTGAAACCCGAAGGCTGGCAACATTTCAATCACAGTCAACGCGCACACGGAGCCTAGGTCCTCGCCTTGTCTAGATTCCAACCTTTGTTTACAGTTCAAGCTCCATGCTGAACATTCGCAATACTCTCTCTGGGCGGCTTGAGGAGTTTCGCCCGATCAATGAAGGCGAAGTGCGCTTCTATTACTGTGGACCAACCGTCTGGGACTACGGCCACATCGGTAACTTTCGTTCAGCCGTAGCCGCCGACATTGTAGTTCGCTACCTAGAGTTCAAGGGCTACGACGTCGTTCACGTCATGAACATCACCGACGTCGAGGACCGCATCATCGCCAAGTCACAGGAAGCAGGACTCAGCATCGACGATTACACCGCGAAATACATTGAAGCGCTATGGGAGGATGCCGACGCGCTCGGGTGCAAGCGTCCCGACATTGTGCCGCGAGCCACGCGTCACATTCCGGAAATGGTGAGCCTGATTGAGAAGTTGCTTGATACAAAACATGCCTATAAATCAGACGGCTCAATTTACTATCGCATCAACTCATTCCCGGAGTACGGCAAACTCTCGAAGATCAACTTCGCTGGAAACATAGCAGGCGCCTCTGAGCGCGTGGATACAGACAAATACGACAAAGAAGACGCGCGCGATTTCGCGCTTTGGAAAGAGCCTGCAAGCGAGACCGAACCCTCCTGGGAATCATCAGTCGGTCGCGGCCGCCCCGGTTGGCACATCGAATGCTCCGCCATGTCGATGAAATATCTGGGTGAGACTTTCGATGTTCACGCTGGTGGTATCGATCTGGTCTTTCCTCATCATGAAAATGAAATCGCGCAGAGCGAAGGCGCGACCGGGAAGCCATTCGTACGCTACTGGCTCCACTTCGAACATTTGAAGGTCGAAGGCGAAACGATGTCGAAGACCAAGGGCAACTATTTCACGTTGCGGGATCTCACCGCCCAAGGCTACTCGCCCGCGGGCATGCGATATTTCCTGCTCAGTGTGCCTTATAACAAACAGCTCAATCTTACTTTTGATGCGCTGCGTGGGGCGGAGAAAACGGTTGCAGGGCTACGCGATTTTTATGCGAGGTTGAGAGAGGCTCGCACTGAACCGGGAGTAAATGAAAAAGTGCGCGAAGTGGGGGAACGCGCGCTCCGCGAGTTTGAAGCGGGCATGGATGATGATCTCAATACGTCGGTCGCATTGGCGGCAATTCACAACCTGACGCGAGAAGTGAACTCTGCGCTTGCCCGCAAACAGGTACGCGCCGAGAACCAGCGCGAACTAGTCGAACTGATCAAGCGGTTCGATTCTGTACTGAACATTTTTGGCGAAGGTCAGCATGACTTGCTGGAAAGTGAAGTTCAGGCCCTCATCGATGAACGCCTCGAAGCGCGGCGTCGCCGCGATTTCGCGCGTGCGGACGAGATTAGAGACGAACTCCTGCAACGCGGCATCATTCTCGAGGACACCAAAGACGGTGTGCGCTGGAAACGAAAGTAGATGAAAGCAAAGCTTACTAAACTGCTTGCTTTTTTTCTTATCCTGCCCTTTATTGCACCTACTGCCGCTTCACAATCTCGTATCAAAGTTGATCGAGCACAGCTCGCCGATCGGGTGAAGGCGGAATTCCTGCACGCGTGGCGAGGTTATCGAAAATATGCCTGGGGTCACGACGATCTAAAGCCGCTGAGCAAGACGCATCACGATTGGTACGCTGAGCCACTACTGATGACGCCAGTGGACGCGTTAGACACGATGATCCTCATGGGGTTGGATGACGAAGCTCGCGAGACTCGGGACTACATTGTCAGGAATCTGTCGTTCGATAAAGATATTTATGTTCAAAACTTTGAGATCACGATTCGACTCCTCGGTGGTCTGCTTTCTGGTTATCAACTCACGCGGGATCGGCGCCTTCTGGCGCTCGCGGACGATCTCGGGAAGAGACTTGTACCAGTATTCGATTCGCCTACGGGCATTCCGTATCGTTTCGTCAATCTGCGCACCGGCAAAGTTCGAGGCGAGATAAGCAACCCTGCTGAAACCGGCACGTTGCTGATCGAGTTTGGCACACTCAGTAAACTCACTTCGAATCCGATCTTCTACAACAAGGCCAAACGAGCGCTCGTGGAAACTTACAATCGGCGCTCACCTATTGGTTTGGTCGGTACAAGAATCAACGTCGAAACCGGAAAGTGGACCAATACTGGCAGTCACATCAGCGCCGAAATCGATAGCTACTACGAGTACCTCTTGAAAGGTTGGCTACTGTTTGGTGATGAGGATTGCAAGCGAATGTGGCTCGCCAGCATCGCGGCGATCAATAAGTATTTAGCGGACGAAGAAAATGGTCGGCGCGAGCTCTGGTATGGTCATGCCGACATGAATAGCGGCAAACGAACTGCGACTACTTACGGTGCTCTCGATGCATTTTTTCCGGCTGTGCTGGCGCTCGGCGGCGATTTGCAACGAGCCAGACGGTTGCAGCGTTCATCGTTCAAGATGTGGAGGCTGCATGGCATTGAGCCGGAAGTTCTGAATTACAGGACGATGAAGGTCGAGCATGCCGCTTATCCGTTGCGGCCTGAGATCGTAGAGTCGACGTATTATCTATACCAGTTCACCAAGAGTCCGGAATACCTGGAGATGGGCAGAGTTCTGTTTGATGATTTCGTTAAGCACTGTAGGACACATGAAGGTTATGCTGCGCTCAAGAGTGTGGTGACGAAAGAGAAGTCGGACTCAATGCAGAGCTTTTTGTTTGCTGAAACGTTTAAGTACTTCTACTTGCTCTTTGCGCCGCCAAAGACGCTGAATTTCAATCGCGTCATCTTCAACACCGAAGCCCACCCCATTCGCAAACAGTAATCCGCAGATCCACAGATTTTTGCAGGCTCAAATGTTTTGCGTAATCGGTGTAATCTGCGGATAGAAAACCTACAAGGCTACCTTTAGTGGCCGGGGCCGTGGCGACGATGTCGTCCAAAACCCTGCTTGTGAAGTTCGTCCGCTTTCACTCTCTGCTCCGGCGTCAGAACGGCGTAGATTTTGGATTTCGTCCGCTCGTGCTCCACGATGGTGTCGGCCATTAGCTGGGCCTGTTGATTCGCCAAAGCGCGTACCTGTGCCTCATCGAACTGTCCATTTGCTGTCGCTGCCTCGAGCTGCTTGTGCACTTCTTCCATCTTGGTATGAAGGGGCTCACTGGCGGCGCGAGCACTTTCGAAAATGGATATGATCTGCGTCTGTTGCGCCTCGGTCAGGTTTAATGCCCGGGCCATATGGTCAACCATTTCAGGACCCGGTAAATGCTTGCGCGGCATCGCCTCGCTGCGTTCCTGCCCATGTAGCCTGGGAAGCGCGCGACCGAGTGCAAAAACGGCAACGCCAACAATCAGCACCGCAATGCCTCCCAACATCAATAATCGATTTCTCATTTCACTCTCCTATGATTGTTAAGTTCATGTCTCAGCCATCCGGCTGTTTGGTTCGCACTCTTTATACGCGATGTCCATGAATAGCGATGTAAAGAGTCGGTTAGGCTATGTAAAGTTTTGTAAAGTACTGCTTGTTGACACTTCTTTACACAGAGGTGGAAAGTGTTCGCGTTACAATTGACGGTTTGTCATGGAAGAAATCCTGATCATTGACGACGACGTTGCGCTATGCGAACTGGTCACCGAATATCTCGAGCCGCTGGGGTTCAAAGTTCATTCAGTGCACCGCGGCGACTCCGGAGCTGAGACCGCACTCGCCGGTAACTACTCAATTGTCGTACTAGACGTAATGCTTCCTGGTATGAATGGATTCGAGGTGTTAAAGACCATCCGAGCTCAGTCAAAAACACCAGTGCTAATGCTCACAGCTCGTGGCGATGACGTCGATCGCATCGTCGGCCTTGAAATCGGCGCAGACGATTACTTACCGAAGCCTTTTAATCCTCGCGAACTGGTCGCGCGGATTCGCGCAATCCTGAGACGCACTGGATCTGAAGCGTCGAGCAGTGTTGCGGCTAAGCCTCTGGTCGTCGGAGACATTGAATTGGATCCCGGCACTCGTGTAGTGCGCCAGGCAGGTGAGATTGTGTCACTTACGGCCGTCGAGTATGACCTTCTGGAAAAATTAGTTCGAGGTGCCGGACGAGTTCTCACTCGTGAAGATCTGTCGAAAGAAGTGCTCGGCCGCAGCACATCGCCGTTCGATCGCAGCATAGACATGCATATAAGCAATTTGCGCAAAAAGCTCGGCCATCAGATTGGACCGGTAGAACGAATCAAAACAGTGCGGGGCGTCGGTTATATCTACGCTCAAGTAAGTGCTCAAAGTGGAGAGTGAACTGTTGCCACAAAGTCTCTTTCTAAAAATCTTTCTCTGGTTCGTTGCAGTGATGATAACCGTCATCGCCGGCACATTTATCGTCGGCGAGATAACTCGGCACGAACCGTTCAGACCACCACCCGGACCGATTGAAGCAACGGTAAAAACATTTGGTGAGACTGCTTCCGAAACCTACGAACGAGAAGGGCAAAGTGCGTTGGGTGCATACCTCGATCGCATTCAAAACGAAACTGGAATACGGATCTTCCTGTTCAATGACCAGGCTCAAAGTCTATCCAATCACCGCATGCCGCCCGTAGCGATCGAAGCGGCACAGCGCGCTCTCTCAATTACTCAAACGGATCCTGTCATGGCGCCGCCGTTCATGGCGCGATCGATCACCACGCAGCGAGGCGGTCGATATGCGGTAGTGGCCGAGCTGCCGATGCGAAAGCGTTCAGGACCTGTTGGGCATTTCACGGAGGGCATCCTTCACATGATAGGAGTCAGCATAGTGGGAGCACTCTTCTGCTATTGGCTGGCCCGATATCTCACGTCGCCGGTAACAAAGCTCCGCGCCGCAACACAGCAGTTAGCACAGGGCAACCTGAGTGCTCGCGTTGGACCAGCCATCGGCAATCGCAGAGACGAGTTGGCTTACTTAGGCGCGGACTTCGATCTGATGGCAGAGCAGATCGAATCGCTAATCAACAGTCAACGCCGGCTGTTGGGTGACATTTCGCACGAATTGCGCTCGCCATTGGCGCGTTTGAACGTTGCGCTCGAGCTGGCAGTGCAGCGCGCAGGACCAGACGCAGCCGGCGCACTCGCCCGCATCCAGCGTGAGGCGGAGAACCTCAACGAGATGATCGGACAGCTGCTCGCTTTAACGCGACTGGAAAGCCGTACAGAAGGATTTCAGAAAACGGAGTTGGACCTGCGGCAACTAGTCGGTGAGATTGTCGATGACGCAGATTTTGAAGCTCGCGGTAGGAATCGTTCGGTACGTTTCGAAGCAAATGAGGAATGCATGGTGATGGGGATCGAACAATTGCTGCGTCGAGCGATTGAAAATGTCGTACGCAACGCAGTTCAATACACGCCTGAAGGTACTGAGGTCGAGGTCACGTTGCTGCGAGATTCGTGCGACGGTTTGGAGTCTGCCGCAAAGTCAGACCGGGATTCCGAGTCGCTCAACTGCGCTGTTGTTACAGTACGAGACCGCGGTGCGGGCGTGCCAGAGTCGGCGCTGACGAAAATCTTTCATCCGTTTTATCGAGTGGATGAGGCGCGTGATCGTGAAGCAGGCGGTGTTGGGCTGGGGTTAGCGATTGCGGAACGCGCCGTGCGACTTCATGGCGGAAGGGTGGCCGCCACCAATGCTGACGGCGGCGGGTTGGTAGTCACAATCAGTTTGCCGGTCGAGGACAGCTAACAGCAGACAGCAAACAGCGAACAGCCGATCGAGCAAACAGTTGACAGCAAACAGCAAACAGCCACAAAAACAGACTGCTCTGCGCTGTCTGCTGTTTGCTGTCCGCTGTCTGCTGTTAGCTGTCTGCTATTACCTACTCGCTCTCACTTTCATCAGAAGGGCGGTAAGCATTCGCTTCACTTCAATAACCTGAGCTTGGAGCTGCTCGTGACCTGCCGAGTCAACCAAGCTTAAATCTCTCGCCAGAAGCAAGTGATACTCAACTTCATACGCTGAGCCCATTGCAATCTGCAAGAACCGCGAGAGCTCCGCGTCGCCTCCTCTTCCATAGCCCTCAGCAATATTAGCGGGGATGGATGAGGCCGCACGCCTCATCTGACTTGTCAGGCCATAAAGTTCTTCTCGGGGGAAACTGGACGTGCGTTTATAAATCGAAAGGGCGAGTGTGTGAGCCTTTGCCCATGCTTTTATTTGTCTGAAATCACGCATGAGGATTCCTTTTGTGAGGTTTGAGGTTATTAACAGCTAACAGCGAACAGCTGACAGCTGACAGCAAACAAGCGGTAGCGGTGCTTCGCTGTCTGCTGTTTGCCGATCGCTCTCTGCTGTTTGCTGTTGGCTGTTCGCTGTTGCTGTTCGCTGTTCCCTACTTCGGTGCTGCCCCTAAGTTATACAAGATGAACGAATAAATATCCGCCGTCTGTTCGATCGCCTTCTTTGTATTACTCGAGCCGTGACCTGACTTAGTGTCAATACGAATCAGGATCGGAGCATCACCACCCTGCGCAGCCTGCAACGTCGAAGCATATTTGAACGAGTGCGCGGGCACCACGCGATCATCGTGATCCGCCGTCGTGATCAAGGTGGCCGGGTACTTCGCTCCCGGCTTGATGTTGTGCACCGGCGAGTACGCACGCAACGCTTTGTACTCAGCTTCGTTGTCGCTCGAACCATAGTCGGCAATCCAGTTCCAGCCAATCGTGAACTTGTGGAACCTCAGCATGTCCATTACACCGACCTGCGGAATTGCCACTCTGAACAACTCCGGCCGCTGATTCATCACTGCGCCAACAAGCAAACCACCGTTTGAGCCGCCTTGAATCGCCAGTTTCTGCGACGAAGTGTACTTATTCGCGATCAGGTATTCCGCGGCGGCAATGAAATCGTCGAACACATTTTGCTTCTTGAGTTTCGTTCCCGCCTCATGCCACTTTTCGCCGTACTCACCGCCACCGCGCATGTTTGCGGAAGCGTAAACTACACCCTGCTCGAGCAACGCGAGACGCAGCGCACTGAAGTTCGCCGAGTTCACGACGTTGAAGCCACCATAACCGTACAGCAGAGTCGGATTGTTACCGTCCAGCTTGATGCCCTTCTTGTGCACGATGAACATCGGAACGCGCGTTCCATCTTTGCTGTTGTAAAAGACTTGCTTGACTTCGAAGTCAGTCGGTTTGAATTCAGGAATCTCCGGTGAACGGAACAAGCTCGACTTCTTTGTTGCGATGTCGTACTTGAAGAGGGTTCCCGGATAGTTGAATGTTGTGAAGCCATAGAACACAAACTTGTCGTCACGGCGTCCGCCGAAGCCGCCCGCCGAGCCCAGTCCTGGCAGCTTGATCTCATTCTCAAGTTTTCCATCGAGACTGTAGACATAAGCCCGAGTGGTCACATCTTTCAGATAGGTGACGAAGAGCTTGCCACCAGCGGTGTTAACGCCATCGAGAGGTTCCGGTTTTTCGGCAATTACGTCGGTCCACTCTGCCGGTTCTTTTGGATCCCACAGTACGACTTTTCCATTTGGCGCGCCGTGATCCGTGTACATCAGAAACTTGTCGCCTACGTTGTCGATGACACCATAGTTGTCGTCGCCGATCTCTCCGACGATTGGTTTAAAGCTCTTGTCGTTGCTCGAAAGATCGCGGTAGAAGAGCGCGTTTCCTTTCTTCTTGCTGCGCTCTGAAATGTTGAGAATCGCATAACGCTGATCCTCAGTGGTGCGAATCCCATGAAAGCGCTGCGGATGCTCCTTGTCGTCGTAGACGAGCTGGTCTTCTGACTGCGCCGTTCCCAGCTTGTGATAGTAGACTTGATGGTTCTCGTTCTTAGCTGTCTTCTCTTTCCCTTTCTCAGGAGCTGGATACCGGCTGTAGTAGAAGCCGTTGCCGTGCCACGCTACGCCTGAGACCTTGACCCATTCCAATTTGTCTGACTGCGTGGTCTTCGTGGGAACATCCATCACAAAATACTCTTGCCAGTCAGAGCCGCCCTTCGAGATGCCATAGACCAATGTCTTTCCATCGTTTGAAAGTGAGAAAGTGCCGAGGCGCGAAGTGCCGTCAGCTGAGAACTTGTTCGGATCGATCAAAACTTCTGGCGTGCCATCGAGTCCTTTTTGAATGTACGCAACGCTGTGGTTTTGCAGCCCATCGTTTTTGAAGAAGAAGAAATGTTCACCTCGCCGGGATGGAGAAGAATACTTTGGATAGTTGAAAAGTTTCTCAAGCCGAGCCGCAATCTTCGCGCGGAATGGAATCTTTTCGAGATAGCCAAACGTAACTCGATTTTGAGCCTCAACCCACGTTGCAGTCTCTGCAGAGTTCTCATCTTCGAGCCAGCGATATGGATCGGCGACTGGCTCGTTGTGATAAGTATCGACGTGATCGCTCTTCCTTGTCGCCGGATAGACAGGCTTCGTGGGGTCAGAAACTGACGCTCCAGAAGTTGCCGAGGCCGCAGGCGCTGAAAGCTTCTGTGCCTCCTGCGCGCCCGCACGCGGGATGAGAATCGCAATAGATGTAGTCACGAGAGCGAGTAAAATCAACAGCATCGTTCGCTGAAGACTGGCCAAAGAGGTCAGAACAGTATTCTTCTTCATGGCAGTTCTCCTGGAGTGTTGTTTGTAACGGAAACCAAACGGCAGTTGAAGCCATACTCTAATTCATGAGTGTCAAAAAGACCAAACTGTGAGAGCATTTGGGGGATGTTTGGAGGAGACAAGAATAGACCACCGTTATCCGTCGCGTTTGACCGTTGCGTCCGGTTGATGTGCCCAGCTTGCGGGAATGGGTCGATTGTTAAGAAACCTTTCCATATTCATGATCGTTGCACTTCCTGTCTGGTGCGCTTCAAGCGCGAGGAAGGTTTTTTCGTCGGGGCAATCCTGGTGAATGTCGTCTCAACCGAACTGATAATCCTGTTCGCTTACCTATTATCCATAGCCATACTCGGTTCTTACTACCAAGTGATAATTACTACTCTTCTCGTAATTGCGCTCGCCTTTCCCGTGGCGTTTTACCACCATAGCTGGAGCATTTGGCTCACCTTCGATCATGCAGTCGAAGGCCTACGGAAAACTTAATCAGTAGGGGCGGCCCTCCGTGGCCGCCCCTGATGGCTACGCGCGCAGAAAAGGGGTGGCCACGGAGGGCCGCCCTACAAAATTTTTGGGCTAAATGTTACTATGCGTCCATTCAGTGGCCGCTGACGGCCAAGTTAAGGTGTTAAGCCATGAAAAACCCACAGCCTCTACATCTTAGCCCGCTCGAATCAAGAGCCAATCTCTTTGCCGATTAGTTTTTCCCTGTTTTAGCGCGCCGGTCCCGTCCGAGGCTTGCTTCGGGCCATCTTTCACTTTTGACCGCTCAATCGCGAGCAATGAACAGGAGACCACAAATGTCGACAACTACATTAGCGCCCGCAAAACGGCCTGAAATAAAGATTGCTCCGCCTGGTCCCAAGGCCCAGGAGATCATCGCTGCCGATGCTCGTTTCGTTAATCCTGCTTATCCGAGACCCTCTTTCAAACTCGTAGCAGAACGCGCACACGGCGTCTGGGTTGAAGATGTGGATGGCAACATCTTCCTCGACTGCAACGCCGGCGTTGCCGTTTGTTCAACCGGGCATTGCCATCCGGAGATCGTTCGTGCGATCCAGGAACAGGCTGAACAACTTATTCACATGTGCGGCACGGATTATTACTACCGACACATGCCGCAGCTCGGCCAAAAACTGGAAGAGATCGTGCCCGTGCCGTCGCCTACGCGCACCCACTTTGCGAACAGTGGCACCGAGGCTGTAGAGACAGCTTTGAAGTTGGCGATGCATGCCACCGGACGCGAGAAGTTCATCGCGTTCTTCAACAGTTTTCACGGCAGGACGCTCGGCTCGCTTTCTCTCACTTCGTCAAAGGCGGCTCAACGACGAGGCTTCAAACGGCAAGCACTCGACGTGGTCCATGTTCCCTATCCCAACGAATATCGGAATCCATTCAGCGCTGACGATTGCGGTAATGGCGGCGCCGGCGAAGGTGCGCTCAACTGGATTGAAAACCGCCTCTTCAAGACGACTACTCCTCCAGACGAGGTCGCGGCAATTGTGGTCGAGCCGGTCCAAGGCGAAGGTGGTTATGTTCCTTCACCGAAGAACTTCTTGTCCGGGTTGCGACGCATCTGCGATCAACATGGAATCCTCTTAATCGTTGACGAGGTTCAGAGTGGCATGGGCCGAACGGGCAAGATGTTTGCTTGCGAGCACTACGGTGTGAAGGCGGACGTTATTTGTATCGCGAAAGGCATCGGATCTGGTCTACCAATTGGCGCGACAGTGGCACGCGCCGATCTGATGAACTGGAAGCCCGGTGCTCATGCGTCGACATTTGGCGGCAACCCCGTCTGCATCGCAGCAGCACTGAAGACAATCGAATTGCTCGAAGGCGGCCTCGTTCAGAATAGCGCTGAGGTAGGCGCTTATCTGAAGGCAGGGTTGGAGAAGTTGCAGCGAAAGCACGAATCTATCGGCGACGTGCGTGGTTTAGGACTTATGATTGGCGTGGAGTTTGTGGAAGATCGAGCTTCGCGTAAACCTGCGCCCGAATTACGCGACCGAATTGAAAGTGCGTGTTTCGAACGCGGACTGATTATTCTCGGAGCAGGAACCAATTCCATTCGCTGGTCGCCGCCGCTGATTCTGACAAAGGCGAACGTGGATGTCGCGCTCGAGATCTTCGACGAGGCAATCGCCGCCTCAGTCTAACTGTTGAGTTTGGATTGAATCTCATTCATGCGTGCGCCGAGTCGTTCTTCATCAACTGTGACGACTCGGCCTTCTCGAAAAACTTCTCTTCCCGCTACCACGGTAAGAACCACGTCGCGTCCCGACGAAGCGAAGATTAATGTGCTGATTGGATCGTAGGATGGCAGTTGATGTGTACCCGCCAGGGACACGACCGTAAAGTCAGCTTGCCGTCCTGCGATTAGCTCACCGGCTTGGCCGTCAAGTCCTAACACCTCAGCACCACCTAACGTTGCAACTCGTAAAGCATCATTACAGTCGGGAACTGCGCAGCCCTCGTCAGATCGCGCCAACAGAACTGCAAAACGAGTCTCTTCGAGAATGTCGCAAGTGTTGTTACTAGCTACTGAGTCGCTACCAATGCCTACCTGAATTCCGTGCGTCAGAAACGAAGCGAATGGCGCTCGGCCATGACCCAACTTGGCATTCGATTTTGGGCAATGTGCGACTCGCGCACCGGTGTTTTTCAAAGTCTCAATGTCAGCATCGTCTACCCTGATGCAGTGGGCCAGCAAGGGTTTTGTGTTAAGGATTCCGTGGCGCTCGAGGTATTGAATTGGAGATATTAGGGGGGCGCTGAATTGAATGCCTCTTATTGAAAGCGCATCGGCAAACAGACCTTCACCGGCACGTAACAGAGCTTCTTCCGCGGCAGATTCTGCTGCATGCATCATCAACGGAAGTCCTTCCGCAATGGCGAAGTCCGCTATCAATTCCAACTGAGGAGCGCAGACTGTGTAGGGGGCGTGCGGCGACACTCCAACTCTCACGATCTGTGTTTCGTGCTCACGAAGACTCGCAACTTTGGTTTTTAGTTTCTCAAAATTTTCGGTGGCAAGTCGCGGATCAGGCCCAAACGATTCCTGAAAAACCGTTCCCCGCAGGCCAACGCCGATCACCGCCCTCATGCTCTCGAACGCGTCGTCACTGGCATCCGCAACAGCGGTGACTCCGGCTCGTACTGCTTCGCATGCTCCCCACATCGCCGACACGTACCGATCGTCAGCAGTCATGCGTTCAAGCCGCGCGACGGTGAGTTTTCTTAACCACCCGAAAAAGTTCGCTTCATCTGCCTCCAAAAAGCCGCGCATGGCTGTGAGCTCGAGATGTGAATGCGCGTTTACGAACCCTGGAAGGATCGCTGCCGAGCCGAAATCGTATGATACGGCCTCTGGAAATCTTTCCTGCAATGACGACTTTGGACCAACATCCGCGATCCGATCTTCTGTTATCGCAATTGCGCCGTCTTCGATTGGAAGGGATGAGATGGGCAGTACCCAACGCGCGCAGTAAAGAGTTGTCATGTCGGCGTGTTATGAGCTGGTGGAGCGTCCAGCCTTGAGCTTTCGATATCGCTCGAGAATCGAAATTACGTAAGCACGTGTGGAAGGAATATCAATGCGCTGGATAAACTCCTCGCCGGATAAATCGCGGCCGTCAGCAAGCGGGCGGTTCCACTCTGCCGCCCTGCTGGGACCAGCGTTGTACGCAGCAATCATCCGAGCCTCTGCATCGGGAGTGTCGCGGTACTGTTGATAAAACTTTTCGAGATACCAGCATCCGATTTGTATGTTACGTTCCGGATCGCGAAGGATGCTGACGGGTTCGCTCGCCATCTGCCGCGCCAGCTCCTGCATGCCTGTTTCAGCAGCCCAGTCACGTCCGACTCCAGGAGTCACTTGCATCAAACCAATCTCACCATCTTTTCCCGTTTGCCACGGTCTGAAGTAAGTCTCTTCATAGATTATGCTCCACACCAGATCGGGATCCAGCCGGTAGATGTTCGCCTGGCGTGCGATCAGACTATCGTAACGATGAATCCAGTACTGATTGCCAAAATAAGCGAGGAGTGCGGTCGTGAGGATTAGGAAGAGTAAAACGAGCAGCCGCTTCATCAATGATCTTAGTTTTTCTTCTTGAGACCTGACCAGAAACTAGCAGTCGCGCACGTACGATCCACTCCTTCGTAACGCAAACGTAAGGCGTGCTCATCGAGCACGTGACCCTGCAGCCAGACTTCTGCGTCGAGCGTGACACCGGGTTCGAGAACTTCGCCACGCAGCGCGCGTTGGTTGACGAGTACTTCTAGTTTAATCCGTTCGAGGTCTAAATGAATCCAGTAGAGGTCACTGCCGGACAGCGGATTCTTGAGAGGCTTATAAGCGATAACGGTACCCGACAAACTCCAATCATTCTCATGAGCTGCCCGGGACGGCGCGGTTTTTTCGAGCGGCATCCATCGTGTTTTGCCGAAACCTTTACGAACGCGGGCGCGATACGCTAATCCACAGAGCCCCACATGCAGCTCCTGAGCGGCGAAACCGGCTGGTCCAACTTCTGTCAGGTTTTGCAGCTCGAACAGTACTTCACATTCAGTGCTTTCGCGGTAGCCGTGAACGACAGCTTCACCCTCTTCATCGTATTCAGTGAGCGCCCACGGACTGATTGTTTGAATGTAGCGCGCTCGAAAGCCGGGACGGCAATCCGCATAAAACACGTCCCCACTTCCAGACTCGTAAAGTACAGTCCAGACTTCCAGACCTTCACCGAGTTTCCAACAGCGGCCATGCAGTACTGCACCTCGTCGGGTTAGCTGCGTTGGCTCGCCCTGATCGCCGGCACGTTCGGCAAGATAGTTGAATGCCTTTTCGCTAGGAACTTCCAGCCCGATAGTCTCAAACGTAGCGTTCATGCTTGTTTTCTTAGCGGATGTTTTCCTGCTTTGAGCTTTGTGCCGTTTCCGTTTCTATCTTCCTGCCGTGGCGCGCGGCTACTGAAGGCGCGAATGCGTCGTTCAGGTCCATGCTTGGGACCCATACCTGAGCGCACCATCTCAGCGAACAGATCTACGTCGTAGTCAGCTTCCCTGGACATGTCCTCGCGGATAGCATGTAGGACTTCAAGAAATTTTGGCCGCCGATACATAAACATTGCCGATTGCCAATTGCCGATTGGCAATTGGCATCACCGCAATCAACTCCTAATCAAACTTTTTCACTGTCAAAAATATTCACCGTTACTTATGCCATTCAAATTGGCAATCGGCAATGGGCAATCTGCAATTACCTTACTCTCTCCGTTGCTTCGGAGACAAGGAATTCCGGCGTCACAATCATGGGAACATAAAAACCCGCAGCCGTATTGAACAGTCGAATCCGCGCTTGTCGTCGAACGTTTGCCAGGTGTCCGAAGTTCCAGGTCACCAAATAATCAATCTTGTGATACGAGGCGATGGCTACGTGCATCGCATCAGCGATGTACTTGCGATGAAAGATGCCACGCGAAACATATCCATCTGCCAGGATTGCGGCCTCGTCCGTCAGCTCAACCCGCTCCAATGGAGCTATTAGGTTTAAATAAGAACTCTTGTGAGGCTCAGCTATTCGTTCGATTTCTCTTGTCACCAACGCAGAGACTACCGTCCGGTAATCTCTCATCTCATGTTCCCACCAGCGAATAGTCAGATCGCGTCTAAAGGGCTCGCCATTATCGAGATACGCTCCGATGACTGATGTTTCGAGATAAAGGCTAGGCTTCATTGCTGCAAATTAGTTCTCATTCGGCTTGACGGTTTCATTCGTCATGGCGGTTTGACTGAGTGGCTCGAGCCGAATGACGCCGCGGCGGAAATCAAAAGAAACACGGAAGTACTTAAGGAAGTTACCGCCAAGGATTCCGTCTTGCAGGAAGCCTGCAGTTTCATTAACGGGCTCGAGATCCAGAACTGCCGCATTAATGTTTTGCCGTGCAAACGTGCCTATTGCCAGGCTTGGCAAACGAAATGTTTTTACGTCTTCCGCGACTCCAGCCGCGCCAAACACGCGCATCCGGTGTGGGGTCAAGTAGCTTGACAACTCTTCGAGAGCCGCGAGTTTTTCTGATATCACGGAAATGCTGGCGCCGGTATCGATAATGAAGTTCAACCGCCTGTCCAAACCTTCCAGCTGCACTTCACCGCTGAGAAATCCACTCGACGTAGTCCGCAACGGAATTTCCAGTGCTTTCGCCGAGGGGGGTGGCTGGGCTGGATCCTGAGCAAAAGTAATCGAGGGAGTCTGGAGAGCATCAAGCGTTGTCGATTGTCGCTGGCGCATGAGAGTGAAAGTTCGCTCGCCATAGTCAACGGCTGTGACAAACTTTGAGATCATTGCGAGCCCTAAGTAGCCATCGACCGGATTCTTCTCGTCAAAGAATCGCCTGATGTAAACAGGTACGTTTTCGACTTTAACTTCGCCAATCTCGAGCGATGACAAAAATCCGTAGACAATTTCAAACTTTCCGCCGCCGCCAACCGCACGCGCCAAGCCGCCTCGAGCTATGGGTCGCAAATTGAGCATCTTCGCAGTCTGTTCCGAGACGACCGACATGCCGGAGCCGGTGTCGAGCACAAAGCGGAGCGGGTCTCTTTGACCATTTACTCGCACGTTCAGGATGGGCCTGCTGTCGAATGATTCAAAGGAGACTGTCGTCGTTGCGCGGCCTGAGGGTACGTAAAGCGAGCCTTGCTTTCCGAGGTAGCGAAGGAAATCGATGAGCCCGCGAATCCTTGATCTCCGATCTGCATCAGTCTTCGGCGCGATCGCGAGAAAGCGCTCGTAAGAATCGGCAGCTTCTTTGTACATCTCGCTGCGAGCCGCTGCTTGTCCAAGGTTGAAGATGAAATCGGGTTCGTTAGGTTCTAAGCTAACTGCGCGTCGCAGACCCTTCAGAGCCAAGTCGGTTCGATTCTCATAAAAATCAACCATCGCCAAACCGGCAACAGCTAGTGCTTCGTTTTGGTTGAAACTCAGTGAGGTACGAAACTCCTCCACTGATTCTCTGAAGTTTCCGGAAGCAAGAACTGCCTGGCCGAGCAAAGCATGAGCACGCGATGAGAGCGGATCGGCCGTAATCACTCTCGCCGCGTGATCGTAAGCATCTTGCAGCCGGCGCTGTTTGAGTAGCGCATAACTCAAGCCCAATCGCGCCGAGTGGTCAGTCGCATCTTTAAGAAGTAGTTCGCGCAGAATCTTTTCTGCAATCTCAAACTCACCCTCACGAATTGCTTTTTCGGCCTTGTTGCGATTTTTCTTATCGTTGACTGTTGCTGCGGGAGCGTCGGTGGCAGGGACCAGACAAATTGCGAAGGCGGCGGACAATCCAAAAGCCACTGCGCGTAAAGGACTTAAAGACCACAGATACTGCATAAAACTTTCCTATTTCAAGACTTCACCGGTTTTCATAGACCATAGAACCAGGTCCAGTTCATCGAAGTCGATTTGCACTTCGTCAGCAAGTCGCCTCAGCTTTTCCTCGGTCTCGAGATAACGGCCTCGGGTCGTTGGCGGACGAGGGTTGTCGACTATTTTCAGATCGACGAGGCAGCGCACGACGTGCTTATCAAGAATCGCGTAGCCTTTGACGCCGATGTTTCTCAGAAAGTGACTGGCCTCTTTATAACCGAGGCCTTTGATGCCTTTATCCTGCGCTAACCAGTCCCGCCGCTCAAGCGGATCCGAAAAACTCTCGAGCCGCTCGCGTAGTTTAAAGCCGCAATGTTCGCGAAGGTACCTTCGCGCCACGACGATGTAGCCCGGACGCTCTACTGGAAAGCGATGTGCGCCAGCCTTCCTTAGGACCTTTGTCATCTGTGCGCGCTTGCCGTCCATCAGCAATGGCCTGACGGCGTCGATCGCTTTCATTCCCATCCTGGCCGAGGCGCCGGCGGTGAAAATGCAGAAGACGAGCTCTTCCCAAAGTCGCGCGTCCGAACCGCTGCGCCATACATCCTCGAACTCGGCAAGTCTTGCTTGAATTTCTTTTCGTCTTGCCTTGTGTGTGACGCGTATGCTTTCAACTGTAACGGGCTGGTGTTCGCGCACTATGATTTGTCAATACTGAGATTCTAGGTGTCGGCTTCCAGCCTTGTCAACGCAATTCAGGTGACCGTTAACACCTGTGTGCGCATCTGTACACATACATCCCGAACAACACGCAAAGCATCGAAAGGCTGTTACCTCGCACCGCGCAAAATCTTCCCCGCGTGCGATCATGTTATGATGACTTGGCTCGTGCGCGAGCAGTTTGGAAGATGAAATCTCACATAACATACGGGATACGTATCGCAGTCATCGCAGTAGTGGTCGGGCTGTGCCCGCTGCTCGCGTTCGCACAACAACCTTCGACTCAAGCGCCCAAGCCGCCGGCCATTCCCGGTGTTTCATCTCCATCTCCATTACCAACACCAGCAACAACTGGGATTCAGACCGAAACGCAGGATGTCGTTTACGGACTTCAAGGAGTGTTGGTGGAAACACTCGACGGCCAGACCGTCGCTGTTCAGTCACCTGATGACGCCTTCAACCCGGCGTCAGCGATAAAGTTGGCTACCGCACTGGTAGCTCTCAGAACACTCGGACCACAGCATCGATTTACGACCGGATTGTGGACCACCGGCACGTTCGATAAAAAGACCGGCATCCTACATGGCGACCTCTACATTTCCGGTCGGGATCCGTCGCTACATTACGAACATGCAGTGATGATGTCGCGACACCTGAACAATCTCGGCATTCGCACTGTCATGGGTAATCTGATAGTCGCGCCGGGATTCACTATGAACTTCAACTGGTCTGCGCGGCGCTCAGGCCAGCAGTTTTACGATACTTTGGATTCGGCATTGAGGTCGCAGGAAGCAAGTCGAGCCTGGTGGTATGAACGTTCGGCGCTCGGCGACAAAGAAAGTCTCGCAACTGTTCCCAGTGTGGTAATCCTCGGTGAGGTTCAGGTGAACGCGGTAGCGCCCGGCGCGAAACACGTTCTGTCTCACAAGTCGAGTACGTTGGTAGACATCCTGAAAGTGCTGCTTTGTTACTCAAATAATTTCATGGCAGAACGGCTGGGTGATTCACTCGGTGGAACGGAATCAGTGACGCGGGAACTCAGTACCCTTCTGGGACTAACTCCGGCCGAATTCACGATTTCCACTCTGAGCGGGCTCGGCACAAACCGCGTGACTCCTCGCGCGATGATGAAAATCTTCAAAGCCCTGCGGCAGGAGCTTCGGAAGAGCAAACTCTCGACTACCGACATAATGCCCGTCGCCGGCATCGATCCAGGAACACTTCAGGATCGCTACACCGCCGAGCCCTGGCGCGGCAGCGTGATAGCCAAGACCGGTACGCTGATCCGGACGGATGGGGGCGCCAGTTCATTAGTCGGCCAAATGAAAACAGCGAACGGTGAGACGTTGCTGTTTGTAATCATGAATCAGCGCGGGAACGTGTTGAAGTTCCGTGAGAATCAGGATTTCCTGGTGATGCAGATTCAGAACTCTCGCGGCGGCCCCAAGGCTTTCGAGTACAAACCACATCTGTTGGCTATGAAGCTTGCCAATACCGTGAGCGATGTTGGTCCATCAAGCGAACAGTTCGAGCCGATGGTAAAAACCTCCACCACTTCGCCGTAACTCGGATTAAACCCGCCACAGATTTACACGGATAATCACATATCAGAATTGCACAGGGATTTTTGTCTGATCTGTTTTTATCCGTGTTCATCTGTGGCCGAATTTACTTACCGACCGCCGGTTCATAAGGTTCAAAAAAGCGCGCCCCGGAGGATCGCATGATCCCCGGGGCGCTTCACGTCCAGCCCCGCGTAGCGTGCGGCACCACGCAAGACGGACGATTTCATAATTGCGGAACTAAATGGTTTAAAGACTAAAGAGGGGCGGAATTCCAGAAGTAGGGGATATGGAATCGGCTTCTTGTGATGTTACTTAAGGTGACGACCGCGAGTGGTTAAACTAAGTCTCACTCACGGATTTCCCTGTGTTTTGCTGAAGAACATAGCTGGCATGCGCTTTGCCAACTGGGGTCTGCGCCGAGATTCGTTCGGCCTTCACGGACTCACATTGGAGAAGAAAAATGCGAGTGACCAGCGAAAGACAAAATGAGTTGAAGAGACAGCCGGGCGGCTTTACGACCATTCAATTGGTCATCACCGTAGCGGTAGTCGCTGTCGTGTCTGCCGGTGCCGCGTTCGGCATTCGCACAGCTCGCGCTTCAATGCGGATCGCCAACGACACGCGACAACTCGCGGCATTCCTGGAAAAAGCTCGGGGTGATTCTGTCAGGCGCTCGGCACGCCCCGGGCTGGAAGCATCGGTTCAGATAGTGGATACCACCACCTACATCGTCTCCATGGGCTTCGGCGGCAGCGACCTGGTCACTTCACAAACATATAGGTTGTCAGACGGTGTTACCTTCGCCAGCGATCCAATGACCATCACGTTCAACTGGCGAGGCAGGCCCACAACCGGAGTCGAGGCGGCGATTGCTCTTCAAAACACCATGGGCCACCGAGGCCAGATCGACGTAACTGGTTCCGGCGACGTCACCGTGGGAAGCGAAATTTTCCAGGACCAGGCGATTCCTGATGTCAATCTCAACAGCAATGTCTCGGGCGACACCGCCAGCGACCCCAGTAACATCAACGGTACGCCGAACGCGACTCCAACTCCCACACCAGACCCACACGCAACGCCGACACCCGATCCGACACCAACTCCGACCCCGAAACCTGGGAACCCTAAAGATGATCCGACGCCAACTCCGACGCCGACGCCAACTCCGACGCCGACACCAACCCCGACACCGACGCCAACGCCGGATCCGGACGACCCCAATGCATGTTCAGCCATTGTAAGTCCGTCATCTGTAACTATTTCAAAAAATGGCGGTTCAGCAACCATAGTGATCACTGTCATCCCGAATAGGTCAGGAACGGTGTCTGCATCGACTGGCGCGTCCAACTTAAAAATCACGCCGTCCAGGGTGGAGATGACGGAAGGTGAATCGGTTACGTTCACTATCCTATCGTTGGACACTACCCGAGGAAACTTCACCGTCACCTTCAACACACCTTGTGGCAATAAGAGCGTCACCGTATCAGTGGTCAATTGATGAGGGAAATGGCGATGAGAAAAATGCGTCAACGAATAGCCTCGCGGTGTGAAGGACGATCAGCAGGCTTCACAATTCTCGAGACGGCCATCGCCATGGTGGTAATGATGGTAGCTGCTTTGGGAGCAGTTTCTATCTTTGCTTACGCAATAGGCAACAACGCCAGCGCCAAAGATCGTGAGCTGGCGATGGGAGTAGCGCAGCAGCAATTGGAACAGCTAAGAAACGTGGCTTTCACGGATGCAAGGCTCACACAGACTTCCGTAGACGGCAGGCTGGCTGACGTTACCAGCGCGGATCGATTCTACAGAGTAGTCACTATCATCACTGATTCGGATTTCGTTGGCGGCCAACCTACCTTGAAGACGATTCGGATCACCGTAACACCTCTGGGCTCTCGGCTTGGCACAGTTTCACTGGTGACTCGCCGAGCGACCACCGTCATTGGACCAAATCGATAGGTTGTCAACTCAGTAAGCACGAGGGATCATGCGAAAAAGCTTGCACACAAGAACTGATCGAGGATTTTCGTTATTGGAGCTCTTGATCGCGATGGCCATAACGATAGTCCTGCTCGGCTTAAGCAGCTCAATTCTGATGGAAAGTTTTAATATCAGGCATCGTGAAAACCAGGTTTCGGACGCTCTGGCTGACACTCAGCGCGCAATCAACATCATGTCCCGTGAAATCGCGAACGCCGGTTTCAATCTGTCAACTAATGGCATAGTTGCTGGCGACTCAGATGCAAACTCTATTCGTATTCGTTCCAATCTCAACAAGTATGAGCCGGGTGTCGAAGAACCTTTTAAAAGCACCGTCATAGACCAGGGTGAGGACGTCAAGTATTTTATCAATGTCGCCGACAACACTAGTTACCTCGTTCGCTATGACCGCAACGCTCCGGTTGTCCCGGTCGATCGTCGAAAGACGGTTCTCGCAAACAAGCTAAACTCCCTTCGAATTCATTACTTTGATCGACAAGTGACCTATTCGACGGCCGGTTGCGATATCAGGGATCCGTCTGCAGCCGAGGTAGCGCCAGACGCGGCGCGGTATGTCGTCATCGCAGTCTGTGTGCAGTTGGATGAGTACGGAACTCCAGGGTCGCCGGGACATCAACCAGCTATCAACGTTCTCCTGGCCTCCGATGTAACGTTGAGAAATGCGGATCTGAGATCTTACTAAGGACACCGTTCGCGCTAATACGATCAGGAAAGATTGTCATGATGACCTTCGAACAAAATAAAAGACGACGAGAAAAGGGAGCGGCTCTATTAACCGTGCTCCTGGTGTCAACGATGCTCCTGGCGGCTGGTGGAGCTCTGCTGCTGACGGCGAATGCAGTTAACACGTCGGCAATCGATTCTACGGCGGAAGCTCAGGCTTATTACGCAGCAGAGGGCGGCCTCAACATGGCTCTCAATGTTCTGCGTGGCAACTCAGCTTCCGCTACGGTGCCAACCTTCAGAAATGTTGTCGACAACGAGAAGATGGATCAATGGTTCGAATATAAAGATACAGGGACCAGACAGTTAGTCATGGTGAGCGACAATCCGGGACTGGCGTACGAGATTGCGGTTTCAGATCCTGACAACACGCTGCCGGCGTTCCAACCTCGCCGGTTGTTACTGAATGTTATCGGTTATGGACCAAAAGGCTCGAGTAAACGGCTGGAAATGCTGGTCGACCGGCACACGTTTGATTATTCACCGCTGGCGACAATCTTGATGCGTGGCGCAAGTGATAACAAGAGCACGATACCATCGCTGTATATCGGTGAGAGTAATGCCAAAACTTATTCCGGTTTTGATAACGCCGATCCCACACGATCAATTCCTGCGTTTGGGACTACTCACGCGGACGATTTCAATCTGACGACAACGCATATTGAAGAAGCCAAACCAAACACAGTCAGCGGCGTTGACAAGGTCTCACAATATAACGAATCGCAGCTTCCTACCTTCCTTCAAACCGCAGACCTGGCTCGTTCTTTTCTCAACACGATGCAAGAGGCAGCAATGAAAAGCGACCGTTATTTCAAGGAAGCACCTGCGAGTTTTGGCAGCGATGCGAATCCACAGCTGACGTTTGTAGATGGCGACGTCGATCTTCCTGATGGAGGAGCGGGCCTGTTAATCGTGACCGGCAAACTGCTAATGAGCGGCAACCCGGGCTTCAACGGTTTAATCCTCGTTCTCGGCGAGGGATACGTTGAACGGGACGGCGGTGGCAATGCAAACATTTTTGGTGCGATGGTGGTTGCTAAATTTGACCGTATCTGGCCCGCCGAAGAAAATGATGAACCTCATGACTTTCTGGCGCCGACATTTGTCACGAACGGTGCCGGCACGTCGAAGGTTCAATTCGATTCTGTTCAGCTTGACCGAGCGCTGAGCGTAGGCGGACTACGCACCATGGGCATTCGCGAGCATTAAAATCCGGCCAACTAGCGTCAGTGGCTCTGCTGGAATTAATCCGGCAGAGCCTTTTGCTTTATGGTAGCTTGTAGCCGGAAAGTTGTTGACACTTCGTTCATAAACAATGAATGATGCAATCAAATGCCTGACATCCTCCTGGTAGAAGACAAAGAGAGTTTGCGACGCGTTCTTCGACTCACCCTCGAGAAAGCTGGTTATACAATTACAGAAGCAGCCGATGCTCGCACGGCCATCAATGAAATCTCACGCGCTCCTCACAGGTTGGTGTTGACTGACTTGCGTATGCCAAATGGCTCAGGTCTCGACGTGCTGCGAGCCGCACGCACAGCAGACGGTGACGTTCCCGTGATTGTGATGACCGCGTTTGGCTCGATCGACGAAGCGGTCCAGGCAATGAAGGATGGTGCTCACGACTTCTTACAAAAACCCGTTGACTCAAATCACCTCCTGCTGCTGGTTGACCGTGCGCTCGAACAAGCAAGACTGAGAACGGAAAGCATTCTTCTGCGTGAGGAGTGGTCTCGACGCTATGGGTTTCCGCGGATCATCGGTGAGTCTGAAGCCATAAAGCGAGCTGTCGCCGAAACCCAACGCGTTGCGCAGACGGAAACAACCGTTTTGTTGTTGGGCGAATCCGGCACGGGAAAAGAATTGTTTGCCCGCGCCATCCATCATCTCTCGAACCGGCGTGACAAACCGTTTGTAGCCATTAACTGTGCGGCAATACCCGAAACATTGATCGAGAATGAGTTGTTCGGGCATGAGCGTGGATCATTTACCGGTGCGAGCGACCGGCGCGAGGGCAAATTTGAGCTGGCGGACGGTGGGACTGTCTTCCTGGACGAGATTGGCGAACTGCCGCTGGCGGTCCAAGGCAAATTACTCCGAGCGATTGAAGAAAAGGTGGTTGACCGCATTGGCGGTCGCGCTCCAGTTCCTGTCAACGTACGAGTCGTCGCAGCTACCAACCGTGACTTGAATGCAGCGGTTGAAAACGGCGAATTTCGGCGCGATCTATTCTTCCGCCTGGCCGTGTTTCCACTAGAGATCCCACCAATCAGGGAACGTGGCGAAGACGTTGTGCTGCTCGCAAAACACTTTGCAGCGCAGTTCGGCAAAGAGCTACGAGGCACCGAGGCGAGTTTGAGCGACGAAGCTTTAGCCGCCATCCGCGCTCACAACTGGCCCGGGAATGTGCGGGAACTCGAGAACGCAATCGAACGTGGCTGCATTCTGACTGATTCCATGGTGTTGGAACCACGCGATCTCGGCTTGGGTCGAAAAGACGGCTCCGAAGCGTCTCGCGGTTTTGACTTGTCAGGGACGCTGGCCGACGTCGCGCAAAGAGCCGTGCGATCGGTTGAACGCAGTAAGATCGCGGAATCACTAAAGGCAAACGATGGAAACAAGAGTCGTGCTGCGGAAGACCTGGGAGTTAGTTACAAGACTCTACTTACGAAGATAAAAGATTATGATCTCTGATTGCAGATGAAAGAGCCTTCTGACGACGTACAGAACGAGGATTCCCGCAAACCAACCGTTCATAACGATCCCGGTCTTATAGCAGGTGAAACTCTCGAGCCGCTTGCAGCCACGGGAGAATTCCCTACCCCACCAACTCCCGCAAAACGAGTTGAATCGAGTACAGCAAAGTCAGCTTTCCTCGTCGGCTCCGGAATACTGTTGAGCCGGATCATCGGACTCGTTCGCCAGCGCATCTTTGCGCATTATTTCGGCAACTCGGCAGCGGCCGACGCATTCACAGCCGCATTCAGGATTCCAAACTTCCTCCAAAACGTTTTTGGAGAAGGAGCGCTGTCCGCGTCATTCATACCTGTTTACGCAAAGCTGCTGGCCAAGGAAGATGACGTTGAGGCGTCGCACGTTGCGAGGGCTGTGCTGGGACTGCTGGCGTTGATCACCGCGGTGATCGTGCTGGTAGGAGTCTTCGCGAGTCCATATCTAATCGACATCATCGCTCCGGGTTTCGAAGGCGAGCGGCGTGAGCTAACAATTCGGCTGGTGAAGATTCTCTTTCCGGGCGCTGGTCTGCTGGTGATGTCGGCGTGGTGCCTCGGGATCTTGAACAGTCATCACCGGTTTTTCATTTCCTATACGGCGCCGGTCGCGTGGAACCTTACGATCATCACCTCGCTGCTCGTATTCGGCGGTCGCGTGGGCCAATTTCCTCTCGCGGAGGTTACTGCATGGGCCGCAGTCATTGGCAGTGCTCTTCAGTTTGGCGTCCAGTTGCCGACGGTCTTCAAGCTTGTCGATCGAATGCGGCCGCTCATCGACGTAGTCAATGCAAACGTGCGAAGAGTAGTGACGAACTTCTTTCCAGTCTTTATGAGTCGAGGCGTCGTACAAATCAGCGCCTTTGTCGACGAGATCATTGCGAGCTTTCTGCCTCTGGGTGCCGTAGCAAGCCTTACTTATGCTCAGAGTCTTTACACGTTGCCGGTCAGTCTCTTCGGCATGTCGGTGTCGGCGGCTGAGTTGCCGGCGATGTCTCGCACGCTGGGAACGAATGAAGAAGTGGCTGACTTGTTAAGACCACGACTTAACACAGGACTGCGACGCATTGCTTTCTTCATCGTACCCTCGGCGATGGCGTTTCTCGCGTTTGGCGATGTGATAACAGCAGTGTTGTATCAGACCGGCGAATTCAAACGCGCGGCTGTCGTGTACGTCTGGGGGATTCTTGCCGGTTCGAGCTTTGGACTTCTCGCGGCAACGCTGGGGCGGCTCTACTCTTCGACTTATTACGCGCTGCACGACACGCGAACTCCGTTAATGTACGCAATAGTTCATGTGGCGCTCACGACTGTGCTCGGTTATGTATCCGCAATTCACCTCCCGCCTCTTCTCGGAATTGACTCCAGATGGGGCGTCGTGGGATTGACTGCGTCGGCCAGTCTTGCGGCTTGGGTAGAGTTCGTGCTGCTCCGGCGGACGCTAAACAAAAGAATTGGGCGAACGGGCTTACCGTTCTCCGTCTTGGGGAAGCTGCTGCTGGCAGCGGTGGCTGGAGCCGGCGTCGGATGGGCGTTCAAAATATTGATTGGGCCGCGTCACCCTCTGCCGGTGGCGCTACTGGTCTTGGGCGGTTATGGGGTGACATATTTTGCCATCACCTCGGCGTTGCGGGTTCCGGAGTCTCGCGAGGTAATCTCAAGGCTGTTTCGATTGGCGAAATCTGTCGGGAACCGAGTGCGGTGAGCAAAATCGCCCATTTGGGCGAGCCCAAAATTTTTCCCTCGATCCAAGAAATTTTTCTGGAGAACCCACTTCATTAACCTTTTACTCTGAATATCCTGGAAAAACGGTCAGGTTAGCGCAGCGGCAAGGCAGGAGGCGGCCCAAAAGGCCGCTCGATTTGTTTTGGGAGAGTATTAGGACAGAAAGGACCTATAGATCCTATAATCCCGGTCGTGCAGCCCGTTATTTCAGCCGAACAAATGCGGCAGATTGATCGCCTCACCGTCGAAAAGTTTGCCACTCCCTCGCTCCTCCTGATGGAAGCTGCGGCCAACGCAACCTTCCTCGCGATTGAATCGCAATTCTCCGGCAACCTTGCAGATAAAAAAGCTCGGGTTCTTTGCGGTCCTGGAAACAATGGAGGTGACGGCGCAGCCGTCGCTCGAGCGCTGGCCCGAGTTGGAGTTCGAACCGACGTCATCCTGTTTGGGCGCGTTCAGGACACAAAAGGCGATGCGCGAGCAAACTTCGAACTCACCCGACAGCTGGCGACGTTCGAAGCGGGCTCGAGCGTGGCGCCGTCGCCTTTGAGTTTCCTCGAATGCAGTTCCGTTTCAGAGTGGGAAGAGATTGCCTCGCCTCACATTTACGACATCGTCATAGACGCGTTATTCGGCACAGGTTTGACTCGGCCACTTGAAGGAGTTTATTTGCAGGTCGTGAGGCACCTGGAGATTATCAGGGCTGCACGCGATCGATCCGCGCGCGCCCGTCCGTTGATCATATCGATCGATCTTCCTTCAGGACTGAATGCCGATCTGGCTGAGACGATAGGCGAAGTTGTGCAAGCAGACCTGACCGTAACCTTCACAGCTCCCAAGCGCGCCAACGTAATGCCGCCGGCGTCGTCTCTCAATGGGGAATTAATCGTCGCGAATATCGGATCCCCGGCCGCTCTGATAGACGCCGCGAAGCCAAATCTGTTTCTAACGCAGCCAGCGGATGCAAATGAATGGTTGGTCCAAACGCGCTACATGCCCGATTCATACAAACAGCGCCACGGGCATGTGCTCATCATTGCCGGTTCGCGGGGTTACACCGGAGCTGCTGCGTTGTGCGGCAATGCAGCTATGCGGTCCGGAGCCGGGCTAGTGACGATAGCGACTCCTGCGTCTGCGCAGGTCTCGGTGGCGGCGGCCGCGATGCCTGAAGTGATGACTGCTGCACTCGCTGAAACTGACCGAGGAACAGTTAGTGATGAGGCGTTGGCATACGTCAAAGACTTGGTTAAGAAAGCTACGGTCATCGCGATTGGTCCCGGCTTAACCGCTTCCGATGAACGCACACGAACTTTCGTTAGATCGGTTGTTGAGCAAAGAACGACTCCGGTTGTGATAGACGCTGATGGGCTGAACTGCCTGGCTCCATGGCCCAACGAACTCCGCGGTACAGAAGTGCAACCGCTGATCCTAACTCCGCATGCAGGAGAGATGAGTCGCCTGATCGGCGCGTCTGACAAATCACTCTTGAAGGATCGCGAAGCAACCGCGCGCGACTTTGCGACTTCGCACGGTGTGATTCTTGTTTTGAAAGGTTCGCGCTCCATCATAGGTGCGCCGGACGGTCGAGTTTTTGTTAACCCGACGGGAAATGCCGGCCTCGGGACGGCCGGTGCGGGAGACACGTTGACTGGACTCATTGCCGGGTTTAATGCGCAAGCATTTGCTACGTTGGGCAACTCGGCCGGCGCGCTTGCCGCAACTACGGCCGCTCTGTACGTGGGCGGTCTGGCGGGTGATTTGGCTGCAAAGGAATTGGGTATGCGCACGATGGTAGCCTCGGATATTCAGGAGCACTTCAGTGCTGCCATACGTTCGCTGGACCCCGACGGCGAGCAACCATAAATTTAGTTCGTGGTTTTTTCGTGATTCTTATTTAGTGTGACTTCGTGGTTAGTGTGTGTTCGTGGTTTCCTTAACTGACGAACTGATCTCAAAAACTCCACAAGAGACATTCGACTTCGGCAAACAAGTCGGAGAGGGGCTCACGGGCGGAGAGATCTTGCTTCTCACAGGCCCTCTCGGCGCCGGCAAAACGATCTTCGTCAAAGGCATAGCATCGAGCCTTGGCATCGATCCTGAAGAAGTCACTAGTCCCTCTTTTACACTCGTCAATCCATACGAGGGACGGCTACCTTTATTCCACATCGATCTCTATCGGCTGGATGAAGGCGCGTCTGCGGCGCACGCAGTAGATCTCGACGAGCTACTTGGGAACGAAGGCGCGGTTATCGTGATTGAATGGGCAGAGCGACTCGGAAATTATCCGTTGCCACCCAACGTACGTCGCATTACCATCTCCGGCGACGGCGACGATCCAAGAAGAATTACTTTGTGAGCGTGTGTTAAAATCGGCCTATTCTTACATTAGGAGACTCTTGCAATGCCATATCCGGAAATCATGATTCGCCCAATGCGTGAAGAGCTAACTCGCTTAGGCTTTGAGGAATTGAAAACCGCGCCTCAGGTGGATGACACGGTTCAAAACACTAAAGGGACTCTGATGGTGGTGGTGAACTCGATTTGTGGCTGCGCAGCCGGCAAAGCGCGACCCGGGATTGCGATGGCCCTCAGGCATGACGCCCGGCCCGACAAGATTGCCACCGTATTTGCGGGAGCTGATATCGAAGCTACGGAGCGAGCACGTAACTATTTCACGGGGTATGGGCCGTCGTCGCCGTCAATTGCTCTTTTGAAAGACGGCAAGCTCGTCTACATGCTTGAGCGGCATCAGATTGAAGTTAGAGGACCGTCAGAAATTGCTCAGGAGCTGACGCGAGCTTTCGATCAGCATTGTGAAAAGAGTGAGGTTACTGCGAGCGGTTAGCAATCACCTTCACCACCTCAGCGTGCGCAAGCACAACATTCGGTGATTGTTGTAACGCAGCAAAGTACTTTCGCTGAAATTCATTTCCATTCTCAGCCGGAGTAAGCAGGACCCGCGCTTGCTCCAACAGAATCTTTGCATTCTCCTCAACCTGTGGCTCCTCGGCAGCCAACATCTCATCTATCTGCACCACCAACTCCGAAAGCCTATGCAGCCAATCGAACCACGGGTCGTTCATTAACAGCTCAAGAAAGTGATAGCTTGAATCGATGCGACCATGCGCTCGCTCGTAAACTTCGCGCTGGTCTTCCATGAGAACCTTATGCAAAGAGAGTAATGATTGGCGGGCGTCTTGCAATCGCTGCCACACGGAGTCCTCAAACGAGTTAGCAGAGTTCATTCCTGATCTTCCCTGGGCCTGAATGCCGGTTAAAGCTGTCTGGGGGGCTATTCTTTTGAATCTGTAGACTGCCCTATTTCCTCGATCACCTGATCGACATCAATCTGTCTGCGGTGAAAGACGGCAGCGGGGGCTTTAAGGTTATAGATCTTGATTCGGGAGTTCAATTCGGCAGCCTTGGCGCGAAATTCTGAGAGGTTGCGCTGCCACGCAGCTTCGTCAGGCGATTTGCCGCCGGGATTGTAAAGAGCCCAGGCGCGGCTCAAGGTTTGGTGAGCTAATTCAAACTGGGCGTCAATGTCCTTTCGTTCTTCGATCCAAGCCGGAGCAAAGCCTGCATTGCGCAAGAGTTTGTGGACTACACGCAGGTCTGGATCTTCGAAGGGGTTCTCATTCAAGTCGATTGGTTTGCCTTTGCCAGGCAAATTGTCGAACTCACCTTTTTCAATGGCTTCCCTCAACATTTTCTCGGCCATTGACTCCAAGCGATTCATAGTTTGGTGACCTCTATCGTGGCGCTGCCAAGAATTCTAACGTTACGGCCATTGCTCAAGTTCCTCATCTTCGCGCCGACGGCGCGAAGAAATTCATATCGGCTATACGGGTGTTAATGAGACAAAGCGGAAATGATATGATCCGCCGACATGCCGTCGTCTCTCACGCTCGAAACACCTATCAACGAGCTTTATCGTCATAAAATCGCGCGCGTCGGCCAGCACCTCTCACGAAAACTCGCCACCGCTCTGGCCCATCACTCCGGCAAGAAAAAGTCAGACGAAGTCACCATCGAAGACATCCTCAGCTACCTCCCAATGCGATACGAAGACCGCTCCAATCTCGCACGCATCCGCGACTTAGAATCCGGTGTCGAGGCTTCGCTTGAACTCTACGTTCGCATGGCTACCGGTTACCAGGTCGGGAAAATGCGCGACTATCGCAGGCCGCGTCTGTACATTTTTGAAGTCAGCGCCACCGACAAAGATCACTCTGGGCGGCCGGTGGTAGTTTGGTGGTTCGTCTCGGGCCCCCATGCGCGCGACATTCTTAACTATTACAAGAAGAAGCTTACCCGCGGCGCGAGGTTCCTGACATTTGGAAAGTGGGAGTGGGATAGCCGGCGCGGAACGTACGCTCTGAGACTACACAGGCCTGGTGATGAATTGGAGCTGTTGCCGACTGTAAATGGTGAGGAGGAAGAAGCGGAGACAGGGGGACATGGTGACGAGGAGACCCGGAGAGTTGGCAGAACCGGGAGCGATAGCGACCGGGTCATCGTTGGAACCCGGAGCGATAGCGACGGGGTAAGTCCGCAAGAAGACGATGACGCATTCGATGACCCCGCGCTCGCAGCTGTCCACGTTGGACGCACAGTCCCCATTTATCGTAAGTTGGGTGACTTCACCTCAAAACGACTCCGCGAAATCATTCACGCAACTCTCCAATCCATCGCCGACGATGAAATCAAAGAAACACTGCCTCCTGACCTGCTGAAGCGACGACGTCTGATGCCTCGCGCGCGAGCCTTTCGAGACATCCATTTCCCGCTCGATAGTGCTTTGCTTGCCGAATACGAACGCGCTCGCAGTCCGGCACATCACCGGCTCATTTTTGAAGACTTCTTCTGGTTAGCCCTCGGACTCGGAATGAAACGCGGACAAAGAATCAAGGAATCAAAAGGCGCCTCAATCAGGATTACTCCCAAGACGAAAGAAGCCATCGCCGAGGCACTCCCATTCAAGCTCACGAATGCTCAGCGAAATGTAGTCAAACAAATATTCGCCGATATGCAATCAGACGCGCCGATGAATCGCCTACTCCAGGGCGACGTAGGTAGCGGAAAGACAATCGTCGCGCTGGTTGCCATGCTCGCGGCAATGGAGAGTGGTTATCAAACCGCTTTAATGGCCCCGACGGAAATTCTCGCTGAGCAACACGCTCGCAACATCAAACGCCTCCTTCGTGCAAGTCCATACCGCGTTGAGCTGCTCACTGGTTCTTTGCGAGCCGCGGAAAAGCGTCGTCTGCATGCCGAGCTTGCGTCGGGTGATATCAAGGCGTGCATCGGCACTCACGCGCTCGTGCAGGAGTCGGTCTCATTCAAGAATCTCGGTCTCGCAGTCATCGATGAACAGCACCGGTTTGGGGTAATGCAACGAGCTGAGTTGCGCGCGCGCGGCTTCAATCCCGACGTCCTCGTCATGACGGCCACTCCGATTCCCCGCTCACTGGCCATGACTGTCTATGGTGATCTCGATGTTTCTGTCATCGACGAAATGCCTCCGGGCCGAACGCCGGTTGAAACCATGGTCTTTGCCGATAATACCGACGATCGAAAGAAGGTGAAGAGGCTTATTGACGATGAGCTCAAAGCAGGACGGCAGGTCTACGTGGTCTATCCGCTCGTCGAAGAGTCGGAGAAGATGGACCTAAAGGACGCAACTCAGCGGTATGAGTACCTCCGCGACAAGGTCTTCACCAGGTACAATGTGGGTTTGGTTCACGGGAAAATGAAATCGGCTGAAAAAGATGAAGTGATGCGACGCTTCATTTCCGGCGAGATTCAGATCCTGGTTTCGACAACTGTGATTGAGGTGGGCGTCGATGTGCCGAATGCTTCCCTGATGGTCGTGGAACATGCGGAACGCTTTGGGCTCTCGCAGCTTCATCAGCTTCGCGGTCGCGTCGGGCGTGGCGCGGAAAAGAGTTACTGTGTGTTGCTGACGTCCGACAAGCGGACGAGCGTCGCCGAAGAGCGGCTTGGAATCATGGAGGAGACCAGCAACGGCTTTTTGATTGCGGAAAAGGATCTCGAGCTGCGTGGCGCAGGAGAGTTACTAGGAACGAAGCAATCAGGACTGCCGGAGTTGCGCTTGGGAAATTTGGTTCGCGACCAGTCGATACTCGAACAAGCTCGGAAAGAGGCTGATTACTACCTGACGCAACGGCAAGGCTCCACTGAAACTGCTCGGATGATTAAGCGCGTCCAAGCTGATGCCCGTTTCGGCTTAGCGGTAGTTGGGTAAAACCCTATCCACAGATTACACAGATTACACAGATTACATATAGACATAAAAAGTTCGTGAAAAAGTAAGTCATCTTGAGCGAGGTCTGTATCCTGACTACTGTTTTATTGGACTTTAATCTGTGAAATCTGTGTAATCTGTGGATGAGAATAATTGCTGGCAAATATCGCGGCCGGAATCTGAAGAGCCCACCGTCAATGCAGGTGCGGCCAACTTCCGATCGCTTGCGGGAGACGCTCTTCAATGTGCTCGCCCCGCGAATACAAGAAGCCCGATTCCTCGATCTATGTGCCGGCTCGGGTGCCGTGGGTATTGAAGCACTCTCTCGAGGCGCCACACACACCGCTTTTGTGGATCGTTCCCGGAAGATGTGCGGTCTGATCCAAGCGAATCTGGATTTGTGCAAGATCTCCGACGAACAAACTGAGGTCGTTACGGCGGAAGCTAGTGAGTTTCTCAAACGGCAACTCAAGCAAAAGGCAGAACCTTGGGACATTATCTTTTATGATCCTCCCTACGCGGATGATTATCGGACCGTCCTTACTTTGATCGGCGACAAGTCGACCAACTTACTGGAAACCGTTGGTATCGTCGTTGTCGAACATCATCACAAGAATGACTTGGGCGAACAGTTTGGGAGTATCATGCGGACGCGAATTCTCAAACAGGGCGATTCGGCTTTGAGCTTTTATCAAAGTCAGGAAAGCGAGGATTAATAATGCACACGATTTCTCGCCGGCGGTTCACGAAGATCCTGGGCGGCGGCGCAGCTTATGCTGCCTTCAGCCCTTCAATTGTCGTAGCCCGTCCATCGATCGAACGGCGCTCGGCAACGTCGCGCCTTGGCACTGTCGTGCGACTAAGCTCAAATGAGAATCCACGCGGGCCGTCGCCCCTTGCATTGAAAGCGATGACTGACGCCTTCAATCTCTCATGGCGCTATCCGGACGAGTACGCCGACATGTTGGCTGACAAACTGGCAAAACTGCACGGCGTATCGACTGATCAAATCGTGCTCGGCAATGGCTCGGGTGAGATTTTGAAGCTGACGGCAACAGCGTTCACCAGCCCTCAGAAGAAAGCTATTGTGGCCGATCCAACGTTTGAAGCGTTGGGCCGCCACGCGACAACCGCTGGAGCCGAAGTCGTGAAGATCCGGCTCACTCCTGATTATCGACATGACTTGTCGGCCATGATCGCGGCAGCCAACGGTGCAGGCTTGATTTACATTTGCAATCCAAACAATCCGACAGCGAGTCTCACCCCGAAACAAGAGATCAGAACCTTTTTGTCAAAGCTGCCGCGCGAAACAAGAGTGCTGGTTGATGAGGCCTATCATCACTATGTCGAGAGCAGTGACTACGAAAGCGTAATTCCTCTAGTGAAGGATTATCCGAATCTGATCGTGGCGCGTACGTTCTCAAAGATTTACGGTATGGCGGGCTTGCGCTGCGGTTATTGTGTGACGCAGCCAGAGAACATACGGGCCATGCGCACTCATCAATTGTGGGACAACGTAAATATCATGGCTTTAGTCGCCGCAACAGCCAGCCTGGACGACCAGAGGCATTTAGACCAGGGACGATCGTCGAATACGATGACGAGACAGCTACTCTACTCAGAACTGGACAAGCTCGGGTACAAATACATTCCGTCGCATGCAAACTTTTTGATGATCGACCTGCGTCGCGCAGTACGGCCTGTGATTGACTCGCTCGCGCAACGCGATGTTCATGTTGGGCGAGTCTTTCCGTCGTTACCGAACTTCATGCGCGTAACCATCGGCACCCGCCCGCAGATAGAGACTTTCGTCTCTGCCTTCAGACAGGTTATGAGTTGATCCTCGAAGACCCACCCGCTACCGCGCGTGGTACAGACCTCATGTCACGTAGGGGCACGTAACGGGCCAATGCAGTCAGTATCACCCGCGGTAGCGGGTGGGTACCCGTTTCGGCTATTGCTTCATCATTGGTAACATCTCAATCATGCTTGTGCTTGGTATCGAGACCTCCTGCGATGAAACTGCTGCAGCCATCGTTCGCGACGGCCGGGAAATCGTCTCGTCGGTCATCGCTTCCCAAATCAAGACACACGAGCGCTTCGGCGGAGTCGTACCTGAACTGGCCTCCCGCGAACACCTCGACAAGATCGTCCCGATTGTCGATGAAGCTTTTACTCGCGCAAACACAACTTTCGACGACATCGACGGCATCGCCGTCACCGTTGGACCGGGTTTGGTGGGCTCACTACTCGTCGGAGTCTCTTACGCAAAGGCAATGGCCTTCGCGCTCGATAAGCCACTCGTCGGAGTCAACCACATCGAAGGCCACATCTATTCAGTAGCCTTCGAAAACCCGCCCGTTGAATATCCAGCACTGGCGCTGATTGTTTCCGGCGGTCACACGAATCTCTTTCACATACCGGAACCCGGTCAGTACAAGGTGGTCGCGCGCACCAGAGACGATGCAGCGGGCGAGGCTTTTGACAAAGTGGCGAAGATGTTGGGACTCGGCTATCCCGGTGGTCCAATTATCGAACGACTCGCGCGCGAAGGTAATCCGCGCTCCGTTCCTTTCGCCATTCCCAGAATGGGCGATGGACTTCCCGACTTTAGCTTCAGCGGATTGAAAACTGCGGTTACGAAATACGTTCGAGAAACGGGACTGCAGCCGGTCTCGAATAATTCGGCACCCTCACAGCAAGTAAAAGACTTAGCTGCCAGTTTTCAAAGTGTCGTCGTCCGATCACTGGTCGGGACGATGGAACGCGTTGCTGAGGAATACTTGCCGAAGACTTTGATTGTAGCGGGAGGCGTAGCGTGCAATGGCGCTCTAAGGAAAGCAAGTCAGGAGGCGGCCGAGCGATTGGGAGTCCCCGTTTACTTCCCTTCTCCGCACCTTTCTACTGACAACGCAGCCATGATTGCCGCTGCGGGAACTGTGAAGCTCAACGCGGGCGAACGCGCCGGACTAGATCTAAACGCCGATGTAACGTTGCGATTGCAGAACGTGGATAACCAGGACGAGGCCCTTCGCCGCGCCGGCGTACGGTACCGGTTGTGAGGCTCAGTTACCCTTCGTCGAAGTATTCTCCGCAATGATCCAGTGATCGGGATCAAGACTTATTTTCTTGGGGCGAGCCGGGAGCCGAATCTGAATCTTCGTACTCGGCCCATACGCATGAACAGTTCCCCTCGCCTCCTGATTGCCGCCAAATGACATAACCACCGGCAGCACCATGAACCAACTCTCGGGTACGTGCTTCTGGGTAACAGTTCCAGTCAACAGCACTTTTCCATCAGGCTGGTCTTGTAGTGAGTATTCGAATTCATACGAAGGCATATCCGCATTGAGAACCCATTGCCTGAAAAACCAATCGAGATTATCGAGCTTGTATTTTATGCCGATCGGCGACTTGGCAAAATGCTCATTTGCCACTCCGCGGAAATCGTCTGTCGATGCCGCCCGATCGCGGTATCGACCCACAAAGTCGGTCATCATGTCGAAGAATCTACGGTCGTCGCCACTTGACGGGTCGGTGAGGAGGAAATGAAGCATGCGCAGAACCAGGGCGCCTTTGTTATAGATTAACGTCCCATACGCTCCCTGCGTCTTTCTGGTACTCAACCTGTGTCCCAATATGATTGGGCCGACGTCTACTAATCGTCCCTTACCAACCCCGGTTTGGGTTATCGGTGGATCTTTGAGCGAGCTGCGCAACAGCCCTAACAAATCATTTCGGGCTCCAGTTCCTTCGCGCACACCCGTATACAGAATGCCGGAGTACTCGGCGAAGCCTTCGCTCAACCACTGATCGCGATAAGAACGCCAGGCGACAATGTTTCCCCACCACTGATGGGCGGTCTCATGAGCGATAAAGACATAAGTGAATTTGCTTGCCCGATCTGCATCCGGAATCATGATCAACGTCGGAAAGCCCTGTCCAAAGCCGAACGGGTGAAAAGCTCCGCCATAGACCGGATACGGATACTTACCAAATAACAAAGTGAAGTAGCGAACCGAGTTGCTCAGTTCGGCCAGAATAAAGTCCTCTTTGATGGCGACGTGCGAACCCGGCATGGAATTGAATTCGAGCGGCATTGGCTGGTCACCCTTCTCCCACTTTACGGTTTCAGGGTGTCGTTCGAATTTAGCCAGAGCAAATGTGACAAGAGGGACCGGCTGTTCCATTCGGTATTTTGTCGTCAGGAGGTTTTTGTCTTCAGCATCCGGTTCTTCACTGAGGCGTTTTCCCACACTGGCAATTCTAAGTCGTTTTGGATGGTGAAATGTCAGATCAAAGGTCGCGCGGTCAAGGTACCCATGCCGTGGAAACCAGCTGGTTGTCGAACGCGGATAGTGGCTGTCTGGGACGGTTTCCGCGTCATACAAAAAGTCACCTTCCAACAACATCTCCAACTCAAGTGGTTGGCCGAGCTGTGTGGGAGTCGACAGGAAAACAGTGAAACCACCTTCCCAATCTTCCTGGACCGAAGCCAATTCTGATTGTCCTTGCTTGACTTGCTTGAGGCGCAACTGCTTCTTGAGTCTCCAACTTTCGAATTCGCTGAGATCGTCTCCGATCTGCAAGGAGATGGCTCGGAGATTCGCAAAGCGCACTTGCGACTGTAGGACTGCACGCAGTCGCACGGCTTTCTTGTGCTCGCGTAGATCCAGTTCCATGTTGTAGTGGGAAACGTCGATCAGGTCATTAACGTCAGAGTATGTGACGCTACGCTTCGCATAATCGTCTAAGCCGAAAAAAGCCGTCCAAATCTCATTCTCGTAGTCGCCTGCCTTGTACTTGTAAACCAAACCCTTCTCGCCGGCATTTAGATCAAAGTTCGAAACCGGGATCCGATTTTGATAGTCGAGCACAAAACTAAATCGACCGCGTCTGCCGCCGTCAAAATTCGCGAAGAAAAATCCAGGCTTTTCTTGATTGAGCATTGATAAGGCGAGGCGAGCGGAAAGATTCGCTCCGGTCTCTTTCAACACTCGGGCATCAAGCTCTTTCGCCAACCTTTGTGCGACTTCATTGGTCGACTGGTTTTGATTGCCTGCTTTAGCGATTTCCTCAAAAGTGTTGTCGGTGAACCGCAAGACAGCGGTCTTGAAGTCCGACTCAATAACGTCGGCGCCCAGCAAACGTTTGACGTTCGCTTTTTCAAAGTCGCCAGGCGGAACGTCAGCGCTAAACCTACCGTTGCCCACAAAGACGGCGCCCGTCACACGCCCGTCAACAGCGCCAGAGAAATAGAAGGTGCCATTGAAGGTTATTTCGACTCGGTCGCGTTTAATGACGAGCGATTGCGCAGGCACGGAACCGCCAGTTAAGGAAAACTCTCTGATCTGATCGTAAACGGCTTTTCCTTTGGCAGAGAGATCGTCCTGGGCAAGAATGCTCGGGGGACAGAGCATCATTAAGGCAAGCAGAATTATCGTTCTGCAACGAGATGAGGTCGTCAACATTGTTTCCTTCTTTCTTGTTATGGTCTCGACACGCGAGACCTAAAGTAGGCCTTATCAACCCTCGATGACGCTCAAAGAGCTCACCGCCTTCTTCTCATAAGCCAGCAGCGTGGCGATGTTCTTCTTTTCGATGTCACTCAGAGATTCTTCCGTAAATTGTGGGTCAGGTTTATACCAATCGAAACTCGAGAAGTACTTCTGCAGCCAGGGCTCTTTAAATACTTTGCCGCGCCTCGCGTAGATCTCCTGGCGCATCTTACTGGTATCTTCGACGAACAAACCCTCGAGCACTGCGCGCGGCAACGGCTTGGTGCCTAATTCATTGTGAATCCGATTCTCGTACTTCACGATGATTTCAACGTTCTGCTTGTCTGTACCCGAGACTTGTTCGTCGCTGAAGCCCTCGTTCGTCTCGTACCACGGTTGGCTCCAAAAGTACTGCTGCAGCCACGGCGCCCGAAACTGTCTTCCATGTCGCGCATAAATCTCGTTGCGCAGCAAACGCAACTCATGAAGGCTGAGCCCCTTCAGCATCCGTTCGGTAATCAACCGGTTCTCAAAGAACTCCATATCGCCGGGCGCTAGCGCCAGCTTCCGTTGCGTCTTCTGCGCAGCCGCGATAGTTTGCATGTTCTTGCGTTCTATCGTGCTGAGCTGTTTCGCATCGTAGTTGTTGTTAGGCTGATACCAATAGCGTTCGTCAAAGTACTGCTGGAGCCATGGCTGATCATCGAAGCGCTTGCCGTGAATCGCCTCTACTTCAGCGTGGAGTACCGTCCATTCTGCTTTGCTGTGGGTGCCAAGCTGCTTACGGGTGAGCTGTCGGCTGCGATAGTAACGCATGTCACCCGGCTGGACTTGATGATGCTTGCTTGCTTCGGCGTCACGGATTACATCCAGGTTCCTACGTTCCACGTCGTTCAGCAATGAATTCTGAAAATCAGGGTTAGGTTTGTACCAACTCTGCTCCGTCAAGTATTTCCTGATCCCAACGTCTTTGAATACGCGGCCATGACGGCCGAAAACGATCCCGCGCAAGAGCTTCAGCTCGTACAACTCCAAATTTGAAATGTCGCCCCGTTTGATGGAACTAGCCGCAAAGTCGAAGGTGCTCCACTTCTCCAGATTGTCTTGTGCGTTGCCGGCAACTAGGAAACAAAGAATGAATAACCCCGTTACTATGAGACGAGACCCATATGAACGATATGTCATAAAGAACCTCAGTTTTTACCCCGCTAGGGGTGAGATGTTTATAGCATTGCTATCTTTTACTCGTTCCGCATCCGTTCGAAGGGGCGGACGGGATCTTGAACAAAAACACTTGGCAGCTTTCCGCTCCTTCGAACGGATGCGCGTGGAGAGAAGGTTTACCTTTCGAATCTATAAACATCTCACTCCTACGGAGTGAACAGAATCAGCCGAAGATGTCGCGAACCTTGTCCACCAACCCTCGATCTTCAAGGTCTTTGTCTTCGATCATAGCCAGTTGTTCCAGCAGCTTGCGCTGCTCTCGCGTAAGTGAGGTTGGAGTAATTACAGTAGCAGAGATAAACAGATCGCCGCGACCGCGTCCACCCAAAGCCGGCATGCCTTTGCCTTTCAGTCGAAACACGGTGCCCGTCTGCGTACCCATCGGGACTTTGATTTTTTCTTCGCTGTCCAAAGTTTTTACTGGAATCTCAGCACCCAGCGCCGCCTGAGCAAAGGTAATCGGAACGGAAGCATAAAGGTTACTTCCCTGGCGCTCGAAATGTTCGTGCTCTGCGACAACGATAACGACATAAAGATCGCCTGGAGGTCCGCCGTTCGAGCCGGATTCGCCTTCGCCCTGAACGCGCAAACGAGATCCCGTTTCAACTCCGGCCGGAATCTTAACCTCCATCTGCTTCTCGCGCTCGACTCGACCTGCTCCGCGACAATCCGTGCAAGGAGTCTTAACCACCTTGCCCGCGCCACGGCACGCATGACACGTTCTGGCTACAGAGAAAAAGCCCTGCTGGTACCGCAGCTGGCCTGTGCCACCGCATGTCTGACAACTCTCGGGCTGAGTGCCCGGCGCTGACCCTGACCCTTTGCAGGTCTCGCAAGTCTCGAGACGAGGGATGCGCAACTGCGCAGTCATCCCATTTGCTGCATCTTCGAGTGTGATTTCCAGATCGTAGCGAAGGTCGGCGCCACGTTGCGCCGCGGTCCGGCGGCTGCCACTGCGTCCGCCGCCAAACACGTCACCGAAGCCGAACAGGTCACCAAGAATGTCTTCGAAACCGCCAAAACCGGGGGCGCCCCAGCTTGCTCCGGCAGTGCTCGACACGCCGGCATGACCGAAGCGATCGTAACGGCGGCGTTGCTCAGGATCGGCAAGGACCGAGTACGCTTCAGCAGCTTCCTTAAACTTGTCTTCGGCGCTGGCGTCGTTGGGATTCTTGTCGGGGTGATAACGCACCGCCAAACGCCTGTAGGCACTCTTTATTTCCTGATCGTTGGCCGTGCGGCTAACGCCGAGCACCTCGTAATAATCTCTTTTCTCCATCCAGCCTAACTATTCCCTTTCACTTTGTTGTACGCGTCGAGGGTAGATTGGTGCGTTAACGCGACTCCTCGAGTTCCGCGGTGACGTTCGCGGAAGGATTCATCATAGCCGCCGTGAGTTTTCCAGCAACGCGCTCCAATGCATCCAGTGCCTTGTTGATCTCTTCCAAAGTGCCTGATTGAACTGCAGCGTCCGACTCTACAAACGCACGGCGTGCAGCGCTTTGATCGGACTCCGAAAGCAGCCCGCCAAACTTCGTAAATGACTTTTGCGTGTTACGCAGCAGCGACTCGAGCTTGTTTTGCAAGATAACCTGTTGCTTCGCTTCGCGGTCTGCTTCAGCAAATGTTTCTGCCTCGCCAATGAAGCGCTCGATCTCGTCGGGAGTCAGTCCCGACGTCGGTGTGATCCGCATCTGCTGCTCTCGTCCCGTAGCTTTGTCTTTCGCCGACACCGACACGATCCCGTTTGCATCTACTTCGAACGTCACATCAATCTGCGGAACGCCGCGAGGGCTTGGCGGAATTCCTACCAACTCGAACTTTCCAAGTGACCGGTTGCCCGTCGCCACTTCGCGCTCACCCTGCAGAATGTGAATCTCCACTGATGCCTGGTTGTCCACTACGGTTGTAAACGTCAAACTGTTCCGCAGCGGGATCGTAGAGTTGCGCTCGATGATTTTTGTAAACAATCCTCCGCGCGTTTCCAGACCCAGGCTCAGCGGCAAGACGTCCAGCAGCACGATGTCTTTAATATCGCCCGTGAGCACGCCACCCTGGATCGCCGCGCCCATCGCGACCACTTCATCCGGATTGATCTCGGCCGACGCCTTCTTACCAAAGATTTTCTCAACCGTCCTCTCAACAATTGGTGAGCGCGTTTGTCCGCCGACCAGAATTACTTTGTCAATGTCACTCGCCTTCAGTTTTGCATCGTTTAGTGCTTTGTGACACGGCTCGACGGTTTGTTCGATCAGATCAGTAACGAGCCATTCAAACTGGTCGCGCGTCAATGTTTTATTGAAGTGCTTAGGACCGGACGCGTCCGCCGCGATAAATGGAAGATTGATGTTTGTTTCAGTCGCGGATGAGAGTTCGCACTTCGCTCGTTCGGCCACTTCCTTCAAGCGCTGCAGCGCGAGTCGATCCTGACGGAGATCGATGTCATTGTCTGACAGAAACTGATCCGCCATCCAATTCATGATTCTCTCGTCGAGGTCTTCGCCGCCAAGAAACGTATTCCCGGACGTGGACAACACCTCGAATACGCCATCGTTCATTTCGAGGATCGAGATGTCGAAGGTGCCGCCGCCCAAGTCGTACACGGCGATGCGCTCGACACCTGCTTTCCCGAGTCCATAAGCAAGGGCCGCGGCGGTAGGCTCGTTGATGATCCTTTCAACGTTCAAACCGGCGATCTTGCCCGCGTCTTTCGTAGCTTGCCTTTGTGTGTCATCGAAGTAAGCAGGGACGGTGATGATCGCATCTTTGACAGGCTCGCCGAGAAAGTCTTCGGCAGCAGCCTTCAATCGCTGTAGCACAATGCCCGACAATTCCGGAGGGCTGTAACTGCGACCCTTAACTCGCACCCGCGCGTCACCGTTTGGCGAGTCGACCAGCTCAAATGCAGAAGTCTCACGCATCCGCTGGAGTTCGGGTGAATTGAATTTCCGGCCGATAAGACGTTTGACTGCATAAACAGTGTTCGCCGCGTTAGTCACTGCCTGACGCTTGGCAATTTGGCCAACCAGACGCTCCCCTTTGTCAGTAAAACCGACGACGCTGGGAGTGGTACGCCCGCCTTCTTTGTTTGGCACAATCTGTACTGCGCCGCCTTCCAAAACAGCGACGCAGCAGTTAGTCGTACCCAGATCTATTCCGATCGCTTTTCCCATCTATTTCTTAACGGCTACCTTAACGAGTGAAGGCCGGATCAACCTGTCACCCAGCCGGTAACCCTGAATAATCTCCTGCATGACTGTGTCGGGCTCATATTCATCGGTTGGTTCGGAAACGACTGCCTCGTGAATATGAGGATTAAAAGGTTCGCCCTCTGCCAAGATCGGCTTGACGCCGAGTGCTTCCAACACGCCGCTCAGTTGCTTCGAAATCAGATCAACGCCACTCAAGAAATGCCGGAACTCATCCGATTCGCTTGATTCAACTGAAGCTTCTGCATCGAGTGCGCGTTTGAGGTTGTCGAGGACTGGCAACAATTTCGCGGCAATCTCAGCGACTGCCCGCTCGTGCGTCTCGCCTCGTTCGCGCTCGATTCGCTTGCGGTAGTTCTCGAAGTCTGCCTGGCGACGAGCGAACCGATCTTTCAGGTCAGCTAACTCGGCCTCGACGCGTTTCAGCTCCGACCGCGTTGCTACCAGCTCCGCAGTCAGAGGGCCTCCTAATTCACCCGTGACGACTTTCGGAGGTTCGGGAGCCTCTTCCTCAGCCGGCTGCAAACTCTCATCAGCCTCGCTGAACTCCACCGGCGAGTCTTCTTCATCATCGACCAGAACTACTTCGTCATCTTCCGGCTCAGCGGTCTCTCCATCCGCCGCGTCCGGGAAGTTGATCGGAATACGATTCCAGCCACCGCGTTTTCTGTCAGAGGCCATAACTCAAAAGTTCCAAGGATAAAATAGGGGACGTCCTAATCGGCAAGGTTAATAAAGCGGATTTTCCTCACCCAACCGGCGCTCGATGAGTCGAGCCATGTAGTTTACCATAGCCATGATACGCGAATATTCAATTCGCATGGGGCCAACGACTCCGAGTGTTCCCGGATTCTCATTAAAGCTAATTCGGTAGGGCGCCGTAATCAGCGCACAGTTGCGCATTGAGGAACTAGCGTGCTCTCTTCCAATAACCACGTTCACATCACCGTGAAAGTCGCGGGACACACATTCGTTCAGAATCTTGAGCAGGCGCGATTTTTCTTCAAACGTGCGAAACAGTTCGCGCATGCGATCAACGTCTACGAACTCGGGCTTCATAAGCATGTTTGACGCGCCATCGATGTAGACTTCGCTGCCGCTCGATTCCTCGCCTTCCAGACTCATGTCGCATAGCAGGATTGCGTTTCGCAGCAGCCGATCGTAGAGAGCCTTCTCTTCCCTCATCATCTCCACAATTTCGGCTCGAATCTGGGTCAGGCTCTTGCCACTGAATTCGGTGTTTAAGTACCGCGCAGTCTTTTCGAGCTCATCCTGACTCAGCGTTTCTTCCAACCTGATGATCTTGTTGTGAATGGTATTTGAAGACGTTACCAGCACTACCAGGATCCGCTTGTCAGGTAATTGAAGGAATTCGATATGGCTGAGCCGGTTTTCGGCAAGCGAAGGAGAGACGACTATCCCCACGTTTTCAGACAATTCGGAAAGCGCGTGCGAAGCCTTCTCCATGAGTCGTTCGGGAGACGAGGATTCCTGAGGGTTCGAGGCAAAGGCGGCGTCAATCGCCTTTAGGTCGGCACGTGACAGCCTGGCCTTGCCGATCATGTTGTCGACGTAATAACGGTAGCCTTTGTCGGTGGGCACGCGGCCTGCTGAAGTGTGCGGCTGTTCCACGAGACCTGCGTCCTCAAGCTCAGCCATCACGTTTCGTATCGTGGCAGAGCTCCAGCCGTAGCCGTGAGCGAACCGGTCCGATAAGACGAGCGAGCCTACCGCCTCACCCGTAACCAAATGCTCTTTGATCAGGGCAGCCAGGACGGCCTGGGCACGGGCATCAGGGGAATTCTGATCCGAGGTTTGGAGGTTTGAGCTACGACGGGGCATTTAGGTGTCTTATTTCCGTGCTGGATCCAGTCATTTTCAAGTCAAGACGGGTTCTCGGGCCTTGTCCAGGAGCTTAGGAGCTTGGGGAGCACGCTCCACAGTCTTTCGCAGTATAAAGGAATCACGAAGACCGCTGCAAACACTTCAACTTAGACGGAGTTCTGCGTTCCAACAGGGACCACAGACGGAGCCACTCCCATAATGTATTCGAATCAGGCGGTTTCGAATTAATCGACGTAAACTCTTTGTATTCTTGAGCTTACGTCTTCGGCTATGCCGGCTCGGGGTATCCGAAGGTCGAGATGGTCCAAGATCATGCCGCTTTTGTTGGCCTTTTCGCAGTCTTCCCAAAATCAATTGACGCCCTTGGCGAAAGCTACTTAAGATGAGGCCACTCCAACCTCAGACCTCGGGTGCGGTTGTGTCCAAGGAGTACAGGTCATGAACGAAGTAAAAAAATACTTTGGGGATGCGTTTCGACATTTGGGGAACAACCGTCCTGTCCCGGAGATCGAGGTGCGTTTCTATCCATATGCCGGTTTACATCACACGATCAGAATACGGTCGGGACGCGTCTACGTGCGGCTTTCAGATATTTGTAAAACATGTCCGCCCGATGTGCTGCGTGCCTTAGCGTTCGTATTGGTAGCTCGATTGCTCGGAAAAAGGATTCCGGATGTACACAACCGAGTTTATCAGGATTATTCCATGACTCCGGAAGTGATGCGTTCTTCTGACCTTGCACGACGCCGGCGCGGCCGAAAAATACTCTCCTCAGCGCGCGGAGAGGTTTACGACCTGGATCGGATGTTTCGCAAACTCAACCGGCGATATTTTGACGGCGAGTTGACCAAACCAACCCTCACGTGGTCACAACGACGTACTCGCAATATTCTTGGCCATCACGATCGAGTTCACGATACGATCACCATCAGCAAAACACTTGATTCGGCTGAGATACCGGACCGTTTTGTAGAGTTCATTCTGTTCCACGAAATGCTTCACATTAAGCATCCTGCAAGAATCATTAACGGCCGCCGGTATTATCACACCAGCGCCTTCCGGCTCGAGGAGCGGCGTTTTCCGCATTACGACGATGCCCAGAAGTGGCTCGAGCGGATTGCGAGACAGCGTCGTGTGCCACGAGCTCGTGCCGCGTGACTCTGAGTCGCGGTGCATTTTAATGCGACGCGTGATTTCTTTTTTGGAACTCGGGCTAATTTGTAACGTTTAACCCAACGAGGTAGGTGGGCTCCTCAGAAAAGGCGGCCGATCCGGGGTGCAAGACTCGGGTGCGAGGCCGCCTTTTTGCATCCTTCACCGAATGGCCTT